>JBCQTG010000036.1:0-18854 GCA_047178765.1 Rikenellaceae bacterium | reverse complement strand
ATCGTCGATCTTGAAATTTGAGGGGTTGAAGTGGGTAATACCCCTCACTCCACCAAAGAGAATCTCGCCAGAGGGTAGTTTCAAGGATGAGTTCTCGCAGAACTCATAGTTATTAAGTGAGCTGCTAATATTGTAGTTTTTTATCTCCAACCCCTTATCATCGCTCTTTGTGAGGTGGCTTAAGCCTCTATTTGTCGAGATCCATATTGTTCCGTGGTTATCCTCAATGATCGACTTAATGGTGTTGCTCGGCAACCCATCCTCGATAGAGTATCTCTTAAGTTTGTATCTTTTGTCTCCATCAATCGGTGTCAACCTCAACAATCCAGAGCCTAGAGTTCCATACCATATCTCACCCTTTTGATCCTCGATTATCGGGATGGAGTAGTGGCTCTCACTGCTCTCAAAGAGTGTGTTGTTTACCTTTGGCATAGCTCTATCAAGCTGCTCATTGTCGACTCTCACAACACCTTTGCTGGTGCATACCCACAAATTCTGCCCCTTGTCAACCATTAAGTTGCGGACAATGGGCGAGGGGAGACCCTCGACAGATATACACTCACCGCTATCGATATTGAGGCGGAGCAGTCCAAAATCATATGTCGCCATCCAGATATATTTATCATGAGAGAGCAACTTGCGAATAGATGTATTTTCGAGTATCTTCTGCTGTGTGTAATCCCTGCTCGGGTCTATTTGGTATAGAGCAGAGCGTGTTGAGAGGTATATCATTCCATTATGAGCAGAGTAATCCATAGAGAATGCTGTTGAGCCTTTACGTAGATTCCGCTTAATATCTCCTTCAACTCCACTCTTGTTATCGATAATATATGCTCCTGATCCCTCTGTGCCAACAAATATATCACCATTCGACATCGCTGATATAGAGAGGATAATATCATTTCCAAATCCATCTCTAAGCATAAATGGAGTAAGATCCTCCTCATAACGTTTGATTCCGACCTTGGTAAATCCTATCCATACACCGCCGCAATTATCAGCTGTTATAGCTACTGGGAAAAGATTCTCATACTCATCTATGCGATCTATTCTCTCTAGGCGGTTATTTGCGAAGTCAAATGTGCATCGATACAATCCACTCTTTGAGGTGATCCACAGAGCATTATTTATCCATTTGATTTTGGTAGGCATGAGTTCTAGCGAGGTGTAAAATCCCTCAGCCGTCTCGACATTATAGCAATAGAGACCATTTGATTGCGATAGAAAGATCCAGTTATCATTGCTGCATATCGCCATCGAATTGCTCCTTAACTTAGCCTGTTCGACCTTAACAAACTGCTCCAGCTCATTATTGTAGAGGTAGAGAGTATTTGCGCCACTCATATATACTTGGTCTTTGACAAGTGCTATCGAGAGTTCTGTCAGTCGCCCAGAGCCAGCTATCGGCAGTGTTTTAATACTACGTATGTTCATCTGAGTCATATCAAACTCAATCCTCAGAATGGTTGTGTTGGGTCGGTTATGCGCCCAGATAACACCGCTTGGATCTATCTTGATCGACTTGATGCTACTCACAATAGTGTTTAGCTCTATTGTTTTGTCGAATAGCTCGGTGTAGTGATAGAATCTATTTCTATCACGCATATAGTAGTATAGCCCTTTGTCGGCTGTACCGATCCAGATATTACCTCTACTATCCTCAGCGATAGATAGAATGAGGCTTGATCCTAACCCTGCTTTACCTACTGAGAATGTGCGAAAATCGACTCCGTCCGTGCAACATAGACCATCATTTGTCGCCATCCACATCAAACCATAGGAGTCGAGGATAATATCATGCACATCGTTTTGTGGAAGTCCGTTGAACGATGTTATTGTCGTTTTGACATATTCGCTCGAAATATCCTCTGCAAAGGCATTCACCCCCAACAGAGCGAGTATAATAGATATAAAAAAAGTTTTATTCATCTGTTCGGTAGTTAGTTGAACAAATATAATAAAACTTTTTTTAATATCAAAGATTTACTACTAATAGAAATCGCTTACATCATATATTGTAACTAGATTGATACTACAGGTAGTCTCAAAATTACTCACAGGAATTGAACTCTCCATCGTATCATCAGTAGCAAGATAGACATACTTAGCTCCATAGAGCGATGTATCACCCCAGCCATCGGCAAAGATACTCAAAGTCGTAGGGGTCTGGATTCTCGTTGCTGCCATATCTTTCAACACCATAGTATGCAGTGTAGTGATGCTCGATAGATTCAACTCCGCCAAGAGTGGAAGTGACTCGAAATGCAACTTGCCAATAGCCGTACCACCAACAGGAAGTGTCAACTGAGTAAGGCTCTCGCAATCCGAAACCGTAAGGTCATTGCTAAAGATACTACTACTAGTCACCCCGCTACCCATAAATGTCGATGGTAGATCGAGAATCGTCAACGAAGCGTTGTTAACCACCTTTAGTGTTGTCAGCAGCGAGGCATTTGAGAGGTCGATTCCATTTGGGGTATCGACATTCTCTATTGTCAACGATTTGATATTGTAGTTGGGTTTGAGATAGGTCATCTCATATGGTGTCGATTCACTAGCACGGATAACAACCCTACCCTCAGGACCACTATACGATGGGTTTGAGATGATATACTCAACTCCCTCAAGGGAGCTATACTCACCCGTGAGGACAAGATCAACCTCCTCCGTGAGAGTATTAGTGAGGTCGATATATCCACTAGTGTTAAAGAGCGATGGGTATAGATCCATCAAATCAGCCTTAAGCTGGATGCTCGGCACACTGCGTAGATAGGTGTAACTCTCTACAAAATTACCATCAACATCTACCAACGATAGCTCCGCACTCAATCCAACCTCGCTCTTAGCAAAGCTCACCACCTCACCCATATTCCACTTCACCGACTCGGGAAAGAGGATCTTCTTTAGGTTGGGGCGTGGCACACTACCCGAAACAGACATTATCAATCCGCTATAGGTATCTACCGACTCATTATCCGAAAGGTCAACAATCTGGATAGTCTCAGGAAGTTCACGAAAATTAAATGAAGATCCAAAATTGTTCGATCGTAGATTGACCTGAGTAAGATTCTCAAATGCCAACAATCCCGATGCCGATGTTAGCCCACGGTTGCTAAGATCGAGATATGTGGTGGCAAGAACCATATCATCGCAAATCAAGCTACTACCATCATAGCTATAACCCATATCTCGAAGAGCGGCGTTAAGCTCCACATTCTCTATCGGCTCTACAATAGCTCCCAAATTATCATCTACCTCATCTTTGGTACACGAAGCAAAAATTGCTAAAGCAGCGACAATTACAAATTTATATAAATATTTTCTCATAACAGTATAGTTTGTTTTAGTTTGCTGATAAGCTAACGTCGTCGATCAACATTGTTTGGTCACTGTTGGTTGAGTATACTGAAACGGTTGCGGTTGTGCTGCCATCTGTAAACTCTATATTTCTAAGGTAGAATGCATCTGTTGAGGTTGAGGTAGTGAAGGTCTCACTCTTTATCTCTCCTTTATTTCCCTCCATTTTCAATATCACCGTTCCACTCTTATCTGACATTACGGTTGCACCCAACTTATACTCTTTATCCTCTAGTGCTACATTCTGAAAGACACCTGCTTTACCCTCTATCTTCAACGATCTTGATCCCGAAAGAGGTGCTGATGTCTCGATGCTGATATTACCGAGTGGGCTGAATGGAGTCCAGTAAGACATATCTGTCGACTCAAAATTTCCATTCTGGATACTTGTTGAGTATGTCGATGGCTGAGTAGCGTAGGTCTCCACCTGTAGAACTACCGATGAGATATATCCGCCTGTAGAGTCATAGGTCACCTCTACAGTGTTCGAACCGCTCTGGAGCAGTGAAATATCAAACTCAACCTCGAAAGTTCCAAAGAAGTCGCTTCGTCCCGCCTGATTGTATCCTCGCCAGTTGTCGGGGAATGTGATCTCTGTTCCGTTGATTGTTACAATTGGTTTTTCGAGTGTGTAGCCAGCTGTTGAACTTGTCTTTGACTTACCTAGCGATATACGAGCGATGGCGCGTCCATAGCCGGAGCCTGTCTCGACACCTGTAAACCCAAAGTTCATTGCCCTATTTGCAGTTATGCTATGTAGGTATGTATTGCTGTAGTACTTCTTACGAGTTATCGTGTTAGTTATTCCTGTTGTATCGTTTAAGCTAACCACCAACACCGTTGTTCCGCTCTTAGCAAGGGTCACTGTCTCGGGCATCGATGCTCCGTGAGATATCTCCTCGTAGCTAACATCTCCTGTAGAGTCGAGATCAACACTAAATGCACGCTCGGTAACTGCTGTTACACTACCCCAACCAGTGAAGTTCGAGACATTCACTGTCTGCTCAATATCAGTCTCCAAGTTGTCGAGGGCGATATAGAGTGTATTTCCGCTGCGGAACGCAAGGGTCTGAACATCGAGGTTGTCACTCTGAATCTGCACACGATCTCCCGAAACACCTTTCCATAGCATGTAGAACTTCTCTTTGTCATTTCTATACCATGTTGTACCGCTCGCATTAGTTGGATCATCGGGCATGAAAATAACCGAACAGTAGGGAGTGTAGTTTGTACTCTCTGTGAGGTGCCAAGTCGCCTTATCACCGATAAATGGGATCGACACAATCATATTATCCTCTCTCTCGATGAGGTTGAACATAATGTGGTTGATCGATGGTAGCACCTTGTATGCCGACGTCGCATAGAAGTAATCTTTCGTCTGCCCATCTTCGAGTGATGTGATTCCTCCATACTCAGATATTGCGTGAGGTTTCACCACTCCCCATTTGATATAGCTATATGTCTCCACCATATCGAGGATCGCCTCAGAGTTACTTCCCGAACGGAGGGTACTCTCACCAACGACATTTATACCATCGTAGAGGTGGGTTGAGAAACCATCCATATACTCTCCCGCATTATCCATAAACATCTTCATATTGTTCGTCCACTGCGAGAAGTCATTAAGCTCATACGAGGGGTAGGCATCGGAGTAACCTATCACACCCATATTCGATAGATATTGATCGTTGTGAATTGCTTCACCAATTTTAGCGTAGATCTCCGCCATAAGCGCCTTAACTACATCGTCATCACTGTAACCATTATCCGAAAACTCATTTGCATGGATAAACGGCTCATTAAATGGCTCGTAATATGCTGGCACAGTAGTCTTTGTGTCGTTAGAGTTGTTAAACCAGTTTACCACATATTCGGCAGCCTCCTCAGGATCAATGTCGGCTGAGAACTTCGAGCTATTGGTATTTGTGGTGTAGATCATTGTGTTGTCTGTGTCTATCGCTTTAACAGATGTGTTAGTATCACTCAACATCAGAGAGCTATAATCTCCATCAAAATCTCCACTACTACAATCATTATCCTGTAGCGGACCCCAAAACTGACGTCCTAGTCCAATGTCATACTCTGAGAGCAGTGCATTGAGATCAGTGTCTGTGCTTGAGCTCGAGTGTATATTGATATACTTCCCACGGTCGAAAGCCGACACATTATCCAAGTATCGCTGCACCGAGTAGTCGAGAGTGACAGTGGCATCCTGAGCATATATCTCACCTGCCATCGCCATTAGTGCTATTATAAAAGGTATCTTTTTCATTTCTTTTTGTTTATTAGTTAGCATATTCGCTATTCTGAGTCACTGTCACTGAGTAGGTCGCAGAAGAGCCATTATACTCAGTTATTGTCATTGTTCCCTCGCCCTCGCCATTTGCTTGTAGCTCAAACTTGCGACGTAGGTTTACGCCTACTACACTACTTCCAGTGCTGGTTGTCACGGTCACCTCGCCCGAATAGACCTCCTCAAATGAGAGGTCTATATCAGCATTGATGCCGAAAGTTACCTTGTCGATAGTATTATAACGCTCTGTAACGTAGTCGTTTTGCCACGCTACGAGGTCGTTAATCTGGTAGAAAACGGTATATTTTGAGACATCCTCAGCCATCTCCGTACCGCTGGTTAGCGACACGATTGTCACCTCATATGTCTCTGTAGTAGAGAGGGTTGTCTCTGCTCGATCGCTCTTCTCGCAGGCTGCGAAGCCTACGAGAGAGAGGATGATTAATAATAATGCTCTTATGTTTTTCATCTTTGCAGTGTTTTTAATTTGTACGTGCTACGGCATCGTCTAGTGAGAAGTTATCGAAAAGCTGAACATCTGTTATATTAGAAATACGCAGTGACAAACGCATATCAGTTCCTTCATATAGAGTAGCTACTGTATGAGTTGATTTTTGTGTAAGCCATGTATTTACAGAGGTGCTAGTACCAACCGTAAACCATCCAGTATTTGCCCATGTAGTAGTAGCATTAAACGAATTGGCATAACTACTTATATCAGAAGCCGACACAGTATTAAATGCAGGCTGATGATTGAAACTTGCGGATGGTTGCGCAGTAAGCATATAATCGAAACTCAAATTCAACACAGTGCCTGCGGCAATATCACTAGCATCAAAAGTAGATGAAAATATCACCAATATATCACTTCCGTCTGTTAACCCGCCTGTTGGATCTAGACAAGCTACATAACTACTAGTATTACCTGTTGTATTTGTGTTTGAATAGTAAAAATTGCCAATACTATTCCATTTGTTTGATATTCCCTGCCATCCAGCAGTAGCAGCAGTACCGTCTGTCTCAAAATCCTCAGAGAGGTATGTAGTGTACGATATTGCGACATCGGCTGTCTCGCCCTTTGTAGGGTAGAATACAGAGCTGTCATTCATAGTGATTGCATCTCCTGAGGTCATCTCTAGGGTCAACTCATCGGTGTTGTAGAAGCTCTCTGCTAGTTCAATTGTTACCTTTGATTTAACTGAGCTATCGAGAGTCATCGAAGAGATTGCAATATCTCCACTCAAACTTGCGTCATTGTAGCTATTGGTATAGCTCATCTTGAAGTTGCTAGCGGTGAATACCTGATTATCTGCAAATGTTGTCCCTGTAACATTGAGTTCAAGAGTATTGTCATCAACGATCGAGATTGTATATGCAGCAGCATCCTGAGCTACTGAGTTCTGAGTAACTTTAATCTCAGCAAATGTTGTAGCGTAATCAGTGTCATCATACTTCACCGTTACGATTGCCGAACGCTCTGGGTCTCCCTCTGTTTGTGCTGTTGCGTTGAGTTTAAATCCATCAATATCTTCGTCACTAACGCTCAACCAACTCTGTGCATCTTCTGGAATAACAACTGACCATGTGTCTTCATCATTCTTCTCGATGGTAATATCCTCAGAATTTTTTCCTGAGAGGAATGTAATCTCTGTTGGATCAGCTACCAACAACAACGGTGCTTTATCTTGATAGATATTGCATGTTTCATCGGCTTTGTCATCATCATCTATATCAAATGACAACGTGTACTCCTTAACCTCTCGTTCTAGGTGTGAGTCAACCTTTACCATAAGATCGGTTGTGCCGTTACCACTTGTCTGACCTAGAGTCAACCATGTTGGAATATTTGCTGCATCGAGAATCTTCCACGAGGTATTTGTATTAACCTTTAGGTACTTAGTGCCACCGCTATATGTGAAGTCGGCAATTGAACCAAGGGTGATATAGGGGTCACCCTCAGACTGCACGATCTTAAATTCACACTCTTCACCTAAGTTGGCTGCAAATGTGATTACTGCCTCTCTATATGATGTTGTAGTATTCTCCTCAACCTCGATAGTTATCGTATCATCACCTGTTCCGATACTCTGCGATAGCTTAACCCATGTCTGGGCAGTTGTTGCAGACCACGAAGAGTTGCTAACGATGTTGATCTCGAGAGTATTAAAGTTTTTAGCTACTGCATATGGCGATTCCTCCTCAATAGATAGTGTCTCATCACCACGCACCTGTGTGACGATAATAACCTCACTAACAGAGCCAGAGCTAATAATCAAAGTTATCTCACGCTGATCGACCGTAGGGTTCTCTCCGGCTGTAACCTCAACCTCACTACCGCCTGAACCACTCTCTTTTGATAGTGTTAACCACTCGGTCTGCTCTGATGGGATAATCGACCATGAGCCATTGCACTCGATAGTGAAGCTAAGAGCCTCACCACCCTTGCCAAACTCCATCGTAGAGGTCGAGAGAGAGAGCTGAGGGTTGACACCCTCCAGATCCTCGTCTGCTGTACACCTCACCCCTGTGAGTGCTATAAGCACCACAAGGAGAGTCTTTATAATATCTTTAATCATAGAATTTAAAGTTTAAAATTTATAACTAACGTTGCTCAACATTTCCGAAGAAGAAGTTGTCAATGTAGATCTTGTCGTTGTATTCGTTAAATCGCATTGTCAATCGCATATCAGCAGCTTCGATAGCATCGATAACTTCAACTTCAACGGTTGCAGTATACCATGTGTCCGCTGTCTTACCGTTGATCTGCGCCCAATTACCTGTTATCCACTCGCTATCACTACCCTGTGTGCTTCCGCTAGATAGGGTGTTAAATGCAGGAGAGAGTCCTGATTTAATATTCGCACCATCTGGCACCATAAAGTTGAATATCACATAGTAGACAGAGCCTGCAGTGGAACTCTTATCAACCGAGAATGTAGGTGAGAAGAGGGTAATTACACCGCTAGAGTTCTGTGAACCATCGATGTAGAGTACGTAATCTGAGTCGTTATCACTATCCTGTAGTGGATTCATGAAGTAGAAATCTGGAATTACATTCAATGCCGTTCCATTAGCAAGTGTTGCTGACCAACCCTCTGATGCCTCCACAGTCTCGAAATCACACTCTATGAATGATCCGTAGGTGGTGGTGACATTTGCCTCTGTTGGCTTAGACATCGTTAGATTGCCTCCATCGAAGAGAACATTTGTGAGCGTATCTTCGTACCAGAACATAATCTCATCGGTGTTGTAGATCATCTCATTAAGAGCTACATCGAGATACCTCGCATTATCCGCATTTACTGAGACGCTAGAGACTGCTATCGTTCCTCCTCCGTTATCTTCATAACCCAGATAGTTATTTGTCCATGAAATATTAAACTTAGAGGTATCGAAAACTGACACATCTAGACCCTCCATAAACTGAGAGTTAGTGAGCTGAACCTGTAGATTCTCTTGATCGATCTGAACAACCTCATACTTCGCGACATCGGCAGTTGGAATAACCGTAACGCTAAGAGGTATCACAGCAGTAGCAGATGATGCCTCAGGGATATATTTACTTCCCGAAAGAGACTCTGTGTCGCTCCTCTTGACTGTTAGCGAGATTGTAAGTGGGCTGTTATTAATATCTACCGCTGGGGCATATGTAAACGCTTGGAAAGGGATCGCTACAACTCGACCGCCATTTTCGCTTTTGGTATATGAATAGCTGTAATCCATCGCTGTACAGCTCCAATCCCATGAGTTTGGACGATCGGTTGAGGTGTCTTTGAAGTATAGTGTATCACCATACTCAACCGTTATGCTTTCATAGACCGCAGCAACGTAGTTCTGCTCCTCATCGTAGTATGCCTCGCTCACAATGCCTGTAGTTACAGGAATCGTACACGCCTCATCTTTATATACCTCAGCCGATGGTGTCAATACTGTGTCGTAGACATCGATAGTGAGGTCTATATCCATCACGTGTTCTCCGTTTATGTATTTACTATCCCACGAATAGAGATCGTAAGAGCTAGTGACAGAGTTGTAGACACCGTAGGGGTAAGAGACCGCCTGTGAGTAGGTGTTGTAGAGACGGACAACATGCTGTCCCGCCTCGGTGAAGTAGAGGTGGATTGTCTCATCTGAGGTTTTATATGAAGCATCGTAATTTATCATGCTATCATAATCATTCTCACCCCACGACATTGTCCCCTCAAGGAAGTAGATACCTGCATTTTGAGGCACCTCCCAGAAGTGGTCGTTATACCCCTCAGAGACATCCATAAATGAGATATAGTCACCTTTGCCGATGATTGTTGATCCATCGGGGGCAACACCCTGATCCTCAGAGGTGATCCATGTACACTCGGCGAGTGAGTTCAGTGGCTCGTCATCTTTGCTGCATGACGAGAATAGTGCCAGTCCAACAGACAACAGTATTACGTATTTTAATAATTCTTTCATAATTATCTATTGTTTGTGTTAATCAATACTTGGGTTAGTGGTTGTCTCGGTACTTGGGATAGCCCAATCGGCAACCGATGAGCTGTAGTTCATTGCAGCCTCGACATAGTCTACGTATGAGGTCGATTCGAGATCATGGGTGTAATCTTTCTGCTTGCCCCAGTTTGAGGTTTTGTAAAGTTTCTTTGTCTCATCTATATCGGTATCCTCATTGTCGTTGTCATAGGGTGTGAGGTAGTTAATCTGGTAGAAGATCCACTTCTGCTGCGACAGCGTTGTGAAACGCTCTTTAGTAACTCCCCAACGCTTAAGGTCGATAGCACGAATTGCATTTCCCTCAACACATAGCTCCAATGGACGCTCCTTATACATGAGGTGCTGCATCAATGTCGACGCATCGCCCACAAAGTCGTTAACGCTATCAGCTTTTTCACCATCAATATCTGTATCCTGATAGCTGCGATCACCAAAGAACTCTGCCTGAGCAAGGGTCTCAGAGCCGATCAAAACGACTCCCGCACGCTCGCGAACCCTATTGACATAGACCATCGCCTCGCTAAATCCAGACTCCTTGCTTCCACCCTCGATCAATGCCTCAGCATACATAAGGTAAATATCAGCCAGACGGATCAAACGGAAGTTGATTGATGATGCCTTTGATGGTGAACCAAGACTCTCACCCTCCCATTTATCCCAGTTGGTGTGTTTGCGATAGTAACCCGACTCTTGGTTATGGAAACCAGCCTTTCGATTGACAGTTTTTTGGTAGTATGGCAACTCCTCGTCGCCATTGATAGCCATCGAATAGGATGCTCGCGTAGAGTATTGCTTCAAACGATATGGTACACCACCAATCCACTGGATCTTAACATATTTAAGAGGGTTGTAGAGATCGTTTGTGAACATCTCAGAGTAGGTTACATTCTCGTCAACACCAGTGTATAACTCGTTGGTGTCGGGGTCAATCAGCGATACACGCTCATAGATATTATTATCATAATCGGTGTCACTCGCTAACTGATGATAGACATATGAGTATTTGTAGATTACCTCTTCGCCTGTATCAGGATGAACCGCAAGGTACTCATCGCCAAAGGTCTCTCCACACTGATCGTAGATGACATCTTTCTTATAGGCATCGCCATTAGAGTCGGTGCCATCGACTGCAATGTCGTCAAAATCCATCTCTACCCAGTTGTCAAAATTCTGAGTATCGACAATCTCCTTATTCTCAAACTCATCGATCAACCAGAAGGGAGGAACTATATTCAACCATGCGTTAACCTTTGAGAAGAGCATTCCGAACCAGTTATACTGAGAAGAGTCAGACCAATCACCAAACTCGGTGTTGTAGGTGGCACTATACGAGATCTCCAACAGCGACTCATCGTTGAACTCATTGTCTGAGGTGAAGTTATCGCCGATGTTATCCATCAAGCTGAAACCTCCGTTGTCGATAATATCTTTAAAATAACTCCTTGCCATCTCATAGTTCTCTTCGTAGAGGTAGCTCTTGCCAAGGATAGCCTTTGCAGCCCATGAGGTTACACGTCCTACATCGCCACTCTCCCACTTATCATTCAAGCCTAGATCAATCGCCTTGTTGAGATCGGCACGGTAGTAGGCGATAATACGATCACTCTCCAATGTGCGATTGTAGTAATCCGCCTCCAACTGAGAGACACTATCAAGATAAGGAACAGCACCACCGTTGAATGTTGTGTTCAACCAGAAGTAGAACAGACCCCTTAGTAGATATGCTTGAGCCATAATCTGGTTGAGATCCTCGATGTCCGATTCTGAGGTCAATGATGGTAGCAGTGTCTCACACCCCTCCAAAACCTGATTGGCACGGAAGATACCTGTATAGATCGATGCCCACTTCTCCGATGCCGTTGAGTAGGCATTAGTGAAGTTCTGTAGATAGGCAGCCTCGGTGAATGCCGATCGTCCAACCTGAGCCTGTATACCCATGTCTGCACGGAAATTCTCTTTTGTAGCACTTGTAAAGTTGCTCGTATCCTTAAATGCGTTATACACCGCATTCAATGCACCACTACACTCCGACACCGTCGAGTAGTAGTTGTCGGTAGAGAGGTAGTTCGGGTTGCTCTGCTCTAAGAAATCACTACACGATCCCATGCAGAGAGCAAATAGAACTATGCTCTTTATCTTTATTAAACTCTTTATTTTCATGATGTAATAGTGTTAAAATTAGAACTGAATCTGGCAGCCACCGCGAATTTGCATACTGATTGGGTATGTACCAAAGTCCAAACCTCGTGTAGACAATCCGTTGCTTCCAACCTCTGGGTCGTAACCATCATATCCAGTGATGGTAAGGATATTATCCGCTGCGACATAGAAACGGCACTTGCCCAAGCCAATCTTCGAGATGATCTTCTTTGGCAGTGAATAACCAAAGATAATACTCTTCAAGCGCAAGAATGAACCATCCTCAACCCATACATCTGCATAGGAGCGGAAGTTGTCGTGGTCGCTAACACCGCGATACGTAGGGATTGTTGAGGTTTCGTTGGTGTAGGTCCACATATAGATCAGGTCGGCATTTGTTCCCTCCTGATAGGTGTAGATCTTTGTTCCGTTGATAATCTCATTGCCCAACGAGGCGTACCAGTTCATCGAGATGTCGAAACCTTTCCAATCTGCAGATAGGTTCAAGCCCAACTCACACTCGGGTTGTCCGCTACCTCCATATACACGGTCGTTGTCATTGAGAACTCCATCACCATTGGTGTCGACATAGATCAGGTCGCCCATACGCGCACTAGAGTTGAGTTTCTGATATTCAGCCAACTCTTGATAAGTATCAATAACACCATTTGTTGGCATCACAAAGAATGCACCTGCCTCGTAGCCGGGTTTGATTGCTGTCACCAAATCATCAGTGTAGGTGACAGGTTTACCATCCGAGAAGAAGTACATATCGCTCTCACCACCCATCTCAGTCACTGTGTTAACATTTTGCGACACAGTGAAATTGACATTATAGTTGAATTTCTTGATGCTATTGCGATGAGAGAGAGCAACCTCAAATCCCTCATTGGTCATATCTCCTGCATTGAGAATAACTGTTGAACTCTCACCAGAACCATTTGATGGAGGTACAACCATCGGGAAGAGCATATTGGTTTTATTACTCTTATAGTAGTCTACCGATGCATTCAATTTACTGTGCCACAGCGAGAGATCCACTCCGACATTGACCTGCTTGGTGGTCTCCCAAACTACATCTTCATTTGAAAATGCCGTCTGTGTATAACCTAGACCGAGATTCTCATCAGAGCCTGTACCGAAGGTATAGTCATAATTGTTATAGACCTCAGAGCTATATGAGTAGTCGGTGAAGTTTTGGTTTCCTGTTGTTCCATAACTTACGCGGAGTTTCAAGGCATTGATAGTCTTTTTATATTTGCTCCAAAACTGCTCCTCTGAGATATTCCATCCCGCAGATGCTGAGGGGAAGTAACCCCATCGATTGTCTGCTGCAAAACGTGACGAGCCATCTCGGCGTAGCGATGCGCTAGCCATATATCGACTCTTATAGTTATACTGCACTCGTCCTAACATTCCTAGTAGTGAGGTTGTACGATCCTGCCCCCACTGTCCTGAGCCTGTACCAACCTGCTTGTCTGCTGTTCCAGCATTGAGAGAGGTTATCTCATTGGTGTAGAGATCCTGAATCTGAGCGTAGAACGACTCATACTCATACTGCTCAGCACTGAATACTCCGGTGAACTTAAAATCGTGACCATTAAAACTCTTAGAGTAGTTAATCATCGTCTCAGAGGTTAGTGAGGTGCTTAGGGCTGCTTTATTATATATCTGCGAATTATATGTTGTACTGGTGTATAGCTCACCATCGCTATCGTAGATCTCAAAGAGAGGGTTGATTACCACATTCTTCGTATTGGTGTAGTTAAGTCCCAATCGAGAAGAGATGGTTAGACCCTTGATTATATCATAACCGATGAAGAAATTTCCTGTAAAGGTGTTTGTTCGGGTGTTATTATCCTCTTTGATCTTGCTCAATGCACCGCTAAAAGAGGATAATCCTGTATCATCACCCGCAACAGTAGTGATGCTAACATCTGGATCGACTTGGCTCGATGTAGGGTTGTTCTTATAGCTCTGCTGCAACAATCCATAACCTAGGGTCTGCTGCTCCTGTATCACAAGACCAACAGAGGTGTTGACAGTGAGCTTATCGCGTTTGAAGTTAACATTTGAGCGAATGTTATATCTGTCAAAACCAGAGTTGATGATGACTCCCTCCTGCGAGAAGTAGTTTGCCGAGAAGTTAAAGGTTAGATCCTTTCTTCCGCCACTAACATTCAGAGCGTAGTTCTGTACTGGAGCCCAGTCGTTGATTATTACATCGTAGAGACTCGAATTGTTGAAGAAGTTTACGGGGTAGGTCTGTAGTGTTGAGTAAGTTTTGTTATCACCATTGTAGCTGTCGCTCATGCGTGCTACCAACTGATTCAATAGTGTATACCCCTCTGCATCGAGTAGATCTACACTAGAGGTCACCTTCTGAACTCCATAATAGGCATCAAAAGAGATCTTAGCCTGTCCCTCCTTACCTTGTTTAGTGGTAATTAGTATTACTCCACCAGCTCCACGAGTACCGTAGATAGCGGCTGAGGCTGCATCTTTCAATACGTCAATGCTCTCAATCTCATTGCTACTCAATCCGGGATCACTCTCATATGATACTCCATCGACAACATATAGTGGTGATGAACTTCCAGAGATAGAACTTAGACCACGGATCTGGATATTTGAAACCGCTCCCGGCTCTCCCGACGATGACTGCACATTTACTCCTGCGATCATTCCCTGAAGAGCTGTTCCGAGGTCCGAGGTGCTGATCTTAGAAATATCCTCATTGCTTACACGTGCAACAGCTCCTGTAACCTCTTTCTTTCTCATTGTGCCATAACCAACAACGACAACCTCATTAAGCTCAGCAGCCTCCTCATTTAGAGTGATGTCATAATTGGTCTTTAGTGTATTGAAGGGGACCATCATTGTATGATAGCCTAGAAAGCGAACCTCTAGTCGACCCTCTTTAAGGTCGGTCTGGAGAGTGAAATTACCCTCGAAATCGGTTACAGTTCCATTCTGTGTCCCCTCGATTAGAATCGTTGCCCCAATAATTGTGCTTTTATCTGTCGCCGAAAACACCTTACCTGTGATTGGGTAGAGCGCCTCTGCATGCAGTGAGCAGGGCAACACCATAGACGCAATGATGATGCTCAGCGAAGCAATACCTCGTGAACAGCATCTGCGAATAGTGCGTAAAAGTTTGTTCATAAAAAAAAGTTTTTAGTCTTTAAAATTTCAGGTCCTTTGTATTCCTATATTCAATATAGTGAATGCAGTTGCATTTTGCAAAATGCTTGGTTAATTACTTATCATATCTTTCATGTTTTGTATAGTTTTAAATGGTGTTTAATTCCTGTATCTGCAAAATTATATTAATTAAAATGTCGAACAAGGGGCATTTTGTCCGATTCGTAGGTGGGGTTTTGATATGGGTGAAATTAAATTGGCTCCGATCAAAACACCCCTCTATTCTCAACAAAAAACCCCCAATGCGGTTATACCTATAATATATATCTGTGTGAGGTATACAAAAAATAGAGACTAATATGTTGCGTTTAATTTCACTCATCTTCATCTGTGTGGCATTTTTTGGCTGCTCGTCAAACTCATCGTTAATAGATGATGATTTTGGTAGCGGCTGGAACTTCCGACTCGGGGAGATAGATAGCGAGTTCTACAACGATAGCCACTCGGATGGTTGGCAAACTGTGAAGGTGCCTCACGATTGGAGTATCGAGCTAGGATACACCCAAGAGAATGCCGCTGGAAGTAATGGCTTCTTGCCTGGTGGTGTGGGTTGGTATACCAAAGATTTTAGACTGTCAAATAGCTATCGTGGAAAAAATATTTTTGTTCGTTTCGAGGGAATTTACAACAATGCCAATGTCTGGATCAATGGGCATGATTTAGGATTTTTCCCAAATGGCTATCTCGATATTGAGTATGACCTTACACCCTATCTTAATAGTGACGAGAATAGAATTGCTGTTAGGGTCGATCGCCGTGCATATGCCGATCAGAGGTGGTATGTCGGTGGCGGAATATATCGACCAGTACACCTCATCGCCCGCAACGATATATATATCCCATCACATGCTCAGCAGATCTCGACACCAACACTAGAGATGGTGAACGTAGTGACAGAGGTGAAAAACATCTCACAGCAGCAGCAGGATATTGAGGTGAAGTATAAACTACTCTTAGGTGGTAAGTTGATATGTACCAACACTATCAACACGATGATCGATGCTGATAGCAAAGTGTCATTGGTTGAGCAGATAGATGTAAAAGAGCCAAATCTATGGAGTCTGGACAATCCTATACGTTATGAGTTGCAAACAACCATTGCTCAGGGTGGTAGTGTTGTAGAGTCGCGTAGTGAGTTTTTTGGTATCCGTAGTGCGATCTTTGACCCTAGTAGAGGGTTCCTTCTCAATGGCGAGTCGGTGAAGATCAAGGGTGTGAATATCCACCACGATCTGGGTTGCCTCGGTGTAGCACTCTATGATAAGGCTCTCTATCGTCGATTGAAGAAGATGAAGGATCTAGGGGTTAACGCTATTCGCACCTCGCACAATCCACACTCGGAGTCGCTATTATCAATGTGCGATACTATGGGTTTGTTGGTAATGAATGAGTTTGTCGATGAGTGGCTGGCTGTTAAAAGTAAATGGATCGTTCAACGCTCACAGTCGGGAATTGCCGACTCATTACAAAATGGCTACCCTAAACACTTCAACGAGTGGGCAGAGCGAGATATTAAAGCATTTGTGAATCGAGATTATAACCATCCATCGGTGATTTTGTGGAGCATCGGAAATGAGATAGAGTGGGCTTACCCCTATTACTATGGGTCAATCGCCAACAAATCGGGGTATACGGGGTTGGTATTTAGCGGTGATAACCATGAAGAGAGTGTGCGCGAAATCACCCAGAGATTTAAGGAGTTATCAAAAGGTGATGATGAACTCTCAAAGACCGCTATCAAACTATCGAATTGGATTAAGGAGGTTGATACCACTCGCCCAATAACCTCGGGAGTGGCAATACCTGTAGTCTCACGAATATCAGGATATGTAGGAGCTTTAGATGTGGTAGGTTATAACTATAAAGATAGCGACTATGAGAGCGATCACAGGCGTTATCCCGACAAGTCAATTATCGGCTCAGAGAATGTTGGTCAATACTTTGAGTGGAGAGCGGTGGTGGATAAACCCTATATCTCCGGAATATTTTTATGGACTGGTGTAGACTATATCGGAGAGAATGGACCCTATCCCGCTAAGGGTGGCACCTACTCACTCTTCGACTTTGCATGTTTCAAAACAGCTCGTGGAGAGTTCTTCGAGACACTCTGGAACGAGACACCAAAGACCCATATTGTCACTACACCAGCATCGCAGAGTGAGTTTAAAATCCAAAAAGATGGCTCGTTCAAGACCATCTTCCGAAAAGATCCTCTGCGCAAATGGGAGTGGTTTGACACATTTGACAGGTGGTCGTATGTACCGGGGGAACAAATTGTTGTTCAGATCTACACGAACTCACCTAAAGCAGAGTTGTTGCTCGATGATAAAAGCCTAGGGGTTAAGAGTCGCTCCGATTTTGCCGATGAGAATATTATCCTCTGGCAGATTCCATATAGCAGCGGCGAGTTGGTGGCTGTGGGTCTAAGTGAGGATGGAGAGGAGCAGTCGAAATACTCACTTCGTAGCACAAGTGAGATCTCGCAGATCTATGCTAATTGCGATAGTCGCTCTGTTATTTCCGATGGTCGAGACCTCGCTCATATAGAGATTGAACTTCAAGATTTGAGGGGAACGAGAGTCACAGATAAGCCTCTAGAGCTAACCATAACGGCAGATGAACAAACAACTATTCTAGGTGTGGATAATGGCTATAATAAATTTGTCGGCAGCCATAAGAGCAATAGGATCATCACCCATAATGGTAGAGCATTGGTGATTGTTCAGCCCAATGTTGGAGCTGTCGGAGAGTCTAAAATAGTAATCTCAAATGAGAACGGGATGAGAAGAGTTATATCATTAAAATATATAAATCAATATGAATAGAGTACTATCTATCGCAGCGGTTCTGCTGCTATCAAGTCTATGTGTTGAATCAATGGCAGAGGTGGCAACAGAGGCTGCTGGAACCACTAAGGCGAGAAAATTTTACACCGATACGGTTGACTTTTCAAATAAACCCAAACACCGCAGTGACAAATTCCCACTGTCGGATCAGAAGAATCGAGGTGGCTGGGTGAAGGTTGAGAGCGCGTGTGATGAGTTTAATGGTGAGGGGATAGATGAGCAGCGTTGGTTCGACTATAACCCTGGGTGGAAGGGTCGCCAACCTACACAGTTCCACCCCGCGAATGTCGCTGTTGAGGGGGGTAATGCCGTCTTTAGCATCAATAAACATGGCGATGATAAACTCCTTGAGGGTTACACTCATAGTTCTGGTTTCCTCGTCAGCAAAACAAAATATAAATATGGTTACTTTGAGGCTCGACTAAAGTGTAATAACTCACCTTGGGTCGCTGGATTCTGGATCACAGGGTCGGATAAGGATCACTGGATAGAGATCGATATATGTGAGAATTGTCCTGGTGCAGAGA
>JBCQTG010000035.1:0-19371 GCA_047178765.1 Rikenellaceae bacterium | reverse complement strand
CCTCTCGATGGTATCGTTGCCGTTGCGGGTAGTTAGAGCCGAGAGGGGCTAATCACCTCAGAGAAGATTGTTGACTCGATAGGTACAGGTAGAGTGAGTGGTGATCCGCTCTTTGATAGGGCAGTAGAGGTGATTCGATATATCCATACCAACTCTGGCGGTGCCTATCCGATTATAGGCGTTGGAGGGGTGAGCAGTGCCGAGCATGCCGAGATCATGTTAGATGCCGGAGCAAGCCTAGTGCAGATCTACACCGCATTCCTCTACGAGGGTCCCTCTCTGGTACGCAGGATATGTCGCGAACTACAACATCGCGAGGAGCATCGCGAACAAGAGAGAGCAAAAGAGAGTGCAAAGCAGAAGATAGAGAGTGATTTAAAGAGAAGAGAAATAAACGAGTAGAGATGAGAGCAGCAATAATAACAATAGGCGATGAGTTGCTAATAGGGCAGATTGTCGATACAAATTCAACATATATATCTCAACAACTAGGCTCAATAGGGTTCGTAGTTGAGCAGAAGAGGGCGATAGGCGATAGTGCAGATAAGATAATCGAGAGTGTTGGTGAGGCGATGGGTAGATACGATCTTGTGATCGTTACCGGTGGCTTGGGACCGACGAAAGATGATATAACGAAGGAGTGCTTCGCTAAACTATTTGGTTGTGGCATGCGTCGCGATGAGAGTGTCTCAGAGCATGTTCGCACTCTTCTAGCCAATAGAGGTATCGAGTACAATGAGCTTAACCATGCACAGTCAATGGTTCCAGAGTGCTGCGAAGTGCTGTTCAATCGCCATGGCACAGCTCCGGGAATGTGGTTTACGGATGACAACTCGGTGATGATCTCCCTCCCGGGTGTACCATTTGAGATGAAGGGGCTTATGACGGATGAGGTGTTGCCGAGATTAAAGGAGCGTTTTAAGCTCAAACCGACACTCCATAGAACGATGATTACCGCCTCTCTTCCCGAGTCGCTCCTAGCAAAGAGAATAGAGAGCTGGGAGGATGCTCTACCTAGTGAGATTAAACTTGCCTACCTCCCCAATGCTAAGGGGGTGAGGTTGCGGTTGTCGTCATACGAGGTTGCAGATATAGATGCTACAAATAGCCTCTTTGACAAGCTGTTTAGAGAGCTAGAGGGTATCATCGCAGGGCATGTTGTCGGCTATGAGGGTGCGACAGTAGAGTCTCTGATACACACTCAATTATTGCAGCGAGAGGAGACTCTAGCGGTGGCGGAGAGCTGTACCGGAGGTGCATTAGCGGCAAAATTTACCGCTATGGCTGGTGCGTCAAACTACTTCAATGGAGGTGTGGTAGCCTATAGTAACGAGGCGAAGATGTCGCTGCTGGGGGTGAAGAGGGGTACACTAGAGCAGTTTGGTGCGGTAAGTGAAGAGGTGGCTATAGAGATGGCAGATGGGGTGCGCAAGGCGATGAACAGCACCTATGCCATTGCAACAACTGGAATAGCAGGACCAACAGGAGGTAGCGAGGAGAAGCCGATAGGGACAGTGTGGTTTGCATTGTCAACACCCAACGGATGTTACGCCTCAACAAAGAACTGCGGCACTGAGCGTAGCAATGTTATTGATAGGGCTGTGGCAGAGTCGTTAGCTATCCTTCTTAAACAGACTCTTAACTAACACTCTTCCTGATTATTATAATAGATAGAACAGCTCCGCCTCTTTAGGGGCGGAGTAGTTGCTTACGAACCTCTTCTCCGCCATCTTATAGAGCAGACCTCCCCACTCTCTTGCATCGTAGGGGCAGATAGCTATGCAGTGGGCGCACTTGATGCACAGATCACTATCTGTCGATGGTTTGGGCGAACCTATCGCCCCTACAGGGCAGGCTGCGGCACAGATACCACACAGATCCTTATCCCCTTTGACCGCCTTGATGCATCTGCCTTTATTGGTCTTGGGGGTGAGAGGGTTGCTTCCCGGAGTTTTATAGGGGTTGTTTCCCGGGATGGAGAGTCTTTTATCTGTTGGGATGATTTGGCACGCCTCTGCCCCAAACTCCCTAGCCCTTTGCAGATCGCTCTCATTGGGACGACCCGCAGCAACCTTAGGAAAGATCGAGTGTTCAGCAACAAATGCACCAACTGCAATAGCTACAAAACCCCCATCTTCAACAATATCTTTCAACTCCAAAAGGGCATCGTCATACTCCCTATTGCCATATACCGCGACAATAATAGCACGTGTTTGATCCCCTTTGAATAGGCGTATCTGCTCTGCCGCAACGGCTGGCACGCGACCCGAATAGACCGGGATAGCAAAAACCGCCAGATCACCACTCTCGATCTTTGTCTCCACTGCATTCATCTTAATCAGTGGATACTCTATCACATCAACACCACTCACTGTAGAGCTAACACCCTCAGCAATAGCCTCAACGACCCTCTTTGTAGTGCCAGCTGCACTAAAGTAGATTAGATCTAGTCTCATATCTAACAGTGGAGTTAAATTCTACCCCTTGATTGACTTTGTTATTCGCATTGCGCAGAAGTCGGGACCGCACATCGAGCAGTAGTCACTACCTCGCTCAGCACCCTCCTTTATCATCTCGGCATGGAATAGGCGTGCGCGTGCAGGGTCGTAGCTAAGGTTAAACTGATCGCGCCAGCGGAAGGCATAGCGAGCCTTGCTCATCTCCAAATCGCGGATAGCTGCTGCGGGGTGACCCTTAGCAATATCAGCTGCATGTGCTGCAATCTTATATGTTATTACACCCTCGCGTACATCCTCCTTATTGGGGAGAGAGAGGTGCTCTTTTGTCGTTACGTAGCAGAGCATTGCCGTTCCATACCATGCGATCATCGCGCCACCGATAGCCGATGTTATATGGTCATATCCTGCACCGACATCACTAACCAGAGGTCCGAGGGTGTAGAATGGCGCTCCGTGGCAATGGCTCTCCTGAAGATCCATATTTTCACGGATCTTATGCATTGGCACATGACCCGGACCCTCGATAATCACCTGCACATCGTGTCTCCACGCTATTTTAGTTAGTTCACCCAACACCTTTAGCTCCCCAAACTGAGCCTCATCGTTGGCATCGGCGATTGAGCCGGGACGTAGTCCATCGCCCAGCGAGAATGCTGCATCATACTCTTTGAGTATCAGGCATATATCCTCGAAGTGTGAGTATAAGAAGTTCTCTGCTTTGTTGAGCATCATCCACTTAGCCATGATCGATCCTCCACGAGAGACTATACCTGTGACGCGTTTTGTAGCGTGAGGAACATGTTCGCGAAGCAGACCAGCGTGGATAGTAAAGTAGTCGACACCCTGCTCACACTGCTCGATAAGAGTCTCGCGGAATAGTTCCCAGCTGAGGTTTTCAACCTTTCCGCCAGCCTTTTCGAGTGTCTGGTAGAGCGGCACCGTACCGATAGGCACGGGGGTATTGCGGAGGATAGCCTCGCGTGTAGCCTTGATATTCTCTCCTGTAGAGAGGTCCATCACTGTATCGGCACCCCAACGGATTGCCCATAGTGACTTCTCCACCTCATCCTCGATTGATGACCCTAGGGCAGAGTTTCCGATATTTGCATTTATCTTAACAAAGAAGTCTCGACCAATAATCATCGGCTCACACTCAGGGTGGCAGCGGTTCGATGGGATGATCGCACGCCCCTCAGCGACTGCTTGGCGTACAAATTCGGGTGTGATAGAGGTTTTAGCCCCCTGTGATTCGCGGATCGCTACATACTCCATCTCTGCGGTGACAACACCTTGACGTGCATACCATAGCTGTGTATGGTGCGTTGAGTCGGCAGCCATTCGCTTGTCGATCCACTCTTGACGGAGTTTGGGTAGCCCCTGCTCTATCGAGTGGGTATAATCGTTGTCGGTGTAGATACCTGTAGTGTCGTAGAGCAGCATATCTTCGCCTGTTTGCAGATTCAATGCGCGCATTCCAACCTTTATCTCGGGGAAAAGCTCCCCAGCTATATACTCTTTGCGGCTACTCTCAGCTGCAAAATTAAATAGTTCTCTCTGTAACATCTCTCTCGTTTGTTTTTTTTCTATGCCAAAGGTAGCGAGAAAAATTTATATTTTTTGCATATCCACTATATTATTTATACCTTAGCCTCCTTAATAACGTTTAGTTGTAATGAAATCACCTCTAAAAACTATCATCGCGATCTTTCTCTCGTCGATTATTCTCTCTGCAATAGGGCGACTGCTATTTGTCGCTGTTCAGTGGAGTAGTACGATGCAACTCGACACTATTACATTTTTGAAGATCTTCTATCGTGGACTATATCTTGACATCTCTGTGGCGGGGTATATCACCGCTCTGCCACTAATATGCATAATCTTAAGTCTGTGGCTCATTAACGGGGCTATCTGGAGGGTTGCTATGCGTATCTACCTTAGTGTGATTGCTCTTTTGGTGGCTATAATTACAGGTGTCGATGCCAATCTCTATCGCTATTGGGGCTATCGTGTCGATGGGACATTGATCCCATTCCTGACCTCCCCCACTGAGGCGGCAGCGAGTATCGGCTTAGTCGATCTCTTTATCGGATTTGGTGTAGCTATTGTTGTTGGGACGGCAGGTATCTACCTCTTTTGGCGTTCGGTGAGGGGCTTTGTTGCACCTCGATTAGGGTTGATGCATAGAGTATATGCCACACTCTTTTTATTACTATGTGGAGGGTTTATATTTATCGGTATACGTGGAGGATTTAGCCGTGCGGTGGCAAATGTGAGTAAGGTATACTTCTCTGATATTCAGTATGCAAACCACGCTGCGGTGAACCCAGCATTCTCGCTGCTCAGCTCGATGTTGAAGGTGGAGGATTTTGGTAGAATGTATAGCTATTATGATGAGCATAAGCTCAGTGAGATAATGGATGATTACCGTTGTCAAGGTGATGGAGAGTCGTCGCTGTCGATACTCAAAAGCGATCGTCCAAATATATTAATAATTATCGCGGAGAGCTACACACGCACGATAATGGATATGGAGGTAGATGGTCGTGCAGTGATGCCCTCACTCAATGCCCTTGCATCTGAGGGTATACTATTTGATAATATTTATGCCAATGGAGCGAGGACAGATAGGGGTGTGGCAGCGGTGCTGAGCGGATTCCCCACCCAACCCAAACACTCGGTGATGAAGATACCTGCAAAGAGTCGCCACCTGCCATCTATCGCTAGCTCACTGGGCAATGAGGGGTATCGCTCAAACTTCTACTATGGTGGTGATCTCAACTTTATGGATATGTCATCATATCTCTACGCTACAGGGTGGCAGCGGCTGGTAGCTACGCGAGATATATCGAGCGATGAGGCTATACGCTCATGGGGCTATAGCGATGGGGTTGTTGGAGAGCTGGTTGCCGATGAGTTTATATCACTCGCTAGTGGTGGTGAGCCTCTGCTTATGGGGTGGCTGACACTCAGTTTTCATGAGCCTTTCGATGTGCCTAAAGATCTTGGCTTTGAGGATGTGCGAATTAATGCCGCAGCCTACTCCGATGCTATGGTGGGTGAGACTATCGAGCGGTTGAGGAGTTCTGCGGTGTGGGATAATGCCCTTGTGATTATTGTTGCCGACCACACCTACGCCTACCCAACAGGTATAGATGTGCGCTCTCCGTTGCGCTATCGTATTCCGATGGTGTGGTGTGGAGGCGCCTTGCGCGATGATGTTCGCGGAGTTGTCGAAGAGCGATTCTTGTCACAGATTGATATACCTGCAACACTGCTCTCTCAGATGGGGATTGATAGCTCTGGTTTTGAGTTTAGCCGAAATATCTACTCGCCAAACTACAATGGTCTCGGTTACTACACCTTCAGCGAGGGGTTTGGCATTGTGGATAGCTCTGGGGCAACAATAGAGGATCTCACTGCACAGCGACTCTTCAGTTCAGAGTCCAAAAGCGATCAACTTAATGGAGAGACCTTAATAGATACCACCCAACTAACGCTCGGCAGAGTATTGCTGCAACGTACCCACCGGGCTATTGATGAGCTGTAGTGGTTATCGGAGATAGTCGTTGAGGGCAGATTTATACCCCTCACCAACGGGGATAGCTATCTTTCCAAAGAGGATGCGACTACGTTCAACAATACGGATCTTATCCTTGCGGACAATAAATGAGCGGTGAACACGTAGAAAATCATCGGATGGAAGTAGCTCCTCAGCCCTCTTCATATTCATAAGTGAGAGAATAGGTGTGCTACTACCCTCTAGATGGAACTTAACATAATCCTTTAGCCCCTCAACATAGAGGATGTCGCGTAGCTCAATGCGTAGTAGCTTATACTCAGACTTGACATATATATACTCTTCACCCTTAGTCGGCAGCTCCTCACTCCTCACCCCGAACCACTCTACCGCCTTCTGTGTCGCCTCGATAAAGTCGCTATAGCTGATGGGCTTAACCAGATAATCTAGCGCATTGACCCTATACCCCTCCAGCGCATACTCGTTGAATGCAGTGGTGAAGATTATTCGCGTAGGTTTATCTACCATCTTACTAAACTCCAACCCATTAAGTGTCGGCATCTGAATGTCGAGAAAGATCAGATCGACCCCTGAGAGTTTATCGCTATGCATCGCCTCAACGGCGCTCTCAAATGTAGCCACTAACTCAAGTGTCGGCGTCTTGTCGACATAGCTTTTGAGTAGCATTGCTGCCAATGGTTCATCGTCGATAATTGCACATTTTAATCGCATGGTCACTTGGTTTTGATTATTAACTCACTACTATAGACATCATCGCTCTGGTCAATATTCCACTCATACATCCCGGCATAGAGTAGCCTCAACCTGCTACGCACCTGCTCTAGACCCACCCCATGACCGCTCTTGTCGCTCTGTGTAGTGGCATAGTTTGAGTTGCGAATATGGAGGTATATCTCACCACTCTGCACCCGATCCTCAAACTTTAACTCTATAAAACTCCTCTCGCCAGCTTTAATTCCATGCTTAAAGGCATTCTCGATGAGGGAGATAAATAGCAGCGGGGCGATCTGGGTCTCGCTCTTTGGGTCGATCTTAAACTCAATATCAAGCACTGTATTACTCCCCAATCGCAAACGCATAAGCTCGATATAGCTATTGAGGAACTTCACCTCGGAGGTGAGTAACACACGGTCACTACGGTTGTCGTAGAGTACATATTGCAGCAGTCTACTCAGCTCCTTGATCGCACTCTGTGACTTCTCAACATCAATTGCGGTGAGCGAGTAGATGTTGTTGAGGGTATTGAGCAGGAAGTGTGGGTTGATCTGGCTACGTAGGTTTGCTAGCTCAGCCTCGATCTTGGCACTCTCAGCTAGGCGAAGGGCATCTTCGCTCTGCTGGAGTCGTTTCACAACCTTTATCGCTGTCACAAGACCAACCATCAAGATGTAGTTCGTCAACTCACGAGCGATCATATAGAACCGTCCACCGCCACTCTGAGAGGCAATATCATCGGGTCGAATAGAGTCGAATAGAGAGCGGAAAGCGGAGCTATTGGCGATGAGTAGCAGAACCACAATTGCTAGAGCGTTGTAGGAGAAGTACTCCCATTTACGTTTCTGAAATAGAAACTGCGGGATGATGTAGAGGTAGTTGATCGCATAGAGTATCATCAGAAAAGAGATATTTACCAGATACATAACTAGACGGAAGTTGCCGTGGCTACGAGTCTCGCTGCTCATACTCCACATAAGCGTGATACCTAGCATCACACACCAGCCAATGATCTGGAGTGTGATTGCTAGGTATCTATTGTTAAATTCTCTCATATCGCAAAGATACAAAATAATATGTCAATATAAGAATCTGAATCACTTTTTAGGTTTGATCCTCATGTAAGCATAACTCATCACTCCCGATGCTAATAACCCTAAGAAGCCAGCAAGTATATCATTTATGTTAAAACCTAGATATGGCAATAGTAGTTGAATATATTCCAAACCAACAACAAATATAAGCCCGATTATAAACCAACATAATGAACCAACTCTCTCTCCAGATATCATCCGATGAGTAAACATCCAAGGCAGGTATACAATAAGATGGGTAACATAATCTCCTCGTAACCCCACTACAGATGTGCCAGACGTATCAAATCCTATTGGTATAACCATCAATAAGATGAGTGAAATTATGAATAATATCCCCAAAGCTCTCATATACTCTTGAATTATCTATTTATTGACATACAAAATCCTCACTAACAGAGATTATTCGTATCTCAGTGCATCGATAGGGTTGAGTTTAGCGGCTTTCTTAGCTGGGTACCAGCCGAAGAATACTCCGGTAAAGCTACAGACAGCGAAAGAGAGGATTATCGTCCAGCTCTCAACCTCGATGGGCCACCCAGCAAACTGCTTGACAGCCATCGCCGCACCGATACCCAGAATAACTCCGATCAGACCACCCGTGATACTGATGATGATAGCCTCGATAAGGAACTGAACAAGGATGTCTACTCCTCTAGCCCCTACAGACATACGCAATCCGATCTCCTTTGTACGCTCAGTAACCGAGACATACATGATATTCATGATTCCGATTCCTCCGACAACTAGAGAGATTGCCGCAACACACGCCAACAATGTGGTCATAAGCGAACTTGTCGAACTCATCATTGTCGCCAACTCCTGCTGCGAGCGGATATGGAAATCATCCGCTGCTCCTGTGACATTCAAACCATGGTTTTCGCGTAGGGTATTGGTGATCTGAGTGATCGCCTTATCGGTCATTGTCTCATTGATTGTACTGGCATAGAGCTGGTTGAAGTGCGTCACCGCTGTGATGCGCTTCATCACCGTTGAGTAGGGAGCAAGGACAATCTCATCCTGATCCTGTCCCATGGTGTTGTAACCCTTCTCCTCCAACACTCCAATAACTCGAAGAGGGATCTTCTTGAATCGGATCAATTTACCGATAGGATCCTCATCCTCGCCAAAGAGGTTATCAACAAGGGTCTTTCCGAGTACACACACCTTAGCGGCAGTGGCAATATCCTGATCGGTAAAGATCGTTCCCGATGCCATTTTCAACTGGCGAATATCCATATAATCTTGCGATACACCGTAGATCTGTGCAGGGTAGTTGTTCGCTCCATAGATATACTGTCCCGAAGAGGTTGCATAGGGGCTAACGGCAGCCAGCAGATCGGTATGTTTTTGCAGAGCTAGGTAGTCGGGTTTCTTTAGAGTCTGCATCGTTGAGGCATCTTGACGCACTCCACCACGCACATCTGATCCGGGGCGGATGGTGAGCATATTCGATCCCATCTCCGAGATCTGGGCGTTGATACTCGCCTTTGATCCCTGACCTATGGCGAGCATAGTGATTACCGACCCTACACCGATGATGATTCCCAGCATGGTTAGCAGTGCGCGGAGCTTATTGTTGCTCAACGCTCTGGTAGCTATAAATAATAGATTGGTTATCTTCATGGTTAATCCTCCTCCTGTTTTGGTAGTGCATCGAGTGCTACCTTCGCACTACTTGGCTTGTTGTTGTATGTATCGCTCTTAATCAACCCATCACGTAGGGTGATATTGCGGCTTGAGTAATCCGCCATCTCTGGGTTGTGGGTGACGAAGATGATTGTACGACCCTCAGCATGTAGACGCTGCAACAGCACCAAAATCTCGAATGATGTACGTGTGTCGAGGTTTCCTGTCGCCTCATCGGCTAGGATCACCGCGGGGTTGTTGACCAATGCGCGAGCAATAGCTACACGCTGCATCTGTCCTCCACTCATCTCGTTACTTTTGTGGTAGAGTCGGTCTGCTAGACCAACCTCGGTGAGTGCTGTTATTGCCGCCTGCTCGCGCTGCTTAGCGTTGACACCTTGGGTGTATAGTAGAGGTAGCTCGACATTAGCTATCGCAGTGGTCTTTGCTAGCAGATTGTAGTTCTGGAATACAAAACCAATTTTGTGGTTACGCAGAACAGCCCGCTGGCTACGGCTCATTCCAGAGACAGGGACACCATCCAACTTATACTCACCTCCAGTAGGAAGATCGAGGCAGCCCAGAACATTGAGCAGCGTACTCTTTCCGCATCCCGAAGTACCCATGATGGTGACAAACTCACCCTCATTGATACTAAACGAGACACCTCGCAAGGCTCTAACCGTCTCATCTCCAACTTGGAAATAACGTTTAACCTCTGTTAATTCAATTACCTTTTTCTTCATGGCACTCTCCTATCTTGGTCCGGGTCCCGGACGCTGCTGAACAAATGGACTCTTTGAGTTTGATGACATCTTCATCGATCGAGGTACACTCTTAAGGCTTAGGACAACACTGTCGCCAGCATTAACACCCTCAACTTCAGTGTGTATTCCATTACTTGCTCCAACAGTTACACGGCGTGGCTCGATCATATCACCAACCTTGACAAATACACGACCTGCATTATCTGGACGCTCCATACGCTCGCCCATCTCGCCATCGGGACGACGACGCTGCTGCATAGGCTCTGCACCCTCAGGCATTGGGGGTGTGAAGGTAAGTGCTGCTGCTGGAACTGCTGCCATGCAATCTACCTCTAGAGTGAAGATCTCGACACTAGCGGTCATTCCGGGCTTAAGAGTTAGATCGGGATTAGCAGCTGAGATAACAACCTCGTAGGTCACAACGTTGCTCTCGACAATTCCCTCTTGACGAACCTCCTTTACATAACCCTCAAAGGTGAGTAGAGGGAAGGCATCGACAGTAAAGGTAACTCTCTGATTAACCTTTACACCACCTATATCAGCCTCATCAACATCGGCAATAACCTCCATATCCTTAAGGTCGGCAGCGATATTGAATAGGGTAGGGGTGCTGAAGCTAGATGCAACAGTCTGTCCCTCCTCAACGCTCTTTGACAATACAACACCATCGATTGGTGAGTAGATCGTAGCGTAGCCGAGGTTGATCTTCGCCTTCTCGAGTGTGTTCACAGCATTATTGTAGTCGCTCTTTGCGGTCTCGTAGTTGTATAGTGCTAGATCATACTCACTCTGAGCGATCAGCTCCTTCTCGTAGAGAGCCTTTGTGCGCTTGAAATTTGCCTCTTGATAGGTATATTCAGCCTTTGTCTTGCTCACTGTATTTTTGCTTGCGTTGAGTTCGATATTGAGTAGACTCTTATCCAACTCGGCAATGATCTGACCCTCTTTTACTACACTATTGTAGTCTACATAGAGGTTGGTCAAGATTCCAGAGACCTGTGTACCCACATCTACCTGAGTCACTGGCTCAACCGTACCTGTTGCCGTTACGCTATTTGTAATTACCGTTGCCTCAACAACTCCTAGATTCCACTCTGGTATAGCTGAACTGTCATCTTTGGGCATAAATAGGTAGACCGCTCCACCGACTGCTGCTAGTGTTACCACCGCTGCTATTGCTGTTCTCTTTTTCATATATCTAATTTTTTATCTTTTACAATTTAATAATGTCTGTACGGTAGAACTCTAGGATAGCTCTGTTGTAGAGGAGCTGATACTTATTGATTAGGAACTCCTGAGCGGCATCTCTGCGGCTATCTTGATCTATCAATAGCTCAACGATATTCTTCATACCCACCTCATATTGCTGGAATGTTAGCTCCAAGCTGGTCTCTACCGCTTTGAGCTTATAGTCTGAGACAGTGTAGAGTGCCATTGCTGTTTTGGTGTTGTTGTGTAGCTGCTCGATTGTTTGGTAGAGGTACTTCTGTCGGTCGGTGAGTGTCAACTCTGCTGAGGTGACTGAGTTACGCGCCTTTTGGACCGATGTCTTTGTCTTGTAGTTGTTGAATATTGGCACCGATAGACCTACACCGACATTTGTCGAGAAGTTCTCACGCATCTGAGTATTGAGTGCATAGGTGTTGTTGAGGTGACCATTACCCACCCCAGCCGATAGTGTTAGCGATGGGAGGTATCCCGAACGGGCGATCTTTTCGTCATACTTAGCGGTCTCTATTGATAGCACTGAAGAGGTGATCTCAGGGCGTGTTTTCAACGCTATATCGTATACCTCAGCAACCTGTGGTACTACACTCATCATTGAGATCTCATTGATATTTGGCGCAATCACGCTGATCTCCACATCAGCCGAGATCTCTAGCAACTGCTTTAGAGATACATATAGATTACTTAGTGTAGTCTCTGCCACAACGATGTCGTAGAGGTCTGTTGCACGCGCACTCTCTAGCAGCGAGTAGTCAGCTTTGTTGATCGAGCCAACCTCATACATCGCTGCACCACGCTCCAGCGCCTTTTCGCTCACCATGAGGCTCTGCTTCGAGACCTCAATCTGCTCCATTGCGTAGAGGATCTGGACGAAAACCTCAGTCACCGCCACCTCAATTGAGTTCTCCTGCTCAGCTAGTGAGAGGGTGGCGATCTGTTTGTTTAGTTTACTCTGTTGTAGAGTGGCTCTATTTGCTCCTCCACTGTAGATGTCGAGCGATAGGTCGAGTGCATAGTTACCCGAGAAGCTGACGCCGTTCGACCCGATCTGCGCTGCGGGGTTAGATGAGAGGTTTTCACCCACATATCCCGATAGGTTTGGGAGGAAGGCACCCTTAGCACTCAACTCATCAGCAATACGATCGTCGATGTCAAGGGCATACTGTTTTAGGACGATGCTGTTCTCTTTGGCGTAGTTGAGGCAATCATCGATGGTCATCGAGAATTTGGCTCCACTCTGTGCTGTAGATATACCCACTGCTGATAGCAGTGCGATAACCATAGCAAGTCTCTTTTTGATCTTATTCATAGCTTATATACACTTTTTAACGTTACAAATATAGATTTAGTTAATTACAAATAAAAACAGAATAGACCAAATGGGTGTTTTTCTAGACTATAGAGTGGATTTTATCGGCTGAGATAAAAAAGCACTAATAGGCGATAAAATTGAGCTATATGTATATTTCTTTTTTATATCTATTATAATATTATTACCTTCGCGAGAGGAGAGTGTGAAATATAAAATAAGTGAAAATATAAAAAAATGAGAAGAGTTTTAATTTTAAGTGCATTAGCATTGGCACTAGCTTCGTGTGGTGGAGAGACCTCAACCAAATCAATGGGTGGTGGTGCAGCTAAGAACTACAATTTAATGACTATCGAGAGGGGTAGCAACGAGGTTGTTACTCGCTACTCAGCAACTATGCGCGGAGCCTATAGCACCGAGATCCGACCACAGGTGACGGGTGTAATCACCGACATATTAATAAATGAGGGTGCTGGTGTTCGCAAGGGGCAGACGCTATTCATCATCGATCAGGCACCCTTTAAGGCTGCCCTTGATGTTGCGGTGGCTAATGTTAAACGTGCGAAGAGTGCATTGTCTACCGCTACCATCAATGCAGAGAGTGCAAAGGAGCTACTTAATGAGAAGGTTATCTCGCAGAATGAGTATCAAATCGCGCTCAACACCCAACTAACGGCAGAGGCTGATTTGGCACTAGCTATTGCTCAGGAGAGTAGTGCGCGCAATGACCTATCATATACTGAGATAACTAGCCCTGTGAATGGTGTCGCTAGTATGATCTCCTATCGAGTGGGGTCATTGGTGAGTGCCTCTATTGATACTCCATTGGTTACTGTAGCGAACAGAGATATTATGAATGCATACTTCTCAGTCTCAGAGCCACAGATGTATGCCTTGATCGAGAAGTATGGATCGAGAAGTCAGCTATTGAAGAATAAGACAGAGGTGAGCTTCCAGCTCAATAACGGAACTATATATGAGCATAAGGGTGTTGTTGATGCTATCAGTGGAACGGTTGATCGCACAACTGGTACGGTAACTATCCGCGCCTCATTCTCCAATCCTAATATGACCCTTCGCGATGGTGCAAATGGGCGTGTGTTGGTATCTACGACTAAGGAGGATGTGATTGTAATCCCTAAGGTTGCTACATTCGAGCTGCAGAATAAGATCTTTGCTTATAAGATTGTTGATGGTAAGGCTACCTCACAACAGGTAACAGTCTTTCCGATAAACGATGGTCACAACTATATCATTGAGTCGGGACTTGAGGTTGGCGATGTAATCATCGCTGAGGGGGCTGGTCTAGTTAGAGAGGGAACACTAGTAAAGAATTAATGCAATTTAAACTAGGCATTAAAAAGGTAAAGAAATGTTTGTAAAGAAGTTTATAGATCGTCCGATACTCTCGATAGTTATCTCTATCCTGCTCTTTTTTGTAGGAACGATAGGCTATCTGATGCTGCCTGTTGAGCAGTTTCCAACGATTGCTCCGGCGACGATCAATGTGAGTGCAACCTATACGGGTGCTAACGCATCAACGGTGCAGAAGAGTGTGGTCGTCCCTCTTGAGGAGTCGATCAATGGAGTAGAGAATATGTTGTATATGACCTCGTCGGCTAATAGCTACGGTTCGGCGAGTATCAACGTCTACTTTAAGCAGGGTACAGATCCCGATATTGCGATGGTCAATGTGCAGAATCGTATATCGAGTGCGCAGGGTCTACTGCCCGCTGAGGTTACCGAGTCGGGTGTGACTGTTAGACAGCGCCAGCCCGCAACATTGAAGATGATTGCGGTTATGAGTCCCGACAATAGCTTTGACGATATATTTATCGCAAACTATATGAAGATAAATATCGAGCCTCGACTAGCGCGTGTCAATGGAGTAGGTGATGTGGGTATACGTGGTGCGAGCTACGCCCTGCGTATATGGCTCGACCCTCAGAAGATGAGACTCTATGATTTGATGCCATCGGATATTCGTTCGGTATTGGCGGAGCAGAACCTAGAGTCACCAACAGGAACACTTGGTGCTGACTCTAATTATGCACTACAGGTTGATCTGGCTTATGTTGGTCGATTGGAGGATGAGCGCGACTATGAGAATATAGTTATTAAATCACTCGACAATGGTGAGATCCTCTACTTGAAGGATGTTGCTCGAATAGAGCTTGGTGCGCAGGATTACAACAATATTGGAAATGTTAACGGCAAGTATGGTCGTATGGCGATGGTTGACCAGAGTCCGGGATCAAACGCTATGGAGACCTCGCTGGCTCTAGATAAGGTTATCGAGGAGATCAGAGCTGAGCTACCCAAAGGGTTGGAGTTGATTGAGGTGATGAATATTCGCGACTTCCTCAACGCCTCATTCAGAAATGTCTACCTCACTCTATTTCAGGCTATCTTGTTGGTGATTCTGGTTGTCTATATCTTCTTGCAGAATATCCGCTCGACCATCATCCCCTCGCTGGCAATTATCGTCTCGCTGGTCGGATCGTTTGCCTTTATCTATTTGATGGGCTTCTCGCTTAACCTCTTGACCCTCTTTGCGCTGGTGCTGGTGATTGGTACGGTGGTTGATGATGCTATTGTTGTTGTTGAGGCGGTGCAGAGTCGTTTTGATAAGGGTGAGAGGTCTCCATATCTCGCAACCATCGGAGCGATGAAGGAGGTTACCTCAGCACTTATATCAACCACTATTGTCTTTATGGCGGTATTTATTCCGGTCTCGTTTATGAGTGGAACTACCGGAACATTCTTCACTCAGTTTGGACTTACGATGGCTGTTGCCGTCGCTATATCAACGGTGAATGCGATGACCCTCTCACCCGCTCTGTGTGCTCTGATTATGCGTCCTCATAGGGAGTATACCGAGGGGGAGAAGGCTGGATTCTCTGTGAGGTTTAACATTGCGTTTAATGCTGCATTTGATAATATCATAAGCAAGTATCAGAAGAATGTACTCTTCTTCTTGAAGCATAAAGTGCTAGCATCGATGTTGATTGTTTTGGCTTGTGGAGGGCTATACTACCTGATGAATAATACAAAGACCGCTCTTGTGCCTAATGAGGATATGGGTTCGATCTTTGTGAGTGTGCAGACCTCACCGGGATATACTCGTCTGGAGACCCATAAGGTGATGTTAGAGATTGAGAAGAGGCTAAAGACAATTGACGAGATCCACGCCTATACAACCATTACGGGTCAGGACCGCGCGGGTAACTCGGGCGGAAATGCTGGAATGTTTATCCTTAGGCTAAAGACATGGGATCAACGTCCCGATCCCGACCAGAGTGTTCAAGCGGTTATTAATAGAATCTACGCGCTAACATCAGATATTTCAGCGGCGGTGATTCTGGCTAATGCCCCTCCGATGATTACTGGTTATGGAGCGACCAATGGCTTTGAGTTGCATGTTCAGGATCGTACAGGTGGAGATATTCTGGATCTTGAGAGGTACACAAGAGAGTTTATCGCCAAGGCGGGCGAACGAGATGAGATTGCCCGTATACAGACTGTGTTCAACACCAAATTTCCCCAATACTCAGTGAAAGTTAATGCGGAGCTAGCGAAACGAAATGGAGTTGCGCCATCCGATGTATTGGGTGTAATATCGGGCTTTGTCGGTGGTAACTACGTCTCAAATATGAACCGCTTCTCAAAGCTCTATCGAGTGATGATTCAGGCTGATGTAAATGAGAGGTTAGATATTGCGGCATTGGAGAATATGTATGTTCGGAACGACAAGGGCGAGATGACCCCTGTGACTCAATATATTGAGCTTGAGAAGATCTATGGACCTCAATCACTATCTCGATTCAACCTCTTCCCATCGATCTCAGTAAATGGAATGCCTGCCGATGGCTACAGCTCAGGACAGGCGATTGAGGCTATACGCGAGGTCGCTTCGGAGGTTCTTCCAGTGGGTTATGGATATGAGTTTGGCGGAATGTCTAGAGAGGAGTCGGAGGCGTCGTCAAATGCCACTGTAATTATCTTCACCATCTGTACAATCTTCGTCTATCTGATTCTGGCTGCTCTATACGAGAGCTTCTTTGTCCCATTGGCGGTGATCCTCTCTGTCCCATTCGGATTGGTTGGTAGCTACCTCTTTGTCAATATGTATGGCATTAGTAGTGACATCTATATGCAGACTGGAATAGTGATGTTGATTGGTCTATTGGCAAAGACAGCTATCCTGCTCACCGAGTATGCATCGGAGCGTAGACGTCAGGGAATGACCATCATGCAGGCGGCAATTAGTGCATCAAAGACTCGTTTGCGCCCTATCTTGATGACCTCAATGACACTTATCTTCGGTATGTTGCCGTTGATGTTTGCCTCGGGAGTTGGTGCTAATGGTAATATCTCGTTGGGAGTTGGTGTTGTGGGTGGAATGCTTGTGGGTACTATTGCATTGATCTTTATTGTTCCTGCGCTTTTTGTCATCTTCAAATCATTTGAAGAGCGGATTATGCCACCGCGTGACCTACCTGATGTTGATATGGATAAAATTTAATTTTTTAGGAGATGTTAAGAATACTATCTATTATATGTGCCGTGGCGTTGACAAGTTGCGGTCTATATTCAAAATTTGATAATACGGTTGACTCCAAAGTGGTTGATGATCTGTTTGACTACACAGCGGTTGAGCGTGATACCACCTCTATCGCCTCATTGGAGTGGCGCGCGCTGTTCACTGATCCTAAGTTGCAACTGCTTATTGCTCGTGGACTCGACAACAACACCGATTTACGTCTCGCTCATCTCAATGTTGAGCAGGCTGAGGTGGTGCTACGCGTTGCTCGACTCAACTACGCACCAACACTAGATCTTGAGGCAGATTCGAGCGTGAGCAAACAGGGTAGTACAAAGACGAGTGATTATAGCATCACCGCCGAGGCGAGCTGGGAGATCGATATATTTGGCAAGGTGCGCAATGCGAAGGAGCAGAGCAAGGCTGCATTGGAGCAGAGTAGAGCATATCAGCAGGCTGTACAGACTAGCCTTATTTCAACTATCGCAAATAGCTACTACTCATTGCTGTTGCTAGATGAGCAGCTCTCAATTAGTCGTCAGACACTAGTCAATTGGGATGAGAATATACGTGCTATGGAGGCTTTGAAACGCGCTGGACGACTCAATACAACCTCTGTATTACAGTCTCAGGCGAGCAGGGTTGCTCTTGCACGTGAGATCGTCACCTATGAGCAGCAGATTGCTGCAGTTGAGAATGCCCTCTCGGTGCTATTGTGCGAGTCTCCTCAGCATATCGACCGTGGAGGCTTCGCAGAGGCTGAGTTCCCCGAGACACTCTCTATAGGTGTGCCGCTGCAGATGGTTGCTAACCGCCCCGACGTACGAGTTGCTGAGTATGCCTTAGCGCAGGCTTTCTACGCCACCGGAGAGGCTCGTTCATCTCTATATCCATCATTTACTTTGGAGGGTTCATTGGGATTTGTTAGTGGTGGTACAACCATCACCACCCCCGCAGATCTATTGATGAGCGTTGTAGGCTCGATTGTGCAGCCTATCTTTAACCGAGGAACTTTGCGTGGTCAGCTAAAGGTGAGTAAGATGCAGCAGGAGCAGGCGCTATTAAACTTTAATCAAGCCATTCTGGATGCAGGGGCAGAGGTCAATACAGCGCTAATCTCATGGCAGAGCGCACGTGATAGGTTGGCGTATGATGTTGAGCAGATGGATCTGCTAGAGCGAGCTTTGCTGAGTGCCGAACTGCTTATGCGTCATGGCAACTCTAACTATCTGGAGGTGTTGGCAGCACAGCTATCACTGTTGCAGTCTCAGATTAACTACGCCTCAAATCGTTTTGCTGAGATTCAGGGTGTGATCGACCTCTATCGCTCATTAGGTGGCGGTAGCGAGCCTCAGTAACCTACAAGCTGGAGTGTAGACTGCAATTGTGTTAATTAGCGTGAGTTCGATAGTCATTGAACTCACGCTAATTAGGTTATGCTAAATTGCAAAAAAGTTCGACTAACTAACTTGTTAATCGAACTAATAAAAGATGAGTGTGAGAAGGTGGATTAAGACTAAAAAACTAATACCTAAATAAACCTAACCTAAAACAACCTCTTAATCATCAACTGAGTGGTAACCACTCCGACTCAGCCATTTACCTACTTTAGCCTCACACTCAGACTATAATAAAGCCACTATTTGTGACAATCATTATCATTTAAAAAATCTCTGCACATCTACCAAATACTCCCTGTTCCTTTGCTCTCTTTGCCCCCCCCCCTTTTTGCTCCCTTTGGGTCCTTTGGATGGACTTGTTTGGAATATGTTTCTGACTTAGCAATGTCAAAAAATATGCCTCGTTGTGCAAAGGTAGTAAAAAAACTTTAGTTTTGCTAATTTTTTGCCTACTTTTTTTATTCTTTTTTAATTTGTATTTCAATACTGTTATTTTGACATCACAATATTCAATCTTTATATCTTCAATAACGAATCAATTAATCTATTTATTGTAGCTGTTAAAATTATTTTAGCTCAAATTATTAAAGATGTTTTGTAACTACTCACGCCCCCACTAATTCTGTTATAAGTCACATCACAACGTCACAAATAATAAGATTATAATGGTCGAATTAGTTGCATAAGTCGT
>JBCQTG010000034.1:0-20088 GCA_047178765.1 Rikenellaceae bacterium | reverse complement strand
AGAAGATAGGTGATAGTCAGCCTAATTTGGTTAAGAGGTCTCATACATTAAATGATTTGGTTGTGATTATTCGCAAAGTTAGTCTATTTTTATCTATTTATATAACTTATTTTTGTTTAAATTAGTGGGTTTTTTTGTATTTTATAGAAATTTTAGCTAAATTGCATAGGCAAAATGGTGCCTTATAACCAACGCCTAATAGACCTAATAATATTTCAAATAATAAAATCTAGTTGCATTTATGGATATTTTAAATCGCCTAAGATTTGCTTATATATCTATACCTATATTTATATTAAGATCTGCGATTCTCGTAATAATGTTGTTATTGACTCAGAGTGTTGTCGCTAAAAGTGTTGGCGATGGTCGCTATAATGTTGAGTCATATAGCTCCATTGAGGGGTTGGTGCATGATGATATTCAGGATATAATGCAGGATAGTGCGGGGTTTGTTTGGGTGGCAACCAATGGTGGACTTAGTCGATTTGATGGTAGTGAGTTTGTGAACTTCTCGCGTGGTGATCGTGGGCTAGGGTCAATCCTTATATTGAGCCTCTGCGAAGATAGGTATAGAAATATCTGGGTTGGTACAGCGGATAAAGGTATCTATTACTATATCAGAGATGAGAATAGATTTATCCACTCCACTGAGATGTGTAGCTTTGAGCATATAGCAGCTATTGAGACAACTCGATATATTTGTGAGGGCGATGATGGTGATATTTGGTTTTATGCTCGACTATCGCGAAGTGTTGTGCGTATGCGGTTTGACATTCAGACTCACACTATTGTCTCGCTCAAACACTATCAGATCTCCTCAACTACCTCATCCTACCCAAGTAGGATGCTCTATGCCAATGGTAGCCTCTATGCATGTACCTCATTTGGACTGTTGCGCTATAGCGAGAGTAGCGATAGCTTCGAGACGATGAAGAATTTTGAGTATACGGTGAATGATATAACTAGACGTGGTGATAAGCTATTTCTAATGACTATGGGTAGTGGTCTAAAATCGTATGATCTGAAGAGTGGAGCCAAGAGAGAGTATAAGGGTATATCATCATCTCGAAGAGTCTGCTGGTCGGGCGATGATCTCTTTTATGTCTCGAATCATGGACTCTTCTCTTCGCACTACGATGACGCTACGGATAGCTTCTCAACACCGGAGTTAGTTGAGAGGTATGATAAGTTCTTTGTCAATGATCTGATCTCTCTACGTACGGGTGAGGTGTGTGCTGGATTTATTAAGAAGTCGCTGCGAATATATAATAAGAATACAAAGCCATTCCAATTGGTTAGTGGCTTTGGTAACAACCATGTTCAGCCCGTACTTATAGATGATGACCGCTGGATGTGGGTTGGTACAGAGACCAATGGTTACTATCTCTACGATATGGAGAGTGGGCGAGATAAAGAGATGCAACAGTGGCTGTCGAGTAGTTCGGTAAATGCAATTGTGAAGAGTGATTACGACTCTAAGTATTATATTGCTGGTACGATAGGTATCTATCGTATCGATCATATTGACGCCACCCCTGTTCTGGAGAACGACGTGACCATGATTAAACATATGTTGGCAGATCAACACTACCTGTGGATAGCCACATACTCTAGGGGGCTTATAAGGTATGATCTGAAGAGTAAAGAGACATTGATATTGAATATCGACAACTCTGTCATAGGTAGCAATATCGTGAGATGTGTACATGCCGATAGAGATGGTAGACTCTGGGTCGCTACCGACAAAGGACTTTTTACTATAGATGAGAGGTCGAAGAGTGAAGAGATGCCTATCGTGGAGGCGGTGATGCCCGAGTACACCTCATCGCACTATGTGATACCTATCTATGAATCACGAGCGGGAGATATATGGTATGGAACACTCGGGTCGGGTCTGCATCGATTGATACGCAATAAGGATGGTGAGGGCTTTAGCGCAGAGGCTTATGATACCACTAATCTACTACCTAGTAATATCATAAACGCAATGGTGGAGGATGATGAGGGTCGACTATGGGTGACGACAAATCGTGAGATATGCGTTCTCGATCTAGATGCATCCACCTCAACAATATACAATATGGGGAATGGACTCACCAATATCGGATTCCATGATGTCTCATATGCTCATCACTCCGATGGCAGAATAATATTTGGAGGTACCCTAGGTGTGACGATATTGAATCCAAAGGAGATAAAGGTAGATAGCATCCCAGTCACACCATGCTTTACCGACCTTAAGATATGGGGTGAGAGTATTTTGTTTGACTCCGAGCCAATAGAGAGAGTTAGCGATCGAGCGATCGAGTGTACGGAGCTTGTCACGCTATCTCACGATCAAAATAGCTTCTCCTTTTCGGTCTCTGGTTTTAACTACACTGGTGTCAAATCTCAGAGCTACTCATATAGACTCTATGGTTTCGATAGAGAGTGGAGAACACTAGAGTCTAATCGCCGAGAGATCTCGTATACCAATATTCCTCACGGACGCTATCGTCTAGCTGTTGTTGGTTGCAATGGTGATGGAATTCAGAGTCCATTTAAACGCAGCGTTGAGATTGTGATAGATCCCCCATTGTGGTTGACTTGGTACGCCTATCTTTTCTATGTTGTATTGATTATCTCTGGTGCGGGATTCACTATGCTCTACTATAAACGTGTCTTGGAGCGAGAGAATGCAGTTCGTATGGCACGAATGGAGAAGAGTAAGGTTGAGGAGCTGCTTAACTATCGCTCACGTTTTATCACCAATGTGTCGCATGAGTTTAGAACCCCTCTTACATTGATTATCTCCCCTCTGCAGCGGTTGATGTCGGACTCTAGGGCAGATGAGATCCCTGAGTGGCGTGAGTGTTTCGAGACTATGCAACACAACGCCAATAGACTGCTCTACCTTAGTGGGGAGTTCCTCAACTACCAGAAGAGAGATAATAAGGAGTTGAAACTTAAACTCAAATATGACCGTTTAGATCAGCTTGTGGAGAGGCTCAGCACACATTTCTACCACTTGGGTGAGAGTAGAGGTGTCAATGTTGAGTACCATTCAGACTCCGTGCCTATCTATCTACACTATGACGAGGAGTATATCGAGCAGATAATCTATAACCTAGTCTCTAATGGGGTGAAGTATACCCATAAGGGGGGCGAGGTGGTAATCTCGCTTAAGGGCGATGAGCAGAGTGTGGTGCTGACGGTGAGTGATAATGGGGCGGGTATATCGCCCGAGGTACGCTCTAAGATCTTTGATCGTTTTGCTAGCTACGACTCCAACCTTGCCGATAGCTCTGTCTCGGGTATTGGTATCGGATTATCGTTGACCCGTGAGCTGGTTGTGCTGCATGGAGGTAAGATCTCGTTTGAGAGTGTGGAGGGTGTCGGAACAACCTTTACCGTTGTGTTCTACAATACATCGGATGATGATGTTGTGGTTGATCTCCCCGAGGAGGAGAGTGTGCAGCCTCCAATAGAGGAGCTAGTTGTAGATAGTAGAGATTTGAGACATGATGATTCAAAGGGTGTGATGCTTGTTGTCGATGACAATGCTCAGATATGCAGATTGCTAGTCTCGTTGTTTGAGGGTGATGGGGGCTACTCGGTCCTTACTGCTGGCAATGGTGCTGAGGGGTTGGAGTTGGCTAAACGTTTTATCCCCGACATTATCGTTACCGATGTGATGATGCCGATTATGGATGGGTTGGAGCTGTGTGAGCGTATCAAGACCGAGGCTACAACATCTCACATCCCAGTTGTGATGTTGACGGCAAAGAGTGCAGATAGCGATGTTGCGCGTGGTTATGAATATAGAGCTGATGGCTACTGCACCAAACCATTTGATAACGATGTTTTGCAGAGCTTAGTTAACTCTATTCTGGTCAATAGAGCGGTTCTTGCTCAACGAGTTAAGAACTCTGAGACGCCAGCTTTTGAGGTGGATGGTTGTGTTACAACGCGCCAAGATAAGGTGTTGTTGGGTAGGTTGTCGGAGTATATCGAGTCGCAAATCGGCAATGCTGAGCTAAAGGTGTCGGATCTATGTAGCGAGGTTGGTTTAACACAGGTGGTGTTGAATAAGAAGTTACGCTCGCTGATCGATATGACAGCAAACCAGCTCATACGCCAGATACGAATAAAGAGAGCTGCAACGCTACTGCGCACAGGTCGCTATACGGTATCTAGTATCACCTATGACATGGGCTTTAATGATCTTCGTCACTTTAGAGAGTCGTTCAAAAAGGAGTACGGAGTCTTCCCTCAGGAGTATAAACGGCAATTTACGGGGTCTAATGATACAAAAAAGGATGTTGAGTAGAAAAAACCGCACATATTTGAGGTAAATTTAGACACTATTAAGTAGATCTTTTTGCATAATTTTGTTATTGGAAAAACCAAAATCTAATAATATTATGAAAAATGTTCTACTTAAAAGTTGGGTGCTAGCCCTCTTTGCGTTTTCAGCCTTTGCACTATCATCGTGTGAGAAAGATGAACCCTCAGATTTGAGTGGCGGCGATGGCGGCTCTACTGGGGTCAATAGTGTTACTGATCTCTTCCCTAAGCTATATGATTATGAGAACGATCAGATCAAATACACCGACAATGGCGAGAGCTATGCGGTGCAGATCTATGTCAACCCTACAAGTGGTAGTGATAGTAACAATGGATTGAGTGCCGATTCAGCTATCCGTTCTCTTGATAGGCTCAACACAATGATTGAGGCGTCGACACAGAGTATGGAGATCCTGCTCTATGGAGGTGATGCTGAGGGTACACTACACCGTGGATCGATCGTTATAACCAGCAAGAGCGAGCCTATACGTATCGGTAGCTACCCTACATCGGGCAAGAAGGCGCGTATCGACACCAGCGGTGAGAAGGCTGCAATCTGGATCTATAACACCTCTGATGTCTATGTCTCTGATATTAAGATCTCTGGAAATGGTGGTAGCCGTGTTGATGATGCTCGCTACGCTGTGTTGATCCAGAGTAATGCTGTTCAGATGTACAATATCGCGATGCATAATATCGACATCCGCGATATGTTCTACTACAATGAGGATGCTCTCGACATTCCATATTATCGCCCTTGTCGCCAGTGGGGAATTGAGAATGACTTCAACTATGGTTGGGGATTCTACGCTAATGCTGTCAACTCAGGTGCCGGAATCGATGGATTGGATATTATCGACTGTACGGTGACAAATGTTAGCTACACGGCATTCAAAGGTACGGCTGGAAGTGCGACAAACAAGATCAAGAATATGACCATCGATGGTTGTACCTCATATCTCTCAGGTGGTCCGGGATCGCAGTTCACCTATGTCGATGACTCTGTGATGAAGAATACAAAGATCTACTTTGCTGGATCGAGGCTTGATCCTCGTTTCTGGGGTCGCGGAAGTGGTATGTGGTTGATGTATTGTAACGACATGACCTTCGATAGTTGCCACTTCGAGGGTGCTGAGGGAATTGCCGATAGCTGCGGTGCGCATATCGACCATAACAATACAAATATCATTATCCAGCGCTGTTTGAGTCTCAATAATGCAGGTGGATTTATCGCAATCTTGGGAGGTAACTACAACTGTACATATCGATTCAATATCAGTATCAACGATGGATGGCGTAACCCTAATGATGAGGCTCAGCGTAGCCATTGGGGGTGGTATGATGGATCAAATTCTGCGACTAATGGAGTGCTAATCACCCTTAACGGAACACAAGGAAGCAACTGGCTAGAGTCAAAGAACACCTATATATATAACAACACAATCATTAATACTAATGACTCGTCACTCGATGATCGTGGTTATACATACCCATTTATCTATGAGTTAACAACTGTGGCTACTGGTATTGTGGTGCAGAATAATATCTTCTGGATCCCTGAGAAGATGAAATATTCTTATAATAGCTACTCTTCGTCTACTGGTCTTGATAAGGCGTATAACTTTACTGTAAATGATGGTAGTGGTCGTAGGGATATGACTCAGGCTGAGCTTGATGCTATGAAGGTGACTCTTGACAACAATCTTTACAAACGCTATGATGGAACAAATATGTCTAGCGCCTACCCACTTCCATTTGTAGGTACTACATCATTGACAGAGACAGCGAATGCGGTAGTTCCAGAACACTACTGGGATACCACTCCTTATCAGGGCGATCCTCAGTTTGCAAATATCTATAGCCTAACAGCCGAGGGTGCAATACCTAGCAACGCTACTCTCATCAATAGTGGCAAGACGATAACCTATATCTCAGGAGACTCAACAGGTATTGTCGGAGGATTCGATCAAGATACCGATTTCTTTGGAAATCCAATCACAACCCCCATTATAGGTGCCTGTGTAGCACAATAATGTAAAAATTACGCACAATTTCGAGACAAAAAACCACACTATTCACACCTTTTTATATACTATTTTTGTATTGTCGAGGTGTGACTAGTGGGGTCTGTTTCGATGAATAAAACGAAAACCAAATTATTTTAAAACCATTAACGATATGAAAAAATTATCTACTAAGATGATGCATCTATGGGTTCTGAGTTGGTTGCTCATTGCGGGGTTTCTGCTCCCCGCCTGCAACAAGGATGAACCAACAGATCCTGTAGTGCAAGCACCTGCGGCGATCGAGCCTACGGGTGACCTCTTCTCGCAACTCTTCCCCGAGGAGAATGATATTGTCAAGTATGGCAATAGTGCGGAGTATCCCGATCAGCCTGCGGATGAGAATAAGGATAGCTATACTACCACCTACTACGTCAATGTTGAGGAGGGTATGGACTCTAATGATGGAAAATCTACCGAGACTCCAGTCATGACACTCGCCAAAGTTCAGTCATTGATTGCATCTGAAAGTGGTGATTTTGCCATTCTGCTATACGGAAGTGAGGAGGTCTACAGTGGAATGATAACTCTAAATGGCAAGACTAGTGGAAAAATCCGCATTGGAACATACAACACTAAACCCGATGGAACAACCTCGATCAACCCTATCAAGGCGCGTATCGATGCTGCGGGTCAGTCGGATGGTATCTACATCTCTAGAACACCAGATGTCTATATCTCAGATATTAAGATTACAGCGAATGGTGGTACACTCGTTGGCGATCAGCGTTCAGGAATCCGTATGGAGAACTCTAGTGGAAGCTGCAATAACATCACCATATATAATGTCGATATTCGCGACATCTTCTACTATGGCGAGGATGTAGACCAGAGTACAATCTCATATCGCCCATGTAGCGAGTGGAGTACTAGTGGCGAGGATAACTACGGTTGGGGAATCTATATGCGTCCTACATACACCGGAACGATGGATAATGTAAAGATCATCGAGACCAATATCCGTAATGTCAGCCTAACGGCAATCAAGGGATCAGCGGGAAGTACCACCTCTATCTCTAACCTCTTGATCGATGGCTGTACAGGCTATGAGATGGGAGGTCCGGGTGTGCAGTTCGCCTATGTTGATGGTGTGGTTATGCAGAACACCAGCATCGTAAATGCAGGATCACGAACCGATCGCCGTATGTGGGGTCGTGGAAGTGGAATGTGGTTGATGTATTGCGACAATGCGACATTCCACAAGTGTCTCTTTGAGGGTGCTGAGGGTATTGCCGATAGCTGCGGTGCGCATATCGACCACAACAACACCAATGTCATCATACAGTACTGTTTGAGCCGTAACAACGCAGGTGGATTTATCGAGGTGTTGGGTGACAACTACAACTGTACCTATCGCTACAACATCAGTATCAACGATGGCTGGCGTAACCCTAACGACCGTATGCAGTACCCACATTGGGGCTGGGAGCCAACAAATGGTGTAGGAACAAACGGTGTGATTATGCAGATTAATGGTCTTAATGGTAGCGACCCTTACGAGGGTGCCTTCTCGACATATATCTACAACAATACCATTGTTAATACAGGTTCAGACTCGCGAGGATATACCAATCCATTTATCTATGAGATTTCAACATCTGTTAAGGGTCTAGTTGTGATGAACAATATCTTCTGGATTCCAGAGCGTATGGAGAACTCATGGTCGAGCTATGACTATGATGGCGTGAACTTCCTCGATACAGCCTACGATTTCCAGATCTCTTATGGTATGTCTGCTAGTGGCTATGCTCAGGTTCGCGACATGAACGCAGAGGAGTTGGAGACGATGGATCTAGTGATTAAGAACAATATCTATCAGCTCTACAACTCATCATATCCTACAGCTAGCAACTGTCTACCAACGCCAGTAGATGGTAGTAGCAATAGTTACAAAGATGATTATCCTCTCGGTGGAGACCCATGGTTTGGAAACCCTGAGGGAATGGAGGCGGAGAATATGATTCCACGCAATAGCTCGGTTATCAACCGCGGTGCTACCATCCCAGTTCTTGATGTCTATGTGGGTGGCGAGTATCACCCCGAGGGAGATCAGGCTAACGGCGAGGGAATTGTCGGTGGTTTGGAGATGTCTGAGGATTTCTTCGGAAACTCAATCTCAACACCTATTATCGGTGCTTGTGTAGCTCAATAGTATAAACTCAAAAGCTCAAAATAATGAAAGATAATTATAAAATTCCACGATGGGGAGTCCTGCTCGCACTCCTGCTTGCATTGAGTTGCAATTGGGCAGTGGCGCAGAATGCCATCACAGGAACAATATTAGACAAAACAAATGGCGAACCAGTGATTGGAGCTACCATCATGCTCGATGGTACTCAGCGTGGTTGTGTGACCGATATTGATGGAAAATTTAACTTTGATGTACCTAATGAGGGTAGATTGAGTGTCTCATATATCGGCTATCTATCTCAAGGAATTGTACTACAAAAGGGTAAGACAAGCTACGATATTGTTCTCGAAGAGGATGCTGTAGATCTCGATGAGGTTGTGGTAGTTGGTTATGGTACAATGCGTAAGAAGGAGGTTACAGGAGCGGTGGCTCGTGTAGATATTGAGGAGATCTCAAAGATTGCAACCTCTGATATTTCGATGGCTCTTCAGGGTCAGGTAGCGGGAGTTACCGTACAGCACTCGGGAGATTCACCCGGAGAGAACTCAAATGTGATTATTCGTGGTATATCATCTATCTCGGGTAGTACAACTCCTCTCTATGTTGTCGATGGAGTGCCATATGATGGTGACCCTCGTATTAGTGAGAATGAGATCGCAAGTATCGACATCTTGAAGGATGCTGCCTCGGCTGCAATCTATGGTACTCGTGGTTCGGGAGGAGTTATCCTTATCACCACCAAAGAGGGTGAGAAGGGTAAGATGAGGGTCTCTCTCGATGGCTACTATGGTGTTCAGAAGATCACCTCAACGATCGATCTTTTGGATGCTGCGGATCGTACCTATGTCGATCTATTATATGATAAGCGAACTAATGGAACTGAGTCATACGACCGTACATGGTTGTCGCTTAAGAGTTACCAGCAGAGCTTCTTCAATGATACTCGATTGATGGATATTGTGGAGAACGACAACGCTGCAATTCAGAACTATTCAATCAACCTCTCTGGAGGTAGTAATGATTTGACCTATAGTATTGTTGGAGGTTACTTCAACCAAGAGGGTGTTATCATGAACTCATCATTCGAGAGGTATAACTTCCGCGCCAACACCAACTTTACACGTGATAAGTGGAATATTGGAATTAATGTCGGTTATCGTCTTGAGTCACAGGTTACTCCCGGTTGGGGTTTGATGACTGAGTCGTATAAGTGGAATCCACGCTCTACGGCGGTTGATCCCGATGCTTCAACTACCCAGAATGCTACTGGTGATGACTCAACAATCTCAAATATGGGATATATCCTAACCCGTTTGAAGGAGGATATTCAGAAGAATACCGACGCATTTAACTCAAACTTCAATGTAAAGTACTCTATAATCAAGGGTCTTGACATCTCAACTCGTGTGGGAGTAAACTATTCAAATGCAGTTAAAACCACCTATAACCCTCTATTCCAGATCTACAACACCGATGGAGAGCTTAAAACAACCTCTACACGTTCGGCAGTTCGCGAGGATAGTGAGCGTAGCACAGGTTTTAGCTGGGAGACAACGTTGAACTGGACTAAGACATTTGGCAAACATAAGATCAACGCTACTGGTGCTTACAGTATGGAGGTCTACACCTATGAGTCGTTCTATGCTAAGGTCTACGATCTTATTACGACAGACGTTAATTCACTTAGTGTAGGTACTTCTGATATGTTGGTTGGTACAGGAACAGGTCAGTATGGTCAGGATCGCGAGAACGCACTTATCGGTATGATGGGTCGTGTTCAGTATAACTACGATGAGCGTTACCTACTTAGTGCATCTTTGCGTCGTGATGGATCTTCGCGTTTCGCTGAGGAGAATCGTTGGGGTATGTTCCCATCAGCATCTGCTGGATGGAATATCTCAGAGGAGGCGTTCTGGTCAGAGCTGAAAAAGACTGTATCAGCACTTAAGGCACGTGCCAGCTTCGGTACAACAGGTAACCAGAACTTCTCAGACTACTCATATGAGACAGTACTCTCTACCTACTATGACTACGCATTTGGATCTAACGACACAGGTGGAACAATCTACTCTCCCGGTATCACTCAGACATCATATTACAACTCAGAGGTTAAGTGGGAGACAACGCAGCAGGTTAACCTAGGATTGGATTTTGCTATGTTCAAGAATCGACTTACTGGATCGTTTGATGTCTATAAGAGTTTTAAGAAGGATATGCTCTTCCCTCTTTTGGTTCCTGCATCAGCTGGAGTTGGAACAAGTTCAACTGTGACACTCAACGTGGGTGATATGCAGAATGAGGGTATCGAGCTTGCCTTGGGATGGAGAGATAAGATCAAGAAGTTCAACTATCGTGTTAATGCAACCTTCTCAACTAACTCAAATGAGGTTACCAGCATGAGTTCGTCTAACAAGATCTTCTACTTCTCAGATGGTTCACCAACCTCGGGAACAGATTATGTAACGGTAATTGCTGAGGGGTATGCAGCGGGAACATTCTTCGTGATGCCAACCAATGGAATTGTCAACACCGAGCAGAAGCTAGCGGAGTATCAGCAGTTGGAGCCAAATGCACAGATGGGAGATTTGATGTATGTTGATACAAATGGTGATGGTGTGTTGGATGACGACGACCGTGTCGATGGTGGTAACGGAGCTCCAGAGTATGAGATTGGATTGAACTTCAACTTCGAGTATAAGAACTTCGACCTATCTTTGAACTGGTACGCATCATTGGGTAATGAGGTTATCAATGGATCGAAGATCTACACCTATCAGAACCGCTCGAATCAGGATTTGGTATACCAGTGGAGTGAGGCTAACCCAACATCTGCAATTCCTGCATATGGTGGATCGACTCACGATAACTACCGTAGCTACGCTGATATTTGGGTTGAGGATGGTTCATTCCTGCGATTGAAGAATATCACTTTAGGATATACTCTTCCTCGTAAGATCACCAGCAAGGTGGGAATGAGCAAGTTGAGGGTTTATGTCTCGGCAGACAACTCTCTTACGATCACTGGCTATTCAGGCTATGATCCTGAGGTTGGTAACAACTCTATTGCTAGACGTGGTCTCGATTTGGGAACATATCCTGTAACTATGCAGTTCCGTGGAGGAGTCCAGATTACCTTTTAATTGAAAAAATAGAGAGATATGAAAAGAATTAAATATATAGGAGCGCTGATTCTAAGTGTGATCTGTCTAGGTTCATGCAGCGATTTTCTCGACAGAGAGAATGAGGATAAGGTGCTTGTAGAGAATTATTGGGATACGGTTGAGGATTGCGAATATGCCCTCAATGCGGTATACAACGCCTTCAAGGCGGCGGAGTGCTACCAGTTTGTGGATCAGAACTTGCGTACCGACCTTGGTATTTCGGGAGGATCGAACCGTTCGGGTACCAGTGATGCGATGATGCATACGTTCAATGATTCATACTCAAATATGACCAATCAGTGGATGGCTCTCTACAGAGGAGCTTTCAGAGCTAATCAGGTTATTGAGGGTGTGGCGACTACACGTACTAAGCTAGATATGTCGATCACAAGCTATGAGACCAGCCTCAATAAAATCGAGGCGCAGGCATACTTCTTTAGAGGTTTGTTCTACTTCTGGCTAAACAATTTGTTCAACTATGGCGAGGTGCCAATCTTGGACTATGTGCCGGTTAATATGCCCGATGACCTCTACCAGCCCGTATCATCTAGCGAGGAGGTGAAGAACTTCTATCGTGCAGATATGATTAAGGCGTTGGAGTTGGGGTTGCCAGACACATGGGCAGATAACTCTGATTTGGGTCGTGCAACTACTGGAGCGGTATACTCTATTATGGGTATGAGCTACCTCTACGATGAGGACTATGCAACTGCTAGATACTACTTTAACCTTGTTACTGATTACCTTGACTACACATTGCTAGAGGATAACAACCAGTGGACAACAGCAAATGAGTTTAGTTGCGAGTCGATCTTGGAGATCAACTACAACCTTGACTACAACACTCAGTACTCGGGAGAGTATATTCTCTACAACAACTTCGGAATGTTGGTGAGTCAGGTTAGTGGATGGTACTCGTTGATCCCTGCCTTGTGGTTGGTTGATGAGTATATGAATGAGGATGTCGATCCGTTGAACCCTGAGAACTGGGAAGAGGTGGAGTTTGATAATACCTATATTGATGGTGATAATCCAGCCGATATTTACTACAAACATTTCGGTGAGAGGGTAGGATCAACAAGCTCTAGTGGCGAGACCTACCTAGTATATAAGTACTCATCACTCTCTGTTGATCCAGATAATGGCAGCTCAACGAGATTGTGTATGGACTACGGTACGAGGGTCTACAAGAAGGAGATTACCTACGCTAGCGGATCTGATCCAGTGGAGATCACCTACACCGACTACTCGGGTAAGGACTACCTCGATAACTACCTAGTTCACTACCATGATGGAGAGTGGATCCACCGTCGCATCTATTCGCGTCGTGCGTCGAACTCATTCGCTATCAATGGTGACACCTACCTTAAGTACTACACACAGTCGGTACAGGAGGCAGCGGGATTCTCTGATGGTAGAACAGGTTACTTCCGTAAATACTCTAACTGGGATATTTGGGAGGAGGAGACCGATGGTTCACCTACCAACGCTTCGGCGATCAACTTCCGTGTGATCCGCTTGGCAGATATTTATCTGCTATATGCTGAGGCACTTTTGGAGGGTGGAACTACCGATGCATATAAGAGTGATGCTTTGAAGTATATCAACCGTGTTCGTGAGCGTGCAGGAGTTGTTCTTATGGGAGAGGCAGCAATGGGAGAGTTTGCAGATGGTGTTGAACATTCATACGATGGTGTGAGCTACACAGCTCAGGAGTTGATGGAGCACCTGATGTATAAGGAGCGTCCGATGGAGGTTTGTCTCGATGGAAACTCTACCCGTCAGATTGACCTACGTCGTTGGGGAGTTACTAAGGAGCGTTTGACCGACCTAGCAACATGGCAGTATGGATTGTATGGAACAGGAATCCCCTATATCTCTGTTGATAAGGATGATCCAACGAGCTATAGCAACAATACGAAGTTTGCTGTTCAGAAGCCATACCCAGATTGGTTCGATGAGAATGGAAAGACAACAACGACCATCTACACCGACTTTGGACAGGCATCGCTAAACTACAACGATACGAAAGCCTATTGGCCCATTCCGAGCGTTGAGAAGAATGCTAACCCATATATTAACTAATGATACTAACAACTATGAGACTTAATAGAGCAATATTATTTATAGCCTCGCTTTTGATGAGCTTCTCGATGCTTTCGTGTCAGAAGGATTACGAAGCGCCCAATGATCTCGCTGATTTTGCATGGTATACTAGTAGTGATAGGGACAATACCGACCCTATTATGATTAGCACTGCGCAGTATCTCTCGATCATGGATGCATCGCAGGGTTCAACAAGGCGAACATGGACTATACCTTATAACAACGGTGCGAGATTCTTGAAGAATGAGATGATCTCTTCAACCGATAAGGACTATACGGACAATATCGACACTAGCCGCACCTATACAAGTGATGAGACTACGGTGCATATCTACTTCCCAGATCATGGTGACCATATTGTCAACCTAACCAATGTCTTTGAAAAGCCAGTGACTTTTACCTACTCGTATCGTTCGGGAGGTAACCGCTACTACGCAACTATGGAGACTGAGTATATCAATGGCGAGTATGTTATGAGCTATGACTTTAATGTTGCGGTTCTTAACTCAACTATTGAGCCATTGTCGGAGGTTTACCTTCTCGATTCAGCGGGTAATGTTGTTGAGCAGATCGAGACAGGCTACGACCCTGAGGATGAGTATAGCTTCGTCGATATTTTCTTGACCTATGGTCAGACACTACGTTTTGTTGATGTTACTGGAGACTACACCAACGAGTGGACTTGGGAGTGTGAGGATGCAAATGTAGCGGAGAGTGCATCGTTCCAGACCTACGACATCTCGTTCTACAAACTTGCGCAAGATGTACCATTCAATGTCACTCATAACGTTAGTCGTGTTGAGGACTCAACCTATCCATCGTTGATCCAGAGCGGACCCACTAGTGTGTTGGTGAATCTCGACATCTATGTTGATTTGAGTGAAGATCCACTCTCGGCAACTGCTCTTCATTATGATGATGACTATACAATCACCTATCGACTCGAAAATACTATGTTTGATTTCGAGAATAATAACGCATTTACATATAGTGCGGATAATGGTGAGTATACATTGAATAGTTCTCTATTATCACTCTTCTCGTTAGCAGTTGAGAATGATTCAGCATCCTTTAGTGGTACATTCAACCCATCATCGGCAGTCGTAACCGAGGGTGTAGAGAATGCTCTTGTCTTGACATTTGACGATGCACTCTACAACACCGATGAGATGGTCTTGACATATAATGGAGGAGATAATGATATTATGGTATTGGGAGAGTCGCTATATGCTGCGATGGATGGCATATATAGTATCGATGTGACCTCTAACCTCATCACAACAAATGGGGAGAATAGCGTTGTTGATACATCATACTTCGACTTCACATCGATGACCGATGCAGAGCTTGCTGGTCGTACCCCTGCTGACTTCGGCTGGTACTTCCGCAATACATCGAATGAGGTCTATACTGAGAATACCGTTGAGTTTGTAGATGATCCAGCGGGTGGAGGATATAAGGTATTGAAGCTCACTATTCCATCATCAACAAGTAGTGCTTCGGGATTGGTTAATGACTATTTGTTTGATGCTGCTGCTGGAAACTACTTCTATGAGTATGAGATCTACTGTGATACAACGCCAACTACCTCTGCTGGTCTGACGGCATATATCACTACTAGTTCATCTGTTAACAATCAGAACTTCACAAGTAACTCTGAAGCTGGTACAACTAATGGTGGTGGATACTTTACCCCATCGGTAAATAGTACATGGACTTCATACTACAGAGCTGCAACTTCGGGCTATGGTTCATCGAATATCCCTCGCTCGGCTGGAGGTACTGATCTTAGAATCTGTCTCTATTTGAATAGTTACAAGGGTGGTGAGTTCTACATCCGTAAGGTGATTCTTAACAACGCCTACGATCGCGAGTAGAGTAATCTAGAAAAAAGAAAAAGTTATGAAACTAAATAGGATAATTTCAAAGTTTTTCGCACTTGCAGCTGCCGTCATGGTGGTGGCTGCATGTAGCGATGACCCGACGGAGGATGGAATCACAGGGAGTGGTAAGCCCACCCCGCCCGTTGGGGATGGCGAGACCTACTTCAATTTCGAGGTGGTGAGCGAGAAGCAGATAGACGACTACGAGTATGTAGCAGCTATCGGCGAGACAATAAAATTCTCTGATCTCTCGGAGGCTACCATATCTCACGAGTGGCAGTTGAGTAGTGTTGAGGGGATGGAGTTTATGTTGGCGGATGGCACGACAGTCGACTCAGCGAGTGTGGATATTTCATTTGATGATGAGGTTATAGTTCGCTTTAAGCAGGCTGGTGAGTATACGATTACGCTAGTAAACCGCTATTCGGAGAATGTCACATATACCTATCCACCTGAACCTTCGGGATCACCCGCGAGTGTGAATGGTACGGAGATTGGTGAGAGTGGCTACTACCAGATGGAGTGGGATGTTGATGTTGTTGTCTACAGCGAGGAGTATAACAACCTTTCGGCTAGTTTCTTCACCTCCAATGATTTCGCGACAGCTGTTGATACTCCATGGAGTCCAAAGGATCGATCACTCTTTATCAAGGATACAACACCTTATAGCAACGACTATGAGCGCCCATCTGTTTATACTTGGATCTCGACTACTCATAGCTTCTCATATAACGATGATGAGTCTGGGGTTATAACATTCAAGAATCAGGATGATGATAATGGAACAGTAGAGGTGCTATTCAACGAGGAGACTGTGGATGGTGATGAGATTCATATCCGTATGATTGTTGAGCGCTATGATGGTGGTGAGGAGTCGGGATGGTTGCCCGCAATTGCAGCAACACCATACAATGGTTTGTCATATGTCGATGTAGATGAACTAGATATGACCGATCTTGTAATTAGTGGTATCACACCATATGATGCCGATAATTCAGGTAGCACAAATCAGATTGAGTTGACTCTCGATAGTAGCAATTCGGGTAGCTTCGATGCTGCTGTCCTTGCAGCTAGTAGCGATTATAGTAAATTTACACTCGCTTATACTGATAATACAAATGGTGGTTCTGGCTCTGTAACTGGTACAGGATGGTCGGTTGGCTCATCGTCGAAGTCGCTTGTCATTGCATTCAATGGCTCGATCTATACCAATGACTCAGATATTGCTCTTACATTGAGTAGCGATATTGCAGATATTGACCAGTATAGTGTGCGTCCGTTAACAGCTACAGCGGTTAACTCAGCAGGAGCTAATATCGCTTATGAGCGTTATAACTTCCTGCCTGATAGTGAGTTTAACTTCAACAATGGCAATGGTAATGCTGCAAACTGGGCAGTGTATAACAGTAGTAATAGCCTTACTGGCGGATATGTACTCTCAACAGCATCTATTGTAGCAAGTCCACTTGCTGGTGATACGGATAATGTGTTGATGGTTGACTTCCAAGTATTGTCTAGTGAGTCGGGTCACCAATCGGTGAAGAATAGCAACTACCCAATTAACGTTCCTGCAGGTGATTATATCTTCACATGTAAGGTTTGTATGGGCGCTGGTGGTAACCCCGCAAATACAACTACAAATCTAACGATGACACTTGCTGAACTCAGCTCAATTAATAGTCAGACTATTAATGGCGGTTCAACTGGAGGAACATCTCTAGGAAGTACTAGTAACCTGCCTTATGCTGTTCTTGGAAAGACAAGTACTAGTGGTGGTATCTCTACTGGTAACTTCACCGATGGCTCTACAGAATGGTATGATATGGCTGTTAATGGCAAGAGTAGTACAGACGCATTTAATATCGCAAGTGATCTTACAGGAACAGATCTATATGTATCATTCCCTCACGAGTGTATTAGAGTTGGATCGGTACTATACTTCAAGGATTTCAAACTACAGATGGTTAACGATCGTCCAGCAAACTAAAAAATTAGAATTATGAGACTATTAAAGATATTTTTCGTTACCCTAGTCGCGGTGCTGGTGGCATCGTGTAAGGATGATAACTATGAGGTGATTGATCTCTCGCTGACCGATGTCTACAACATCACCAATACGAGCAGCGACTCTACTGAGCCTGTGGTGTTCACACTCTTCTATGAGTTGAACTCGGTATTGGTTTGGACATCATCAGTATCGGTTGACCCAGAGTATGAGCTAGTCGAGATCCTCGACTACTCATACGACTACAACCGTATTATGGAGTTCACCGTGAAACGTACTACCGATGGTGTCACAAGCTACACCAACTATGCGGTGGAGGCGTACGGTGAAGACGCTACCGGAGCAACCGGTACAATGAGGATTGTGCGCGAGGGTGAGGCAGCAGTGACTATAGAAGTCACCGTCACAGACGAAACACGTTATACAGATCGATTTTAGAGAAGAAGAAAGAATCAATGAATCTAATTAAAATGATGGGTAGCGTTGCGCTGGTACTAGCAGTAGTATCAGCGCAATGCACTAATCCCAAGGGATACAGCAGCGAGTTTAACCAAGAGAATAACTCGATAAGCTACAAAACTCAACATAAGTTTGAGCGTACAATCTATGTCGATGCCCAGAGTGGTAGCGACAAAAATAGCGGACTATCAGCCGATAATGCGATCAAGAGCCTCGACAAACTAGCGAAAATGTCGCTCAAAGCAGATGACCAAGTGCTGCTTAAAGGGGGACAGAGTCACCACGGTTCGATAGAACTCTTTGGAATACCCTTTAACGAGGGTGAGCAGCTGCATATAGGTAGCTACGGAGAGGGGAAAGCAACGCTAGACTTTAGCGGTTATGCCGCTGGATTCTATATTAAGGGTAGTTCAAATATCGTTATCAGCGACCTGAAGATCACTGCCAACGGATCACCTAAAAAGGGTGTTTCGATGTTGCGCGAGAGTGATGCTAAGAGACGCGATCGTATTGGTGTCTATATTGAGGGTGAGTGGTACGACCAGAAGAGTCTCGGAACACAGGAGCGAATAATGCGTAATATCACCATCACAAATGTTGATTTTTACGATATTTTTTACTATAATGCAGATGCAAAGGATATACCAACCAATCGCCCTTGTCGTTCGTGGAGCGAGCCTAGTATCAACTATGGTTTAGCGGTGGAGGGACGAAGTGTCTCGCATGGTAACGATATTGAGAATGTCTTGATTGAGAAGTGTACCATTAAGAACACTAGCGCCCACGGAATGAGGATTACAGGCTCGGGGTCGAGTGGGTTTAACAACCTAACCATCAGAGAGGTGAACCTCTATGAGACTGGTGGTCCCGGCTATATGATGGCAAACTGCAAAAATGTTCTTTTTGAGCGCAATAAGACCCTTCGTTCGGGAAGTTTCAACGACCCTAGAAAGTGGGGTAGAGGAAGTGGTATCTGGATGATGAACTGCGATGGATTCCTAATTCAGTATTGCCACCTTGAGGAGGCTTCGGGAATTGGTGATAGTTGCGGTGCGCATATCGACCATGGTAATAAGAATGTTATTGTGCAGTACTGTTATAGCAAGAATAACGCTGGTGGATTTGTGGAGGTGTTGGGTAAGAACCTCAACTGCTCATACCGATTCAATATCAGTGTTGACGATGGTTGGAGAAACTCTCAGCAGAGAGACCCAGAGCAGAGCAGGCAGTATTGGGCTGGTACTACAGCGCTTACTCTCGGAACATTGGTGTCGGTGAGTGGATATACTGGCGGTCCATTTATTGGTCCCTACCAAACATATATCTACAACAATACCATCATCAATACTCGCGAGAGAAAAGATGGTTTCCACAACCCATTTGTGTTCCAGATCACAACATCGGCGACAGGTGTGTTGGTGGCAAACAATATCTTCTACACCCCTCAGCAGCTCTTTAGCGGATGGAGTGAGCATATTAAAACCAAGGATGGTGTGAAGTTTATTCAGGATAAAGCCTATAACTTCCGCCGTGGATACAAGGATGGTGATAGCTTTGCGGTGCGCGATATGAATGGTGATGAGGTGGCAGCGATGGATGTGGATATTTGCAACAACCTATATCTGCTATACGATCCTCAGTATCTAGCGGCAGAGAATGTACTTCCACAGTCGCTCAATGCTGAAGGAAAACAGTTTGGTTACCTCGATGCTAAGGCTTTGGGTGGTGATCCTCAATTTGCCAATATCGATGGTGAGGTTGCGGAGTGCTTTATCCCTGCTAACAGAGAGGTGATTGAGCGAGGTATTGCAATTACTAAACTTGCTTCGGACAAGACCTCGTATGGTCTATCGCCACGTTCGAGCGATCTTGCTAAGGGCAGCGCTTTGGGGCTAGAGATGAAGCAGGATATGTTTGGCAACGAGATTAAAAAACCAATTATTGGCGCGTGTGT
>JBCQTG010000033.1:21815-22106 GCA_047178765.1 Rikenellaceae bacterium | reverse complement strand
GCCCAAGGGGGGATGATGAGCAGGAGTTTAACAGCTCAGAGTACACCGCCGCAAAAGAGAACTACATAGCTCTGAAGAGAGAGATTAGAGAGGAGGAGATAGAGGCTATCGGCAGACGTAGTGAGACGATGGCAGCTACACTCCGACAGATAATAGATATAGATAGAGGCAGCTACACACGTCTAGGTGAGATACCTAGGAGGTTAATAGCTGGCGATATGACGAAGCTACGATCGCTGGAGCGCAAAGGGTTGATAACCATAACACAACGAGAGCGAAATATCGAGAGTG
>JBCQTG010000033.1:0-21805 GCA_047178765.1 Rikenellaceae bacterium | reverse complement strand
AATATAACATTCGCCCTTCCACCCCTAACCGAACATCAACAACAGGCACTAACCACAATAACGGAGGGGTTGAGGGAGAGGAGTTGTGCGCTACTGCATGGAGTGACGGGTTCGGGAAAGACAGAGGTCTACATCCACCTTATCGCTAGTGAACTAGCGGCGGAGAGAGATGTCTTGCTTCTACTACCCGAGATTGCGCTTACAACCCAACTCATCGAGAGGATGGAGCGAATCTTCGGCTCACGCGTAACACCCTACCACTCTGGACTGACCCCAAAGCGACGCACCGAGATATTTCTTTCGTTGTGCCAAGGTGAGCAAAGTGGACAGGGTGGACGATTTATCGTTGGCGCTAGATCGGCAATCTTCCTACCGCTCAACCACCTCGGTCTAATCATTGTTGATGAGGAGCATGATTCAAGCTATAAGCAGAACGATCCATCACCGAGATATAATGCACGCGATCTTGCACATATCGTAGCGGCACAGAGCAGTGCCAAAGTTGTTCTGGGTAGCGCTACCCCATCACTAGAGAGCTGGACAAATGCCATGAGTGGCAAGTTTGCCATGGCTAGGCTGAACAGGAGATATGGAGGGGCTGAGCTGCCAAAGATAGTCATCTCCGACACCCGCAGAGCAGCCAAAAGGGGCGAGAGAAGAGGACACCTCAACCTTGACCTATACCGCAAAATCGAGGAGCGGCTAGAGCGTGGAGAGCAGATTATGCTCTTCCAAAATAGACGTGGCTTTGCCCCATATATAGAGTGTCGAGAGTGCGGCTGGGTGGCACGCTGCCCCAACTGTAACATCTCGCTCACAATGCACAAATCAAATAGAGAACTCACCTGCCACTACTGTAACTACTCTGAGCCGCTACCTAGCCGCTGCCCAGCCTGCAAGGTTGGTGAGCTAACCCCAATGGGGTTCGGCACAGAGAAGATCGAGGAGCAGATAGGTGAGCTATTCCCCACAGCACGAGTATTGAGGCTCGATCGCGACACCTCAACATCGATGCGCAAATTTGAGCAGATCATCGGCAGCTTTGCACGTCATGAGGGTGATATACTCATCGGCACACAGATGATTACCAAAGGGTTTGACTTCCCCGATGTGACATTAGTAGGTATTCTCAATGCCGACAATACACTTCAGATCCCCGACTTCAGAGCCGAGGAGCGAGCCTACTCACTCCTCACTCAAGTGGCGGGGCGAGCAGGTCGGCGCGAGGGTGCCGAGGCGGAGGTGGTTATCCAAACGACACAGCCTACACACCGCGTATTGCAGTATGTCGTGCAGGCAGACTACGAGGGTCTCGCAACAACTCTTCTGGAGGAGCGAGAGGCATTTAGCTACCCTCCATATGCGCGACTACTCACCATAACACTAAAACACAAGTGTAACAATCGATTGGCTAGAGCATCGTGGCGACTATCACAACTACTTCGCGAACGCTTTGGTAGACGTGTACGTGGACCAATCACCCCGCCAGTAGATAGAGTTATGGGGGAGTGGATCTTGGGATTCACCATTCGCATTGAGGCTGGAGCGTCGTCAATGCGCGCTAGGGAGGTAATGAGATCTATTGTCGAGCAGTGGCGCGCGGGGGGTAACGAGCAGGAGGGGATTGAGAGCAGATCAATTAAACTAACCTTCGATGTCGATCCTCAGTAGTATACTCACACCCATTTGGAGAGTTCTCTTCCAGCCCCGCTGTGGGGTCTGTCGCGAGAGACTCGCTGAGGGACAGCACTTCGTCTGCACCCAATGCCGCTTCGACATGGCGATGACGGGGTTTCAGAGCAGAGAGTTCAACCCCATGGCTCAACGTGCGCAATCTATACGCCCACAGATCGCCCACGCCTCGGCACTGATATACTATGACGATGGCGGTTGGCGAGCGATGATACACAGAATGAAGTATAAAGGGGAGTGGATCTCGGCATGGTTGATGGGTCGGTGGCTTGGCGAGGAGCTTGCGCGCTCACCTCTCTACGCCGATATTGATCTGGTGATTGGGGTCCCCCTACACCCACGCAGACAGCTGAGCAGAGGCTATAACCAGTCGCACTATATCGCTTTGGGCGTAGCTCGTTCAATGGGTATTAGCTGTAGCAGTCGTGGTATACGACGTGTACGTTACAACACCTCGCAGGTGAGGGTTGAGCGCAGTGAACGGTGGCGTAATGTAGAGTCGCTATTTGAGATCACCAATCCGAAGATCTTTGAACACCGTAGAGTCCTCATTGTTGACGATGTATATACTACGGGTGCAACCATGCTCTCGTGCGCTGAGGCTATTTTAGATGGGGTACCTACAGCCACAGTCTCAATCGCTACGGTTGCCATCTCGCGCCATGAATATGGTATTGATGAGTACCGGCAGAGGTAGAGATCTATTTTTTCTCTTAGATTCTAAAAATCTGTTTAAGTTTTTATGCTTAAATATGCTAAGTGCTATTTTGCTTTGATTTTTAATTTTGGTATCGCAGCTAATAGTGGTGCTATTAGCAAGATAGCAAAATTAAAAAGCGAAGTGAAAGAGCCTTAGCAGATTAAGCGAGAAAAACTTAAACAGATTCTAAATTATTCGGATTTTTTGCGTAATTTTGTCATGAATCAAATTTTACCCTATGGCAAAGAGTTACCCCGCATCACAGCGCAACCGCGCTGCATACCAAGATATAGTTGAAGATCCACAGGGTATTGTCCCTCCACAGGCGACCGATCTGGAGGAGGCGGTGCTGGGTGCGCTAATGCTCGAAAAAGATAGCGTTATTGCAGTGCAGGAGTATATCACCTCCGAAGCCTTCTATACCGACCCTCACAAGTTAATATATAAAGCTATCGAGGGGCTATCTCGCGACCTGCAACCGGTCGACCTCTACACCGTCACCCAGAGGCTAAGGGTTGAGAAGGAGCTTGAGGCAGCGGGTGGAGCAGCCTACTTAGCACAGTTGACCCAGAGGGTCGACTCGGCAGCTAACGTTGAGTTCCACGCAAGAATCATAGCTCAGAAATTTGTACAGAGGGAGCTGATTAGAGCAGCTACACATATCCAACGCAACTCATATGATGAGACCATCGATGTGGTCGACCTCATTGGTTTTGCTGAGGGTGAGATATTCAAGGTTGCTGAGGGGCATATCAAACGCTCGGTGCAGTCGTCACGCGATGTGCTGGCGCGAGCATTGAGCCTAATTGAAGAGGCTGCAAAGAACGATAGCGCATTTAATGGCGTGCCATCAGGCTTTGTTGCTATAGATAAAAAGACATTGGGCTGGCAGCGCTCCGATCTGATTATTGTCGCGGCTCGACCATCTATGGGTAAGACCGCATTTGTGCTTACCATGGCGCGAAATATGGCTGTTGACTATGAGCAGGGGGTGGCATTCTTCTCGCTGGAGATGTCGGCAGAGCAGCTGATGATGCGTCTGATCGTTGCGGAGACGGGTATCGCAGGTACCTCGATCAAGACGGGTAAGCTAACCCCCGATGAGTGGAAAGCACTAGAGTCAAAGACCAAGCCACTGGCTAATGCACCCATATATATTGACGATACACCGGCACTCTCGATCTTCGAGTTTAGGAGCAAGGCGCGTAGATTGAAGATCCAACATGAGGTTAAGATAATCATCATCGACTACCTACAGCTTATGACCGGCTCAGCAGAGATGAGAGGAAACCGCGAACAGGAGGTCTCATTTATCTCACGTACACTGAAGGCGATAGCGAAGGATCTCGATGTCCCAATTATCGCCCTCTCGCAGTTGAGCCGTGCCACGGTAACCCGCGGAGGAACATCACGCCCTATGCTCTCTGACCTTCGTGAGTCGGGAGCTATCGAGCAAGATGCAGATATTGTAGCCTTCATCCACCGTCCGGAGTACTACGGAATGACCCAGACCGAAGATGGGCAATCGACAGCGGGCATGGCGGAGATCATCCTTGCTAAGCACCGTAATGGTGAGGTGTGTGATGTGCCGCTACGATTTGTTAAGGAGCAGGCACGCTTTGCCGATGTTGATGAGCTGGATATGTTGGCTATTCAGAATGAGCGGTCGATGAGTGGCTTTGAGGTTCAGTATGAGGATGTAGCTAGCTCCTATAACCATAAACTAGATGCCCAAGATGCTAAGGATGCATTGAGCAGCTCGGGGATGGTTGGGAATGAGTTTGATATTGCACCCATGCGAGGATTTAGTGATGAGGATGCTCCATTTTAAAGATTTGTAGATTATGTATATCAAGAGCTTTGCTGGATCGATCGTTGGTATTGACGCTGTGTTGGTTACCGTTGAGGTGAGCATGGCTCCAAGTGGTATGGGACTCTATCTCGTTGGACTTCCCGACAACGCTATTAGAGAGTCGCAAGAGCGTATACGCTCAGCCTTTGAGGCTATAAGCCATAAGTTCCCTATGCGCAAGATTGTGGTCAATCTAGCACCAGCTGATCTGCGTAAGGAGGGGGCTGCTTTCGACCTGCCGATAGCGCTCTCTATACTTGCCGCCTCGGGACAGATCGAGAGTCTTAAACTTAATGACTCAATGGTGCTGGGTGAGCTATCGCTCAATGCAGAGCTACGACCCATCAAGGGGGCATTGCCTCTCGCCGATGCTGCAAAGCGAATGGGGCTGAAGCGTATTATCCTACCCCGAGCAAATGCAATTGAGGCGTCGGTAGTTGAGGGGATAGAGGTGCTGGGGGCAGACTCCTTGGGCGAGCTAGTTGAGTGGTTCAATGGGTTGAGAGAGCTTGATCCTGTCGAGCCATGGAGAGAGAGTTTAGATATTGAAGAGGGGATCTATCAAGATGACTTCTCAGATGTAAAGGGTCAACCACAGGTGAAGCGAGCCTTTGAGATCGCCGCAGCGGGTGGACACAACATCATTATGATTGGCTCACCCGGATCGGGAAAGACAATGTTATCACGCCGTATGCCCTCGATCCTACCTCCACTAACGACAGATGAGGCGTTAGAGACAACAAAGATATACTCCGTGGCGGGGAAGCTAGGTGTTAAGAGGGGCTTAATGCGCCAACGACCCTTTCGATCACCCCACCATTTAGCCTCACAGGTGGCGCTTATAGGTGGCGGCGTAACGCCACAGCCGGGAGAGGTGTCACTAGCGAATAATGGTATTCTATACCTTGATGAGCTGCCCGAATTTGGGCGTAACGTATTGGAGGTTCTTCGCCAGCCATTGGAGGATCGGGAAATATCTATCTCTAGGGCTAAATACTCCGTCAGCTACCCTGCGAACTTCACCCTCGTAGCATCGATGAACCCCTGCCCATGTGGCTACTTCAACCACCCTACAAAGCCATGCACATGCTCCTCAGGGGCTGTTCTTCGCTATATGGGGCGTATATCTGGACCTCTGCTAGATAGGATCGACCTACATGTTGACGTTGCCCCAGTATCGATAGAGCAGATAAACAGTGGTACCAAAGAGGAGTCTAGCGCCGAGATCAGAGCGAGGGTTATCGCTGCTCGTAGACGCCAGACAGAGCGCTTCGCTCAGGCAGGTGTAGGTGATAGAGCTAGGACCAATTCAGATATGAGCAGTCGCATGCTCCGCGAATTAGTTCCACTCGACGCTATCTCGACAAGGGTTCTGGAGATGGCGATGAATAAGCTACAGCTATCAGCACGCGCCTACGATCGAATAATCAAGGTGGCACGAACTATCGCCGATCTGGAGGGTAGCGAGGGCGTCACCTCATCACACATCTCTGAGGCAATCAGCTACAGGAGCTTAGATCGCCTATCCTCAGGAGCTAGGTTATAGAGCCACATCGCCTCTGTCATGCTGAGCGTAAACGAAGTATCTCTAACGTTGAGGGGATGAGTAGTTACTAAAGAGGCTACTCCAATTCAAGTTTAAAGACCGTAGCCATCTCATCCATCGGAGCATTGGGGATTGTGAGGTAGCAGACATCAGTACCCTCTTGAAACGTCACCTCAACATCGCTGCCGAGGAGCGAGACCCTCTTCACACCTCTCATGCCATCGCCTCTGCCCACGGGGTAGCGGTGCGGTCCAAGATCCTTGAATGCAACTCTACGTCCCGGAGTGGGGCGACCGAGGAATGTAATATATAGGGTCCCTCCATCCTTAGACATGGTGTATCGAATATCATTTGCGCTATAGGCGATCTTCGCCGACTGACCACCATGTGATCCCGCTACTGACGCTGTCGTTCCGAAGCCATACTTCGAGAATGGACGTGTCTCATATACCGACTCGCCATACTTAGCCAACCACTCACCGATAGGTTTTAGAACACTACGCTGCTCATCGGGGATAGTACCATCTGAGCGTGGTGAGATATTGAGCAGCACAATACCATTCTTACTCCATACATCAATCATATTACGAAGCACAATCTCTGGTCTCTTATATGTCTGTCCATTGACATATGACCACGACATATTACTTAGGGTAATATCGGTCATCCAGACACGCTCCGAGAGGTCGGTCTTACCCCCCTGCTCAATATCCAAAATACCGACATCGAGTGGTAGATCCTCCTGCTTATACCCAATTGTCACCGCCTGATTCTTGCTCTTAGCCTCATTATAATAGTGTGCAACCATCTCCTGAACAAGAGACTCAGGCATCATGTTGAGCCATGAGTCGAACCAGATCATATCGGGTGAGTAGTTATCCACCACCTCATTAACGATGTTGAGCCAATACTTATTAAACTGCTTCTCGGGAACATTACCATACATCATCGCCAACTCAGGATCATCCGTAGAGGTGATTAGCGATGGGTCGTAGGCGAAGTGGCTATTGTAACCACAGTTATTCGCGCCACTTGATACCCACTCATTAGGGTTGTCGGCGTTGCGCTGGAAGTTACGAGCGTGGTGGAAGGTGGTAATTGTCTTTAGTCCAATCCTCTTCAGCTCGCTCAGCATCTCCCCAGTAACATCTCGCTTAGGTCCTCGATCCATCGCATTCCAAGGTGTTAACTCACTATCCCACATTGCGAAGCCATCGTGGTGGATAGCACATGGACCACCGAAGCGGGCGCCTGAACTCTTCATCAACTCAGCCCACTCCTTAGCATCGAAGTTCTCTCCTGTGAACATATCCACAAATTGGTGGTAGTTGAAGTCGGCACCATATCTGCTCTCGTGATATTTATTCACCTTATTACCCTTGCGATACATATTGTATGGGTACCACTCGCTGCCAAATGCCGGAACAGTGTAGACGCCCCAATGGAAGTAGATTCCCAGCTTCCCATCGTGCAGCCACTCGGGTATCTCCTGATGCTCGCTCAGCGACTCCCATGTTGGTTTATACCCCTCAGAACAGCTGCTCAACAACACCGCAACTGCAAATAATTTAACTATTAAACTCCTCATTATTATCTACTTTTATAGTACTCATTCATTATATACCACGCCTCCTTCTTCTCTCCCATAGGTGATAGTAACCCCTTACGATTCCACCCCTTTTGATACATCGCCTGCGAGCGACGTAGTGACTTAAAGTCGAACAGAACCCATGGACATGTACCCCTAAGGTTGGGGATATTCTCAAACGATGCTAGATAGTTACGATAGGCGTTAGCCATATATCTATCTGAGAAGGCGTCGGGGTTCTCATCATCGCCATACTTGCCATAAACCGCTCCCGCGCCAAACTCCGACATGATTATCGGGCGATCATCAACGATCTTCCACTGTGTTGCAGCGGGGTCTGCGAGCCATGGCACATACCACCCCTGATACTTATTCACTCCAACAATATCAACATGCCTTGCCAATGGGTCGATCATCTCCAATGTGTCGGTCACCCCCTTAGGGTAGTAGACCTGATTCGATGCCATGGTCACCGCACGTGTATTATCGTAGTTTCGACACCTCTCAATCAGACCGGTCAAGAACTCATTGCGATCCTTATTGCGTGCAGGAGTCTCATTGCTTATGCTCCACATCACCACTCCGCACCTATTCTTATCCCTCTCGATCATCTCATACAGCACTCTCTCGGCACCCTCCTTCATCTCGGTGTTGGTAAAGTCGAGGTGGCTACCTCTGACGGGGATCTCCTCCCAGATCATCAACCCTCGCTCCTCGCACTTACGCACCAGATGCTCATCTGCGGGGTAGTGTGTCAAACGGACGAAGTTACAACCGAGATCCTCAAGGTGTTTCACAAGATACTCTGCATCCTGCTCACCCACCGAGCGGCGCTCATCCTTGCCTATCTCCTCGTGGAGGTTGACACCCTTCATAAAGATCGGCTCTCCATTGAGCATTATCTCTGTGCCGGCGGTCTCAAATGAGCGGAATCCGATCTTATCATTTAGGGTCTCAAAGGGTGTCTCGATCTTAATATCGTAGAGCTTAGGACTCTTTGGTGACCACAGATCGAGCTTTGCATCGAATGACAACTGCGCCTCACCACGATCGTTTGTCTTGATCTTCTTGCTTAGGTTACCTATATTAATAGTGACGCTCTGGTTTGCCGCCTGCTCACCGTTGAGCTTAAGATCTATCATCACCCTACTCTGCGAACCCTTTTTGAGTCTAATCCAGTAATCCTCGATATAGGTCATTGGGGTAGAGATCAGGGTCACATCACGAGTCAAACCGCCATAGTTCCACCAGTCGAAATTCACTCCGGGAGCGATCCCATCTCGACGCACATTGCTCACCATAACCACCACCTCGTTCTCTCCGCTATTGACAATATCGGTCACCTCAAACTGGAATGGGGTGAATCCACCAACGTGAGACCCCAGCTCCCTATTATTCATAAATGCCATCGCCTCAACATTTGCAGCGGCAAAGTGGAGAAAGTATCTACGGTTAGCCTCTATCGAGGTATTAAAATTACGCTTATACCACATCTTCTCCTCATAGTAGAGCAGCTCCGCATGTTGGCTATTCCAATCCCCCGGAACACTGAGCGACAGCCCACCCTCGAAGCAGACCTCATCGAGACGAGTAGGGTTCTTCTCCCTCCACACTCCACGCTTACCCCACCTATCACCCATACCTCTATCCATAACATCGGGTAGTGCATACCAGCGACCATTTAGGCTAATCTGTTCACGGTTAACTACATTCTGCATTGCAAATTGAGCATTTACCTGCTCAATAGCCAGTAGCGCAACTACAATTAGTAGCAGCTCTTTTAGACGATTCATTTTGTTTTAGATTACGTTTTACTCTCCAAATATACAAAATTAATCTATGAATATGTTATTTTATCCTCGATTTTGCATCTCGACCATTAATTTTACAATATTATTTGTATATGTGCTTTTTTATCACTACCTTTGCACCGCTATATACTCAGCGTGTATGAGCTATAGTAATAGGGAGGCCCATTCGTCTATCGGTTAGGACGCAAGATTTTCATTCTTGAAAGAGGAGTTCGACTCTCCTATGGGCTACCAAGGGGCAACCAAGAGGGGACGAAAGGGCAACGAAGAGGGGACCAAGAGGCAATAAAGAGGTAACAAAATATTAAAAACAAATATATTAATAGTATAATATGGCAAACCATAAGTCATCAAAGAAGAGAATTCGCCAGACTGCAACAAGGCGTACACGTAACCGTTTGGTTCACAAGACAACACGTAACGCAATCAAGGCGATGCGCAACACATCTGAGAAGAGTGCTGCCGAGGCTCTATTGCCAAAGGTTTCATCGATGCTTGATAAGCTAGCTAAGCTCAACATCATCCACAAAAACAAGGCTGGAAACCTTAAGAGTGCAATGCAACTTCACGTAAACGCTCTTTAATTTTAGGGGTTTATGTAGTCAAGCGTAGGTTGCCCAATAGTGGGTGACCTGCCTTTTTGTTTCTATGTAAAAGATAGATATAACTACCCAGCAATTTACACAATGAAGATAGTTTTCGCAACAAACAACGCTCATAAGCTCGAAGAGGTGCAACAGATGCTCTCATCGCACACCATCGTCTCGCTTCGTGAGCAGGAGATAGTAGAGGAGATCCCAGAGACCGCCCCAACGCTAGAGGGCAACGCTCTGATGAAGGCTCGATACATCTATGACAACTACACCATCAACTGCTTTGCCGACGACACCGGATTGGAGGTCGATGCACTTAACGGCGAGCCGGGGGTGCGCTCAGCTCGCTACGCCTCACCTCAGGGGGGCAACACCAAGGCAAACAATGAACTTCTACTTAAAAACCTCAATGGAGTTGAGCAGCGAACGGCACGTTTCCGCACAATTATTGCATTGATTATCAATGGAAGAGAGCATCTCTTTGAGGGTGTCGTTGAGGGGCGTATATCAACCGACTACAGTGGTAGCGAGGGGTTTGGCTACGACCCGCTCTTCATCCCCAATGATGGCGATGGACGGAGTTTCGCAGAGATGAGCATGGATGAGAAGGGGGCGATCTCTCACCGAGGTCGTGCAGTAACAAAATTAGTTGAGTTTTTAAATCAGAACTATGGAGAGATATAGAAAAGAGGAGCATTACAATGCCGAGGTGATTGAGAGGTTAAAATACCACTACAGCGAGATTCTCAAACTTGTTGGGGAGGATACAACACGCGAAGGGTTGGTAAAGACCCCCGAGCGAGCAGCTAAGGCGATAACATTCTTGACTAAGGGTTACAACGAAGATCCTCTACAGATAATTCGCTCAGCGATGTTTAAGGAGGAGTATCAGCAGATGGTGCTGGTTAAGGATATTGAGCTATACTCACTCTGCGAACACCATATACTACCCTTCTATGGAAAGGTACATGTCGCATATATCCCAAATGGATATATCACGGGGCTATCAAAGATCGCACGCGTAGTAGAGTGTTTTGCTCGACAACTACAGGTTCAAGAGCGATTAACAATGAGCATCTGCAACTGTATCCAAGAGGCGTTGAACCCTCTAGGTGTAGCTGTTGTAGTTGAGGCTAGCCACACATGTATGCAGATGCGCGGAATAGAGAAGCAGAACTCATCTACAACAACCTCAGCATTCAAGGGTGCCTTTATGAAGGATAATCGAACGCGCGAGGAGTTTTTGTCATTAATATCTAAATAGGGGGAATGAAGAGTCCGAATCAGGTTGTAGAATTAACCTATGAATTAGCATATAAAAAAGCAAATTATTCGCTGGCTAGAGTCCTTACCCTTAGCGCCTTGGCGGGTGTTTATTTAGCGATGGGAGCAACGCTCTCAATCCTTGTCGGCTATGGCTTTCCCGCAGCAAGTTTTGGCAATCCTGTACTACCAAAACTTCTCGTTGGGCTCGCCTTTCCTTTAGGATTAGCGCTGATTATGATTGTCGGGGCTGAACTCTTCACGGGAAATGCCGCCACTCTCGTACCCTCATTAATGCAGGGGCGTGTGACATTGCGCTCGATGGCTCGCAACTTGACTCTAGTGTGGATCGGAAACTTCATCGGCATAATGATATTTACCTATCCATTCGTTCACCTCACCGGAATTCTCTCCGATGATCCATGGCGAGCAGGGTTGGAGCAGCTGGCTATTGCAAAGTGCTCAAACGGCTTCTTTATTACAGTTATCAAGGGTATTGCTGCCAACTGGTTTGTCTGCCTCTCGGTCTGGATGTGCTATGCCTCTGAATCTATCACAGAGCGTGCTGTTGCAATCTGGGTTCCTATATCAGCTTTTGTTATTATGGGTTTTGAACACTCGATAGCCAATATGTTCTTTATCCCTATGGCGATGTTCAATGGTGCAGATATTTCGATGTGCGATCTGTTTGTGAAGAGCCTGATCCCAGCCACTATCGGTAATATTATCGGTGGAGCGCTATTTGTCGGCTTCATCTACGGTCGCCTCTTTGGAAAGAGGTAGAGGCAAAAATTACAAGGGGAGGCGACTTTTGGTCTCCTCCCCTTTTTTCTCCTCCCCTTTTTTCTTCTCCCCCCTTTTTCTCTTCTCCCTTTTCTCTTCCCCCTAGAACAACTCTGATAGACAGCAGTCTAAACGGTAGAGTTCGTGGTCGTCGTTTGCTATGTGATAGAATAAGATGTCATCATCACTCATCGTCTTAAACATCTCCTCATCACCTGTTATAGCTGTTGAACCCTCTTGTTCAACCTCGTCAATGGATAAATGCAACATAGGCAAAATTATTTGTTTTTCACTCTATATTACGTCATTATAGGGGTTTATATTGTACTGTGGTATTAATATTTTCGATATGGCAGGAGAGAGACCCCCCACACCGCCTCACGAAGTATACCTCCGCTCATCTTTGAGTTCCCCTCTTGGCGCTCGGTAAAGATGATTGAGATCTCCTTAATCGGCGCTTTGAGTCGCCATGCGGTGTACTTCATCTCAATCTGAAATCCATACCCCTTCATCTTCACCCTGTCGAGGTTGATACGCTGGAGCAGTTGACGAGAGTAGCAGACAAACCCCGCCGTAGCATCCATTACTGGCAACCCAGTAACCATACGTACATACTTAGAGGCGAAGTAGGAGAGCAACAGACGCGAGAGGGGCCAATTGATGACATTTACCCCGGCGATATATCGCGACCCGATGACCAGATCGGTACCCTGTTGAGCCTCATCGAGCAGGCGCAACATATCATCGGGGTTATGAGAGAAGTCACAATCCATCTCAAAGATATAGTCATACTCACGCTCCAAAGCCCAGCGGAACCCCGCTATGTAGGCTGTCCCTAGCCCCTGTTTACCACTACGCTCAACCATATTGAGCCTACCGTTGTAGGCGGGCATCATCTCCTTGACAGCCGCTGCGGTGTTATCGGGCGAGCCATCATCGACAATAAGAAGATCGAACAACTCAAGAGAGAAAACCTTCTCGATCATTGGACGGATATTCTCAATCTCATTGTATGTAGGTATAATAACTAGATTTTTCGACATTATCTAAACTCTTCAATTATCTGTGTGAAGTCATCGACTATATAGTCGCACCCTCCACTATCCTCTAGCATCTGGCGATCGATTGTTGTTGTCAACCCAACCACCTTTGCCACCTTTGCTGCACGTGCAGACTCAATTCCCATCAGCGCATCTTCAAAGACAAGACACTCCTCTGGTTTAAGACCTAGCAGTGATGCTGCGGTGAGATATATCTCAGGGTCGGGTTTGCATCGGGTCACCAGATCGCTATATACCAGCGCTGAGAAGTAGTGCGCAATGCCACAGCTATTGAGTACGAACTCCACATTCTCGCGACACCCTGAAGATCCCACGGCACACTTGATTCCCCTCTCATTTAGCAGCTTAAGCATCTCAACCAACCCCTTTACAGGCTCGATAGAGTCGGCATAAATCTCGCGATACTTAGCCTCCTTCTCCGCCGATAGCGAATCTGTTCCGCGACTCTCAACCACCTCAGCGGGGAGCATAATCCGCATTATCTCATCATTACCCATCCCGGCACATTCATACATCTTCTGCTCAATATCCTCCACTCCAAACTGCTCACAAAACTGCTTAAACGCCTCGATATGCATATGCATATTATCAACCAACACGCCATCCATATCGAATAGCACCCCTTTAATCTCTCTCATTCCTTAACTTTTTCTATCTTCTGAGCAAAAATAGTGAAATAATTGTAATTTATCAATAGCCCCATAATTATATTTTGCGCCACACCCCACACCAATACGCTAGATATAGCGCATTAACCCCGATTTTTATTGTTTATATGCTATATATGGAATATTTTTTGTACATTTGCAAATAGCAAAGGTATTGTGATTATGGAGTTGTATAACAAAACAGATATAGAGATCCTAAAATCTTTGGGGCTGAAGATCAAAGAGATTAGGCTGGAGCAGAATATCACACAGCAGAGATTGGCTAATCTCGCTGGTGTATCGCTACGTAGAGTTGGCGACGTAGAGAGTGGGGAGAACCACTCTGTGCTTCTTCTTGTGCAGATATTAAGGGCTTTGAACCACCTCGAATTGCTCTCCAATTTCTTTACTGAGAGGCAGATCAGCCCAATCAAATATGCGCGTGAGCAGGCTGCTATGGGCTTTAAAAAGCGCGCACGTGCCGCTATAGATAGATTATTCCTAGATGATGAAGATGAGCAATGGTAGATGTCGTTAACATAAAGCTATGGGGTGAGTATGTTGGTGCTGCTATATGGGATCCAAAGAGACAGAGCGCAGCCTTTGAGTTTGAGGAGTCGTTTGTCACCAAAGGGTTGGATATATCCCCAATCATGATGCCCATATCAAACCCGAGGATATTCTCCTTTGGGGATATATCGCAGCGCACCTTTATGGGGTTGCCGGGGCTACTCGCCGACTCACTCCCCGACTCATATGGACGAAAGTTACTCGATCGGTGGCTCGCTATTAGTGGTCGAGTAGTTGCTAACCCCATCGAACTGCTCTGTTTTCAGGGCAGCAGAGGGATGGGGGCGCTAGAGTTTGAGCCTGCTCAGGGGTTGCTCTCTGACACGAGCAAAGCTATTGAGATCTCTACACTGATCGACATAGCTCAAAAGATAACCTCCAACAAGGAGTCGCTCAGAGCCAACTTTAATGACGGGAATCTAAAGGGCGGTATCGAGCAGGTGATAAGCGTGGGTACATCGGCTGGAGGCATGCGCGCAAAGGCTGTCATCGCCTATAACGACGAGACGAAGGAGGTTCGTTCAGGTCAAGTAGATGCCGATGAGGGGTTTGAACAGTGGTTGTTGAAGCTGGATGGAGTTACAAACAACGAACTGGGCGATCCAAAGCACTATGGACTCATTGAGTATATCTACTACCTGATGGCACGAGATGCAGGGATAGAGATGATGGAGTCGAGGCTGCTCAGAGAGGGTGGCAGGGCGCACTTTATGACAAAGAGGTTCGATCGTGTTGGAGTTAACAAGAAGCTACACACCCAAACCCTCTGTGGCTTAGCACACTACGACTATCGGATATTGAGAGCATATTCATATGAGCAGCTCTTTGAGGTTATGAGGAGGTTGCGTCTACCACACAGCGAGGCACGGCAGATGTTTCGCCGCATGGTATTTAACATTGTAACACGCAACCACGATGACCACACGAAGAATGTCTCATTTATAATGGAGAGGGGCGGAAAGTGGCGGTTATCACCCGCCTATGATGTCACTTGGGCTTATAGCCCTATGGGGAGCTGGACAGCTATGCACCAGATGTCGATCGGCAATAGGTGGGATGAATTTAGACGTGGTGATTTGGCTGAATTTGCCAGTAAGATAAATATTAAGAACTACGCTGAGATTATCGATCAGGTGGTTGAGTCGGTTAGTCATTGGGGGGCGTTGTCTGCTGAGCATGAGCTACCGAGATCCATTAGCACTCGACTATTCAATAATTTTTGCATGAATCTATAGCGATATGAAGATTTTACTACTTGGACCAGCACACCCCTATCGCGGAGGGTTGGTTGCAATCATGGAGAGTATGGCGCGCGAGTTTATGCGCCGAGGTGACGAGGTCTCAATGGTGACCTTCACACTTCAGTACCCATCGTTTCTCTTCCCCGGAGAGAGGCAGACGGTGGATACCCCTGCGCCAGAGGATCTCACCATCGAGCGTAGAGTTAACACCATCAACCCCCTTAACTGGATCGCTGTAGGAAGATATATCGCTAATATGCGCCCCGATCTGGTGATACTGAAGTATTGGACACCCTTTATGGCGCCATGCTTCGGCACCATCGCGAGGTTAGCTAGAGCAAACAGACACACAAAGTTTGTCTGCCAGATAGATAATGTCGCACCACATGAGAGTCGTATTGTCGACCGCCCATTTAACCGCTACTTCTTAAGTAGTATCGATGGATTTATCTATATGTCAGATCAGGTTGGGGGTGAGCTGCGTGAGTACACCTCTGCACCTGCCCTCTTCTCCCCCCATCCGATGTTTGAAAATCTGGGGTCGAGGGTTGAACGTGAGGTGGCGTGTAGCGCCTTGGGGCTTGACCCTCAATATAGCTATGCCCTCTTCTTTGGGTTGATAAGGGAGTACAAGGGTCTCGACATGCTCCTTGAGGCGTGGGCAGCGACCAAAGATAGATTGAGTGGCAAGAGATTGATTATCGCGGGTGAGTTCTACACCGACAAACAGCCATACCTAGAGCTTATCAAACGCCTCTCATTGGAGGATAACATCACTCTCCACGACCACTTTGTGCCAGACTCCGAGGTGTGTAACTACTTCTGCGCAAGCGATTTTCTCATCCTGCCATATCGAAGCGCCACGCAGAGCGGTGTGACTCAGATCGCCTATAACTTCTCAACGCCGATGGTGGTAACCAATGTTGGTGGACTACCCGAGATTGTCCCTCACGACAGGGTCGGACTATGTTGCGAACCCAACATTGAGGGTATTGGCGAGGCAATAGCAACCATTTGGAGCGATGGGCGGCTAGAGCGCTACAATAGGGAGATTACCACTGAGCGGGAGCGCTTCTCATGGAGGGCGATGTGCGATGCTATTTTGCAGGTGATCTCTTAATCACCAGCCATACACCCAGAAAGATCATCGCCCCACATACAACTGTTATGGGGTGGAGTCTATCTATCCCTGTAGCTACCGATATACCCACCGCCACGGTAGGCTGCACATAGTTGTATATACTTGCCGTAGATGGAGCAACCTTTGTGAGTGCCGTAGTGAGTAGCAGGTTGGGGATAAATGTTGGCATTAAGACCAAATAGGCTATAGCACCCCACGCACGAGGGGTAAATGAGGCGTAGTCTAACTCCGCCACCGAGCGGAAGCCAAAGGGGATGATAGCAATGGCGGCGAAGAGAAACATCAGATGCAGCACCTCCGCAGGGTCATACTTCTGCAATAGCCTCTTGAACCACACCACATAGATAGCGGTGATAAAGGCGCATCCAAAGACCATTATATTCCCCCATACACCCGCCTCAACACCAGATTTGGAGGCGCTAGAGATGATTACACCAATCGCTCCGCCCAACCCCAGCAACATACCGATAGATTTGCTAATTGAGAAGCGCTCCAGACCCATTATCACCGATATAATCAACACCACCACAGGCGAGATAGTGAAGATAATCGAGCCATCTATAGGCGAGGTGAGTGAGATACCGAAGATCAACAACCCCTTTCTAATTAGGGCTATCAAGAGACCTGCAAAGATTATCGTCAACCAATCGCCACGCTCTACAACCATCCTCTTTCTCCGCCAAAGATGAGGGATATAGGAGATGATAGCTGCAATAACCAAGACCAATGTCAGCAGTGGCAGAGGGGTGATGAAGTGGGGCATAGCCACCTTGTATAGTGGATATGAGAGCGCCCAGAGCAGATTGCATCCGAGCAGCGATAGATGAGCTGAAATATTATTCATTGCTATATATTTAATTGACATCTATTTTTTTTGCAAAAAGTGTACAAATTAATATTTCGTTCTACAATGTTGCGAGAATGTAGTAGCTATAATTGTCAATAATTAACAATTTTGTACTAAACAAATCTTAAAATTATGAGAAAGAGAGATCTATTATCACTGTTATTAATAGCGACAATATCACTCAGCAGCGTACAGAGCAGCGGTGCCAAGAGCTTTGAGCCTACATGGGAGTCGCTCAAAGAGGCTAAACCCGCCGAGTGGTGGCTCGATGGGAAGTTCGGAATATTTATCCACTGGGGACCCTATAGTGTTGCAGGGTATAAACTGGGTGGTCGAGGATATGCCGAGGCGATAACATCGGATATGTATCAACGCCCCGAGCAGTATCAAGAGTTCTTCATGGAGAAGTTTGGCAAGTGTCCGCCAGAGTTTGGCTACAAGGATTGGGTCGACCTCTACACCGCCGAGAGGTGGAACCCCACCGAGTGGGCTGAGCTATTCCGCGAGGCGGGGGCAAAATATGTCATCCCAACAGCGGAGCATCACGATGGTTTTGCAAACTGGGATAGCGAGCTTACACCATGGAACGCAATGGATATGGGACCTAAGCGCGATCTGATAGGTGAGCTAGCTACGGCTGTTCGCAAGGAGGGGTTGAACTATGGAGTATCATACCATCGCGAACGCCACCCTAGCCGCTTCGCACCAAAGGGTTTTAAGGTTGAGAATGAGCCATTGCCACTCGTTGCCGAGGAGATCAAGCGCAATCCACAAGCGGCTCTTCTCTATGGTCCATTCAACTACTCCGATGAGTTTATCGCCGACTATGTAGCACGTTGGCAGGAGCTACAGAGGAGATATAGCCCCGACTTTATGTGGCTCGATGACTGCCCCCTATTCACCCATGACTCCATTGGTGACCCTCAGGTGGCGAGGTACAAATCGGCAATGCAGAGGATGATTGCCGACTACCTCAACAATGCACAACGCGAGGGGAAAGAGGTCTACTTCAACAATAAGGGTCGAATGCTCAACTTCCCCGATGGCGTAGGGTGTATGGAGCGCGACAATCTACAGATGGATAGGATCGGTCCTCCGTGGCAGAACCCCGCTACGATGGGTGTCTCTTACGCCTATATGGAGCTAGAGGAGCAGGGTGATAAATATAAAACACCTGCTGAGTTGATACGCCTACTTGTGGATGTGGTGAGTAAGAATGGCAATCTGCTGCTCAACATCGGACCACGTGCCGATGGTACAATCCCCGAGGGGATGCAACGCCGTCTGCTAGCTATGGGCAGCTGGCTAAAGGTCAATGGCGATGCAATATACTCCACTCGACCATGGAGGGTCTATGGCGAGAGTAGCGGGGATATAATAACCGAAGAGGGTGTGAAGTATGAGAAGCACTCCATGAGGATCAAGGAGCGCGAATATCGATACACAACAAAGGATAATAGGGTCTATATCACCGCTTTTCAACCCGACAATATAGTAACACTCCACTCATTCAAACCTAGCGACAGGGTTAAGAGAGTGGAGGATCTTCAGGGCAACTCCCTAAAGTGGGATTTGAGTGATGATGGTCTGACCATAACCCCCAAGCCCAACGCTGAGTTCAATATCGCAACGGTCTATGTGGTGACACTTGCCAAATAAGAGCATTGCAAAAGCCACCTACAGCCCAGAGAGTTTTTTGATCTGGGCTAGTTTGTTGAGTGCCTCAAGTGGGGTGAGGTTATTGAGATCTAAATCCTTTATCTGATCGCGAATCTCAACGAGAATAGGATCATCAAGTTGGAACATCGATAGCTGAATACCTCCGCTCGGTGACGCCGCGACCTGCGGAGTCAACCCATCGCCACGATTGCTCTCCAGCGATTGCAAAATCTGGTTGGCACGAGAGACGACATCGCTCGGCATTCCCGCCATACGTGCAACATGGATTCCGAATGAGTGTTCGGTACTTCCACGCTCAAGTTTACGAACAAAGATGATGTTACTCTCCATCTCCTTCACACTCACATGGTAGTTCTTCACCCTCTCGCACTGACACTCCAACTCATTCAACTCATGATAGTGGGTAGCGAAGAGTGTCTTTGCGCGTGATCGTGGGTGGTTATGTAGATACTCCACCATCGCCCATGCGATAGATATTCCATCATAGGTGCTTGTACCTCGACCTATCTCATCGAGAATAACTAAACTTCGATCGGTGATATTGTTGAGTATCGATGCCGACTCCAACATCTCAACCATAAAGGTCGACTCACCCTGCGAGATATTATCCGATGCACCTACACGAGTGAAGATCTTATCCACCACCCCTATCTCTGCCGATGATGCAGGGACAAACGACCCTATCTGAGCCATCAGAACGATGAGTGCGGTCTGGCGCAGAAGGGCTGATTTACCCGACATATTGGGTCCTGTAATCATCATTATCTGCTGATCGTCACCATTGAGCAGTATATCATTTGGGATATACCTCTCACCAATAGGCATCAACGCCTCGATCACCGGGTGTCGACCCTGCTTAATATCTATCCTGTCGGAGTCGTTGAGCTGTGGACGAGTGTATCTCCTTTCACACGCTAGGGTTGCAAAAGATTGCAACACATCTAGTCGCGCTACAATCTGAGCGTTGCACTTAAGCTCCCTGAGCGACTCTGCCGTGTAGGCGATCAGGGTGGTATATATCTGCTGCTCGATCTCCGCAATGCGCGCCTCAGCACCTAGTATCTTCTGTTCATACTCCTTTAACTCGGGGGTGATATACCGCTCCGCTGCAGTGAGGGTCTGTTTGCGTATCCACTCCTCGGGGACCCTCTCCTTGTGGGCGTTACGCACCTCTATATAGTAGCCAAAGACGTTGTTGAAACTTATCTTTAGCGATGGTATACCTGTTCGTGCCGACTCTCTGTCGAGGATATTTTGCAGTAGCTCCTTGCCATGTGATGCCACACGACGCAGATCATCTAGTTCCATATTCACCCCGCAGGCGATCACACCGCCCTTAGCGATATTGTTGTTTGGATCGGGAAAGAGGGACTCATCGAGCCTCTTATAGAGACCCTCTAGTGGCTCAATCAACTCCCCGACACCCCTTAAGCAGCTATCGCATGAGGCTGTCAACAATCTTTTCAACCCACCTATCTCACCAATAGCGCATTTGAGCTGCACAAATTCGCGAGGTGCGATCCTCTGTGCCGCAACCCTCGATGCCATACGCTCTATATCACCGATCTGAGATATGCTCTCCTCGATTGACATCGCTTGGTTGCGATCGAGCAGCATCGATGAGACAATATCTAGACGGTTGTTCAACCGCTCAATGCTCTTTATCGGCATAGCTATCCAGCGCCTCAACAACCTAGCACCCATAGGTGTTAAGGTGCGGTCGATGACAGAGGCAAAACCGACCCTCTCACCATTATGGCTCTCAATTGTTCCCCGCTCGAAAAGTTCAAGGTTAGAGATGGTGAATCGGTCGATCCAGACATGCTCGCTCTGGTCTATTCGCGATATTGAGTTGATATGTGCAGTCTGCTTATGCTCGGTGAACTCTAGATAGGAGAGTGCAGCCCCGGCAGCACAGATAGCATTTGTCATCGTCTCGACACCAAATCCCTTCAACGATGGGGTGTTGAACTGTGCGCATAACTTCTGGCGACACACCTCATCGGCAAAGAGCCACCCATCGAGTTTATATGTATATAGCTTAGTCCCAAAGGCGCTCATAAACTGCTCCTCGCAACCACGTTGATATAGGACCTCCTTGGGTGCGAAGTTCGAGAGTAGCTTGTCGATATATTTATCGTTACCCTCGGCGCAGTAGAACTCACCGGTCGATATATCGAGTAGCGATAGACCAATGCTACTTTTACCGAAGTGTATCGATGCAAGGAAGCGATTCTCCTTTGCCGATAGTGCATTGTCGGCGATCACCACTCCGGGGGTAACCAGCTCTATCACACCGCGTTTGACTATCCCCTTAGTACTCTTAGGATCTTCGAGCTGCTCACAGATCGCGACCCTCTCACCCGCCCTCACCAACTTTGGCAGGTAGGTGTCGACAGCGTGGTGGGGAAATCCTGCTAGCTCCACGAAACTAGCGGCACCATTGGCACGCTTAGTGAGCGTAATCCCTAGGATTGCACTAGCGCGGATAGCATCCTCACCAAAGGTCTCATAGAAGTCGCCCACCCTGAATAGAAGTATCGCCTCGGGGTGGGTAGATTTAATCGAGTAGTATTGTTTCATCAGCGGGGTCTCGACATACCTCCCCGCACACTCTGCTTTGCTCTTTTTTGCCACTTTAATAGTTATGTTTAGAGAACAAACAAAGATATGAATTATTATTGATAAAATCTTAGGGCAACCGCATCAAATTTCATAAACTAGTTTTAATTACTACCTTTGTGCTATGCAAATTACTTTACCCACATATTTTTCGACTATCACCGATCC
>JBCQTG010000032.1:0-22158 GCA_047178765.1 Rikenellaceae bacterium | reverse complement strand
CAACGACTTATGCAACTAATTCGACCATTATAATCTTATTATTTGTGACGTTGTGATGTGACTTATAACAGAATTAGTGGGGGCGTGAGTAGTTACAAATTTTTTGTTATATTTCGAGAAATCGAGATTATTTTCGTATATTACAATAGTGGTATATATATCGAGGTTTAAGTTTACAAATATTACGCTAATTTTTTTCTGTGTCGGATTTGTAAAACTCGCTCACAAGGCTATCATAACATCTAAATGTGCTATCTATATAAATATTATCTTTGATGTGCTTTTCAACACCTTCATTTCGTAATAACTGACCTATTATATACAATTCCACCAATGTTGTAAATGTAGTTAAATCATCAAATATAGGGTGATTAATACCCTCTTTAATTATACACCTACCATTGTCATTGCGAGATTTTGTTTTTATCTCTGTTATTTTATCGCAAATATGAGTCGTTTTAAGAAAAATTGGCGTTTTTGTTTTGGGTGAATCATACTTGAAAAAAAGATTTAGATCAAAATCATTCATCAATGACAATTTAAGCATATCTAATTTGCTGATTGTTAAATACTCACTAACGATTTCGGACTTTATATCATTAATGAGTGTGCAAATATTCTTATACCGCTCGATCCTAATATCTGTAATAATTTTTTGTGATTCAAATATTGTTGCCTGCACAGTTCTATTCTTTGCATTGTTTTCAATAGCCATTGATATTTGATAGAACAACCAAATGTTAAAAACTGTAAGAATAGTAATTATAACGCCATTTATAATATTGCTAAACGTAGCCCATACTTGGTGGTCTGTTGATATGTCCCCGCTAAACATATCAAAATATGTGCAAAGAAATATAATTTGGAATATTAATGCACACACAGCCAATATTGTTAGAATAACATTTATAAAACACTTCATTTTGCTATAAGTTTATTGTTTCAATTATTGCAAATATAGCAAAAAAAAGTTGAATTTTCGATATTTTCCCCCATATAGAGATACCCCCTGCGCAAAATGGCAAATCTATATTTTCAGTATGTGGGATAATTCTTTGTAAATTAGGGAATTATTACTATCTTTGTATTCAGATATAGATAACATTCGATGTCGAGCGAGCTACATTATTGTGTTGTGCAAATGTTGTGCAAGGTGTACTAATAAAAAAGCTAACCGCCTTGAAACGAAGCGGTTAGCAATGTAAATAGTACTCGGAGCGGGAATCGAACCCGCACGGGCGTTGCTGCCCACAGGATTTTAAGTCCGGCGTGTCTACCTATTCCACCATCCGAGCAGCTTGCGACAGGATTTGCATTGTGTAACCTTGTCTAGCTGTAAAATCGCACAAATATAAGTATATTTATCTGTTTATCCAAATTATTTCGTTGCTACTGGTTATGCAAATGATGTTTTATCATCTTTGGTTATGCGTAACTATTTGTTTACCTTGTTGTTACACATGTATTAACATTTGGATATTTCAACTCTTTTGACCACTCTCTAGATTGCTAATCTGTCGTTAGGCATAATTTGTGGTCATGCAGGTATAGAATCAAATTGTGATCTAAATGCTTTGATTTGTGGAGATTACAGCGCTTACTAAAAGCAGCCAGCGACACCATCTATCTGCCTAAACTAGGTGTCGCTATTTGATTTTTCGTGTGTAAAATATCCTTAATCTCATTTTTTTTGTGTAGATTTGTAAAAATAAAGTCGGAGTGATGAAAATTGATCTAGAGTTATTAGAGTTATTATTGAGGTCGGTGATGGTGGGTATTGTAGCATCTATCACGGTCGGTCCCGTTGCAGTCTTGTGCATTCAGCGTACGTTGAGTAAGTCGAGGCGCTCGGGGTTGATCTCGGGGCTTGGTGTTGCATGCGCCGATACCGTTATGGCGATCGCTGCCTTCTTCTTCTACTCGATGTTGCAGAGCAAGATAGAGCTATACAATGAGCTGCTACGGATCTTTGGTGGTCTGTTGGTGGTTGCTGTAGGTGTATATATCTTTGTTCAGAACCCAGTGACTCAGATCAAGCGTAACCGAAGTGGGCAGAATGCCGGCTGGTGGCAAGATTTCATCTCGGTCTTTGGGCTTACTTTGGCTAATTTCATTATGATTATCCCATATATCCTCGCCTTTTTTGCTGTCTTTAAGCTCTCGGGTGACGGCAGCTCAAGGTATGGAGAGGTTATTCGTGGTGTGGTGGTCTGTTTGGGCTTTTTTCTGGGAAGTATCTCGTGGTGGAGTAGTTTGGCGGTGGTGATAAATCTCTTCAGAGCGCGTTTTCGCCCTCGTCATATGCTTACAATTAACCATGTCGCTGGCGTATTGATTGGCGGCTTGGGGGTATACACAATATTTTCAACCTACATAACAGAGTATCTTTCGAGCCACCCTGATCTGTTTTAACCCTTATAACCATGAGTAGAGAGAGAATTATCGTAGCTATAGATGGCTACTCATCATGCGGAAAGAGTACCTTTGCGAAGGCTATAGCTGCCCGAATGGGCTACACCTTTATCGACACTGGTGCAATGTATCGCGCAGTGACCTATGTCGCTCTCCGCTCTGGCGCTATTGCAGACGGCGTTGTGGATAGTGAGCGAGTGGTAGATATTGCCAATAATACCCATCTAGCCTTTGATAGCCAGAGTGGGGTGAGTGTTATCACTATCGATGGCGAATATGTGGGTAATGAGCTACGCACTATGGAGGTGAACAGCCATGTAAGTGCAGTGAGTGCTATTGAGGGTGTTCGCATCTCTCTGGTCGCTGCTCAACAGGCGATGGGTCGTAAGGGTGGTGTAGTTATGGATGGTAGAGATATTGGAAGTGTTGTCTTTCCCGATGCTGAGGTTAAGATATTTATGACTGCCGACCCTGTTATCAGGGGTGAAAGACGATATAAAGAGCTACTACAAAAGGGGATAGAGGCTAATCTAGATGATGTCATTGACAATGTTATCAGTAGAGATAGAGCCGATGAGACACGTAAAATCTCACCTTTGACACGTGCTGAGGATGCTATAGTGCTGGATAATAGCACAATGAGTCTAGAGCAGCAGATGGAGTGGTTCGAGAGGATATATGAGAATCTGTTTAAATTTTTTCTCACTTAAACTGCTAAGGCTCTTTCACTTCGCTTTTTAATTTTGCTATCTTGCTAATAGAATCACTATTAGCTGCGATACCAAAATTAAAAATCAAAGCAAAATAGCGCATAGCATTTTTAAGCAGAAAAACTTAAACAGATTCTGAAACTAAATAAACCTAAAAATATGAGAGTATTAATCATGGCTCTGCTATCTCTATGCGTAGGGTCGGTAAGTGGGGCTAAGCAACCTATGGAGAGCTTCGCTTCGGAGTATGTAAGCCAATTTAAGCAGGAGAATAACGAGGTTAAGTACAAGAGCGACAAGAGGTATAAGAGAACCATCTACATCGATGCCGCTAAGGGTAGCGACAAGAATGAGGGGTCGAAGAGCAACCCTATCCAGAGCCTCGATAGATTGGCTAAGATGGGGATCAAATCGGGCGATCAGATCCTCCTTAAGGGTGGCGAACGCTACGTTGGTACGGTGGAGTTTATCTCGTTGTCGAATGTGATGGTGGGTAGCTATGGGGAGTCAAAAGCGACTATCGATGCTAAGGGATACCCTGCCGGAGTGATGATTAGAAACAGCTCGGATGTTGTTGTCTGTGACCTTAAGATCAACGCCAACGGAGGTCCAGCTACAGCTACAAAGATGGTCCGCCCGACAGACTCAAAGGTGAACTACCGCGCAGGTGTATATATCGACTCTCAGGGGGTTAAGATGAGCGACATTACCCTCTATAATGTCGACATCAAGGATATATACTTCTACAATCGAGAGGATACCGATATACCCTTTGATGAGCGTCCATGTCGCCGCTGGGGCATTACACACAGCAATAACTTTGGTTGGGGAATCAAGGGTGTCGCTAAGGGCGGTGGGGTGAAGAATATCACCATCGAGGATTGCCATATTAAGGCTACCTCACGTACCGCAATCCAGCTCAACGGAAACCTTAAGGGTGGCTCGCCATTTGAGAATCTAACGATCAAGGATTGCTCGATTATTAAGGTTGGTGGTCCCGGAATCATGTACTCGGGTGTTAAGGGTGGCTCAATCACCCACACGCGTACCTACTGCTCGGGAGATAGTGATGATAGGCGTATGTGGGGGCGCGGTAGTGGCTCGTGGATGGTGTGGAGCGAGGATGTCCTATATGAACACTGTATGTTTGAGCGCGCTGAGGGTATTGGTGACTGCTGCGGTCTGCATATCGATATGGGAAATAAGAATGTCGTTGCACAATACTGCTTTAGTAAGGATAATGCTGGTGGATTTATTGAGATTCTGGGTAAGAACTACAACTGCTCGTACCGCTACAATATCAGCCTCAATGATGGGTGGCGTAACCCTAAGAGCGATCCATTGCAGCAGAAGTTCTGGAATATGCGCAAGGATGTTGCTGAGAGTCAGGCGCTCTTTGCAGATAATGCTGCGGGGTCATTGGGGTGTATAGTGACTATCAACGGACACTCGGGCAAGGAGTATGTTGGACCATTCCAGAGCTATGTATATAACAACACTATCGTCTGCACAGAGAGTCGTGAGGATGGATTCTTGAATCCCTATGTCTTTCAGATCGCAACTACCTCAGAGGGTCTAGTGATGATGAACAATATCTTTTGGATAGCTGCGAAGTTGGATAATGGCTGGTCGGTGCATCAATATAAGGATGGGACGTTCCATAGTAAGGCGTTTGACTTCCGCACACCTACAGGGGAGCTAGATGATAAGGGTAAACCTATTATTCGCGATATGAATGAGGCGGAGATGGCTAAGGCAGATGTGGTATTTAAGAATAACCTCTATCGTCTATATGACCCTGCGTCACCCGGGGCGGAGAATGTACTGCCTAGCGTTAAGGTTAAGGGGAGTAAGAATCACTATATTGATGAGAAGGCACTTGGGGGTGATCCCGGCTTTGCGAAGAGCGAGGGGTGGCAGAATATTGAGGATATGATCCCGAGCAACGCTGAGGTTATCAATCAAGGTGTGGAGATCCCCCGTCTGCGTGGTGATAAAAGCTCCTATCCAATTAGGGTGGAGTATGACTTCTTTGGGAATAGAATCACCACACCTATTATTGGTGCATGTGTAGTAAAATAACATGACAGCCTTTAGCGATTTTTCAACTTGTTGGTCATCCTCATTTGGGGTAATATATTAAATAATGGTAGTAGAGATAGATCCAGAGTCAGGTTTTTGCTTCGGGGTAGTGCGAGCTATCACCGAGGCGGAGCGCGCCTTGCGACAGGGGCAGAACCTCTATTCGTTAGGCGATATAGTCCACAACCGTATTGAGGTGCAGCGACTCGAAGAGCTTGGTATGCACACCATCACCCACTCTCAAATAGAGCAGGTAGATGATGGGCAGCTGCTCATAAGAGCGCATGGTGAACCACCCTCAACATATCGCCTTGCCGGGAGGTGCGGGGTGTCGATTATCGATGCTACATGCCCCGTTGTGGCTAAGCTACAGAAGAGGGTGAAGATGACATATGAGAAGATGGAGGGTGTTGGTGGTGCTGTGATTCTGCTTGGTAAGCGCGGACATGCGGAGGTTGTGGGGCTTACTGGTCAGGTGGATGACAGGGTCTTTGTTGTTGAGAGTCTAGCTGATCTCGATCCGATAGATCTTAATCGCCCAATTTGCCTCCTCTCACAAACAACACAGAGTATTAAGCTCTTCAATGAGATTGCTGAAGAGATCTTGCGCCGCTCATCTAGCCCAGAACAGGTTGAGGTTTGTGATACTATCTGTAGACAGGTATCCTCTCGCGAGGAGCATCTGCGCGAGTTTGTCGAGCGCTTTGATCTGATCATCTTTGTGTGTGGTAAGAAGTCGAGTAACGGTCGTGTACTCTATGAACTATGCCGCTCCTCAAACCCCAATAGCTATAATATTGAGTCGGAAGATGAGCTGCAAATGGAGTGGTTCGATGGGGTCCGATCGGTGGGTATATGTGGCGCAACATCTACACCCGCATGGCTGATGGAGCGCGTCGCTAGACGAGTGGAGGCTATTCGTTAAATCGATTTGAGGCAGGGTTTTTCCCCTCAGAAAGGCAACTACTGGCTAATCATAGAATCCCCACGAGATACCGAACTTAAACATTCCCGGGTTCATCGGGTAGTTAGCCACTGTGAAGTACTCATTATTACCGAAGAGGTTATTGTTGAGGTGTTGATACTTTACTAGTATCCTCATTCTCTTCCATTTTGCCGCAACAAAGGCATCCATATATGGGTAGCTACCTATGCTCTCTGAGCGTTGATTGAAGAATGTTGAGAGTGCCGGATTATAGTCGGGCATATAGTATGATGATGTATATCGACAATCGATACCTATCTGCATATTAAGTACATCTTTCACCAACCAGAACTCATAGTAGTATGAGAAGAGCGCCGAGAAGTCGGGGAGAGGCACAGACTCCTGATCTGAGCTATACTGCACCAGCAGACGGTTGTCGAGGTGCAGACCCTTCCACCGGAACATCTTACTCAGATAGAGCGACAGCACAGTCACAGAGCCACTATTTTGAGTTATATTGCTATTCTCATCGTAGTAGATCAGGTTATCTATAACCATTCCTGTTCCCTTAAGTTCGACATTGAATGAGGGGATGGTAAAGACCACCTCCGCACTGCTCTTATTCTCCGTCTCTAGCTTATCGAGAAAGACATAGTGGTTGGAGAAGAGGTTCTCCTGCCAGAAGCTCGGGGACTCCCTCTCAACCTTCACCGCACCGCTCAGCTCAACCGCTCGGCTACGTATGAAGGCTCGCAGTTTGAGCCGACCATCGAGGGTCAGATCACCCGCTCGATAGCCTGATGGAAAGACCTTTGCATTGGCGCCCCACTCAAGATACCTACTCAATTTACCCGATACACCTCCATAGGCATACCATGTTGCGAGTGTTGTCTTTTCTAACTCGCCGGTGATGTAACTATTTAGTGTGAAGTAGTTATATGCATTTAGATCCAAACCTATACCGGCATCAATAAGACCCACAAAGCCATTACGATCATATGGTTGAATCTGCACATATAGCTTGTTTGCCAGTCGTCGTTCATGTATCGAGTCGCGTGTTGAGTAGGGGTCGATAAACCAGTTATCGTAGTATGATTCGGTTGATGAGACATACTCGCCAGCCTCATAATCGTAGCTCGCCTGATCGTTGGTGTAGTCGACATTATCATCTGAGTAGACCTTGCTCCAACGCTCATACTCTATGCTGTGTCCTATGTAGACTGCCGAGTGGTTAGCCATGGTGAAATCATCCTCTGTAAAGCTATGTAGAGGTATTCCATAGGATTGCTGAGCGAAGAGGGTGTAGTTTCTATATCGGTTATATGCATTTGCATCTGTCAACTTCATAGGCACACCCGATGGCATCTCGAAGATAGAGTCTGTAATGGTCCATAATCCAACCACTCCTCCATTCTCCTCGGCGCGAATATCGTTATTTATAAACCCTCCCTGAGCCGAGTATCGGCGACCTGTATGGTAGGCTGTGAGTGCTAGGTTATGGTTGCGTGTCTCCTGCTGCTGGTATAGCCCCTTTGTACTACGCGCCTTATAGTCGATCGCAAAGCCTGTTGATGGGTTGATATTTTGTGCGTGGAGGATTCCGAAGTTAGATTCACGATAGTTGCTCGACCCCGACTCAAGGTACTGCATCTGTGTGAATGGCTTCTTTGAGTTGTAGAATGGGGCGTTGTCGACCCTAAATGTATAGGCGTCGTATGGTTGTGCGAACTTAAAGTCGTAGTAATCTGATCGATCGTAGTAGTTGATCGGCTGTGTAGGCTGTCCCAATCCACCTAGATACATATCACCCACACCCTCTTTCAAGAATGGGTAGTCGATATGCCAATCGGTTAGAGTGGTATCGAGAGGCATTATCTTCACCTCGTTGACTCCACTTATCAGATTCCACTTGAAGTTTGCTAGCGAGCGTATAGAGTCGTTAAAGAAGTATGACTCTAGCGGACGTTTGATCCTAACCTTTTTTGCTGTATCTTTTCCTCGCGGGGGGGCTAGGGAGTCGGCACCCTCGGGGGCGGCATATGGGTTGGTGTTATATGCATTGTCGCCACTAAGCATCTCATCAACAATATCCTGCGCGCTCTGCGCAAAGAGACCAAAGGGTATAGACAATGAGACGATCAACGAAATGATCGGCAACAGCAGTAGCGTCTTTATGATTAAACCTCTCCTCAATACAATCTTTATTACGTTTAATTAGCTACACTTATTACACGAGAGGTGTGAAATAGTGGAGATAATAATATATAGAACCATGATCGTTGGCAGAATAAATACACCATTAGCGAAGAGCAAAATCAATGCTGAAGCTACTATCGATGAAGCGATAAATATGTATTGATTCTTATTATCGCGCCACGCTAACCCCTTTAGCTTGAAGCTGAACATCCTGATAGGTGAGATAAGTAACCAGCTAGAGACAACCGATATAGCTGTGATAACCTCCCCCGTCACTCTATACCCGCAATGGTAGAGAAGAGCCATCGATACACACAACAGCGCACACGCTGGGGTGGGCAGCCCCTCGAAGCAGCAGCTCTGAGACTCATCGATATTAAACTTAGCCAATCTCAACGCTGAGAAGAGAACGATCAGAAGCGACAGATAACCACCCATCTCGATCCACATATCGCAGCCACAGCTCTTAGCACTCAGCTCAAAGAGGGTCATCATAATGATCGATGGAACCAGACCAAACGAGACCATATCGGCTAGAGAGTCGAGTTCGCGACCTATAGGTGAACTTTGGTTGAGTAGTCGAGCGGCAAAGCCATCACAGAAGTCAAAGAGTGCCGATGCAGCGAGCAGCAATGATGCCGACAAAAGGTCTCCCCAAACAACAACAGCGAGCAGAGACAACACCCCACAGAGCAGATTGCCCAAGGTTAAGATGTTGGGTATGGTAAACAATTTTATCTTCATCGAATATTTTTTTTATATTAGATCATCTTCGATTGGCAAAGTTATAATTTTTTTTCTATTTTTGTCCTACGTTAGATAATTAATGTTTGCGAGGAGAGCTACTTTCCTCCCAATTACTTTGAAAATAAAAGATTCTTAGATGAATAGAGAGAATAGATATTGCGTAATCATAGCTGGAGGGGTGGGTTCACGTATATGGCCCATGAGTCGCAAGAGGCTGCCAAAACAGTTTTTAGATGTCTTAGGTTGCGGCAGCTCGATGCTCAGAGAGACATTCAACCGCTACTCATCTATGGTGAACCAAGAGAACATTATCGTAGTGACCAACTATCGTTATCGCGATTTGGTGCTTGAGCAGCTTCCGGAGTTGAAGGGAGAGCAGGTTTTGTGTGAGCCTATAGGGCGAAATACCGCACCTGCAATCGCCTATGCTGTCTATCGTCTAGCGAAGATAAATGAGAATGCTCAGATTATTGTCACCCCCGCCGACCACTATGTTGGCGATGAGCGGTCGCTGCGAAGTGCTGTTGAGGAGAGCTTGATCTTTGCTGAGCAGCGTAATGCGCTAGTGACTATGGGTGTGCGTCCTACCCACCCCGAGACGGCGTATGGATATATCCAGAAGAGTAATGAGGAGCGGATAAGCCCGGTGAAGTGCTTCTCCGAGAAGCCCGATATTGACCTTGCGCGAACACTTATGCAGTGTGGTGAGTTTCTCTGGAATACAGGGATATTTATCGCTAGCGTAAAGCACTTCAAAGCGAGTTTTGGCAGACACCTACCCGAGCTAGATGCACTATTTAGCTCCATTAACGGTAGCCTAGCAACCCCCTTTGAGGAGGAGGCTATAGAGGCTATCTACTCAGAGAGTCAGGCAATATCGATCGAGAATGGCTTGATCGAGCGGGATGAGGATATATATGTATATGCAGGAGAGTTTGCATGGAGCGATGTCGGAACATGGGAGTCTGTACATCTGCACTCCAATAGGGATGAGTCAAACAACACCGCACCACAAAATACACTTCTTCATAATACCGATAACTCAATCATCTCTATCCCTAAGGGGAAGATAGCTGTTATCCGAGGGTTGAGCAACTATATTGTTGTCGACAGTGATAATATACTCTTGATCTGCCCACGCTCTGAGGAGGCTAGTATAAAGAGCTTTGCCGATGAGGTTAGGTTTATTAGAGATTCAAATAAATAGATGATAGATGGACATCGATAGGCTATATAATCTGTTTAGGGCGAGTAGAGGTGTAACCACCGACTCTAGGCGGATTCAGAGCGGATCGATCTTCTTCGCACTCCGCGGGGATAATTTCGATGGTAATAGCTACGCTAATGATGCTATAGCTATGGGTGCGAGCTATGCGGTGGTCGACTCTTTGGAGGTTTGCGGAGAGGGCATCATATATGTAGATAGTGTGCTGGATACGCTTCAGCAACTTGCGCGTGAGCATAGACGCAGATTGCCTATAGAGATTATAGCCATCACCGGGTCGAATGGCAAGACAACCACCAAGGAGCTACTATCGGAGGTGTTGAGTTGTAAATATCGACTACAGGCGACTGTGGGTAATCTAAATAACCATATCGGAGTACCATTGACACTCCTCTCGTTTAGTGAACAGACAGAGATTGGAGTGGTGGAGATGGGTGCTAGTAGCTGTGGCGAGATTGCCGCTCTATGCGCTATTGCTGAGCCTAACTATGGTGTTATAACCAATATTGGCAATGCCCATCTAGATGGTTTTGGAGGTGTAGAGGGTGTGCGTAGAGGTAAGGGCGAACTGTTTGACTACCTAGAGAGGTGTGGCGGTGAGATCTTCGTTGCTGAGGAGAATGGTGAGGTGATAGGTATATGTAGGGGTCGCGATTTACTGAAGATCAGCAGATATAGTTATAGCGTTGCCGAGGGGGTAGAGAGTAATCTAGAGGGGAGTTATAACAGATATAATATAGCTACAGCGATGGCTATAGGGGATAGGTTTGGTGTTGATCGAGGGTGTGCGCTGGAGGCGATAGCCCAATACCAACCAACAAACAACCGATCGCAAAATATCGAGACAGTGTATAATAGAGTGATTGTAGATTGTTATAACGCCAACCCATCAAGCATGGAGGTGGCGCTAGCAAATTTCGCTACATTCACACATGAGGCTAAGGTGGCTATCCTCGGCGATATGTATGAGCTGGGTGAGTGGAGTGAGGGTGAGCATCTTCGCATCCTTCAGCTAGCCATCGGGTGTGGCGCTGAGCGTATAATTTTGGTTGGCAAGGCATTTGCTGCCGCTGCTGCCGCTGTGTGTGGCGGTAATATCGAGTGTTATCGAGATAGAGTAGAGCTGGCGGAGAGGTTAGCCAAAGAGCAGATAGAGAGAAAAAAGATCCTACTCAAGGGTTCGCGAGGGGTGGGGCTAGAGCAGATAATTAAATACTTATAAATATGATTCAAGATCTAACAGACAAGATTAAATATATCGGGGTTGACGACCACGATGTAGACCTTTTTGAGAGCCAATATACCGTTGATGAGGGTATGTGTTACAACTCATACCTTATCCTAGATGATAAGATAGCGTTGATGGATACTGTCGATGGGTCGAAGAGCGAGGAGTGGCTAGAGCGGTTAGAGGCTGCTCTCGATGGTCGTACACCCGACTATCTGGTGGTTACACACACTGAGCCTGACCATGCAGCTAGCATCGGTGTGGCACTTGAAAAGTACCCCCAGATGATGGTTGTCGGCAACGCTAAGACATTCACCATGATCTCTAATTTCTTTGCTAACGACCTCACTGATCGCACAGTTGTGGTTAAGGAGGGTGATACGCTTGAACTGGGTTACCATACACTCAAATTTATCATGGCGCCAATGATCCATTGGCCCGAGGTGATGGTGGCATATGAGAGTAGCGAGAAGATCCTCTTTAGTGCCGATGCCTTTGGTAAGTTTGGTGCCTCAGATTGGGACCAGAGCGAGGGGTGGACATGCGAGGCTCGCCGATACTACTATAATATTGTGGGTAAGTATGGTCTACAGGTTCAGCAGCTACTGAAGAAGCTCAGTGGCGTGGAGGTTAATATTATCGCCCCTCTCCATGGCGACCCTATTAGTGAGGATATAGCCTACTATGTCAAGATGTATGATATGTGGAGCAGGTATCAATTTGAGGATGAGGGCGTGATGATCGCCTACGCCTCAATACACGGAAACACCAGGCAGGCTGCCGAGGAGATGGCTGAGGTGCTTAAGGGGGCTGGCGCGAAGTGCGTAAAGCTCTTCGATCTAGCCCGCCTCGATCAGTCGTTCTGTGTTGAGGATGCCTTCCAGACTCAACACCTTATCCTCGCCTCAGCGAGCTATGATAATGGTCTGTTCCCCCCAATGGAACACTTCTTGCACCACCTAGCGAGCAAGGGGTATCAGGGTCGTCGCGTAGCACTCATCGAGAATGGTTCGTGGGCGCCCGTGGCTGGTAAGCTGATGCGTGCGCAGCTGGAGAAGATGAAGAACATCGAGATATATGATGATACTCTAACTATCCTCTCAACACTCAAACCATCGCAGCACGAGCAGATGGAGACTATGGCAAAGTGGATATTACGCGAATAGTTTTTAAATATAAAATGTAAGATTATGAAAAAGTATGTATGTGAGCCATGTGGCTATGTTTATGACCCAGCAGAGGGTGATCCAGATAATGGCGTCGCTGCCGGAACACCATTCGAGGAGGTTTCAGAGGATTGGGTATGCCCTGTGTGCGGACTCGGTAAGGATGTCTTTGTTGAGGAGTAGAGGCTAACGGTATTGGCGAGGGCTGCCCGCGTAGGGCAGCCCCCGCCCCTACGCTCAAACCACTTTGGCTTGATTGTTGCAAAAACAACCAAAAACAGCAATCTATAAAGTCATGCAAGAGAGAGAAAAAACAGCAGAGAGGATAATCTCTAAGATCCGTACCACCGAGAGTGTAGGTTTTGAATCTCATGTAAATAGCCGCTTTCACCTCGGCTATATACTATCGGGAGAGAAGCACTTTGTAACATCAGAGAAGAGGGTTATTTGTCGTAAGGGCGACCTATTCTTTATGCCTATTGGCAACCACCACATCGAGAATATCGTTAGTAGCGACTCTGGTTATTTCGAGCAGATAGCTCTAGCTTTCTGTTCTGAGCAGTTGAGCAAGGTGATTATACCTCTCAATATATCATTAACGAGGAATAAGGAGTGTCGAGATCATATCTATACACCCACACCAACAGTACACCGTGCAGAGGCGATAACTCGTGGGGTCTTTGAGGCGATAGACTACTACTACAACTTGGGCGGTTTTAATGACAACCCACAGAGCGAGATGATAAATCTTGCAAACCTGCTCAACACAGTCCTTGAGCATGAACCAGAGCAGGTTAGGTGCTGCATAGTGAATAGTATCGATCAGGAGCAGGCGGAGTTTGAGAAGGTGATCTTCGATAATATATTTGCCGACAAGCGTATTGAACAGCTAGCTCATGAGGCACACCGATCGTTAACATCATTCAAGAAGGAGTTTAAACGCCTCTTCGGCGACTCCCCCCATCGCTGGTATCTCCAACAACGTATGAACTGCGCAAAAATGATGCTCGCAACAACAGATGATAGCATATCACACATCAGCACCCTCTGTACATTTAATAATACATCACACTTCATTAAACTCTATAAGTGCTACTTCGGAATGACCCCCGCACAACATCGGCGATCGCTTCAGAGTGTCGTTATTGGTTGATAATGGTGCTTGGCAAGCATCGGGGGCTGTCTCCGACGGGCGGGTTGCCACCCGCTGGGCTGTCGAGATGCTTTGCATCTCTTTTCTATTGCGCTTTGGACCTTTGAGCTTCGCTCATACGTTTTAATGCTTAATTTTTTAGCTCAAGTAAACTTGGCTAAAAAAATTAAGCATTAAAACTTTCAAACACCTAAAGGTGTTTGGGTCCAAAGCGAAAGGTCTGTCGTAAACATTGTCTACAGGAGTACATTCCCCTTAAATTGCTTCCCTCCCTGTCATGCTGAATTCTCTGCAATCTGCATTACCGATGAAAATAACTTTGCCACAGCTGCCGACTCGCTTTTGGGTACAAACATCTGAAAGATGTTTGTGAAATTTTAATTCTCAGTAATTTAGATCAAATTTATTTGAATCTAAATTACTGAGAATTAAAATCTTATAACGAAGTTATAAGCCCAAAAACGCAAAAGAAGAAAAACAGAGTTTTTCGACAGTCCCCCGGGGGTCACCCCGGTCGCCGAAGGCAGCCCATGGTGCTTGCTCAATTAAAACGGTTGAGCCAACAGCTCAGCCACTTTAACGGCTATAGTGTTGGCGTATGGGCGGTGTTCAAGGTGGCTGATTGAGGTTAGACCGTAGTGGTCGGTGATAAAGAGTTCATCGCAGTTGAGCAGTTCGCTTATTGTTATATCGCGCTGTTCAATGGTTAATCCGGCTCGTTCTGCTGCCTCGATAACCACCTCTCGTTCTACGCTCTCTAGGGTTTGTGGGGTAACTAGCATACGCCCTAGGACGACAAAGGGTGCCGATCCTCCAATAGATATTACCCTATTATCAATATGTTCAACTGCCAGCTCACCGCCAAGATTTACAGCCACATCATTCGCCTGAGCCACTGTTGTTCGGCGTGCGTTTGTGGGTAGAGAGCCGAATGGAGAGGTGAACTCAACCAACACTGCGCGAGGGGTGATTGCGCGGAGTGAGTATCCGTCATATAGTGAGATAGAGTCGACAACAAGGGTGTATTCACCGCTGCTGTAGACCCTCAGATCGACAAATATAGATAGCTCGGTGGTTAATGATTGTGAGCGCAGCAGCTGATCGATCTCGCTGGAGATACGGTCGGTGTCAAGGTGCAGGGTCTGCATATATAGCTCCATGAAAGACTCCTCTAGCAGATGGCAGTGGCGATCGAGGTAGAGTGGTGAGTACCCAATAGTGTGGATGGTTTGATATAGGTAGCTCCGACTCATAACTAACTAGCGACAAAGATCTTAAGCAGCAACTCGCGAAGCAGCTCTCCGCCGCTCTCTCCTCCGGTGGCTATACCCTTGCTCTTTGCGTCATACTCGCGCATAAGGGCTAGTATACCAAATAGTTGGCGGTTGTTCCACTGTGCGCACATCTGTTTCAATTCGCTAACTGCATAGGGGTTGTTTATGGCTAAGCGAGACATAAGGTCGCGGTCATTAGGCATTGGCTCACCCCTCTTGCGGCTCTGCCACACCATATAGTTATATGTGAACATTCGCCTAAACTCTCGGTATAGCATCAGTACACTTAGAAGAAGCGGGTGATCTTTAGGGTTGCGAGCAAAGTGATCCGCGATTCTAAAGGCACGTTGAACATCACGGCGGACAACCGCACCCACCAACTCAAAGTTGTTAAACTCCTTCGAGATTCCTATATGCTCCTCGATATGAGAGTCATTTATCTCGCTGCTCCCTTCGGGGAGTGCGAGTAGCAGCTTATCTATCTCGCTCTCAATCTTGGTGATGTCGCTACCTAGGTTATCGGTTAACATCGATAGCGCTTTTGGAGATAGCTTTAGCCCTTTAGCTGAGAGAAACCCAGTTAGCCACCCCCCAACCTCATAGTCGCGTGGGCGGACAGACTCTAGCACTACGCCACTCTTTAAGACCGCTTTGTAGAGCGCAGAGCGTTTATCGATGCTCTTCTCCTTATGGCATATCACCACTACAGCCTCGGGGTTGGGCTTCTGTGCATATATCGAGAGCTTGTCGATCCCCTTAAGATGCTGTGCCTCGCGGATAATAACTACCGACCTGCCACCCATCATCGGGACTTGTCGCGCAAGGTTAATCACCACCCCCGCTTCGCTATCTCGACCATAGATAATCGTCTGGTTGAAGCTCTGCTGCTCGGGCGTTAAGACCCTCTCCGCAAGGGTATTTGCCACCCGGTCGATAAAGAGACTCTCCTCGCCCATCAATAGGTAGATCGGTGCATATTCGCCCCGACCGATCGTCTCGATCAGGGTGAGATATGAGCTGTATGACTCCTTGAAACCTACCCGCTGTTTAGCCATTAGAGCATCTCCTTTGTTATTTTGACTATATTCTCACTCTCATCATCTACCCTAAAGCGGTCATCGATGCGTCGCCCAACAACCCAAACAATATCCTTCCCTGAGCAGAGGACAAATTGTCGCTGCTTCTCAGGCATAGATAGCTTGAGGTCGATAAGCAGATCACTAACCTTTTTTCGTCCACTCATGCCCAGCGGGGTGAAGCTATCCCCCTCGCTCCAGCGCCTTAAGGTGAGCGGGAAGCTCAACTTATCGGCATCCAATAGGGCGACATCGCTCCCGCAATCGAGGTTGTTTATAAGGTCGATAACCATATACTCAAATGTCAACACTGAGTTGGCGCAGTAGCTACGCTGTTGGTTGCGGCTAACCTCTGTCGAGCAGCTATCGCAGCTATCTATAGCTGAGATTACCACCTTTCCGCGGTCGATATATGCCGCATAATCACGTGAGTAGAAGCGACTTCCCGTTGAGTTATTGTTCAACGAGCGTATCAAAGCATCTACCACATCCCCTTTGAATGTGAACTTTGAACTTAGGATCTCATATATGATAAACTCACGTGGTAGATCACTATCTATCGACTCCACATCGAGTGTGTATATACCATCATTGCAGCTCATCGTTGCAGCGGCGATCTTCTCTATCGATCGGCTGATGAAGTTCTGCGCACTGCGTAGACGATCGATATTCCCGCGCATCAGCTCGGTGAACTTAGGGTTGATCTCGCGTATTTGAGGCACTAGACCTAGGCGGATCTTATTGCGTAGATATTTGGTAGAGCGGTTTGATGAGTCCTCGCGGTAGGGGATATGGTTTGTCGCTGCATACTCCATAATCAACTTACGTGTAGCGAAGCTGAGCGGACGCACCACCCTGCCCGATTGGTGTTTGATTCCGCCGAGTCCACGAAGCCCTGTGCCTCTGAGCAGGTTGATAAAGAATGTCTCTATCGAGTCGTCGGAGTGGTGAGCTACGGCGATAGCGCTGTAGCCATAGCGCTCACACAGCTCATCAAACCATGCGTAACGTAGGCGGCGTGCAGCCATCTCCATCGACTCTCCCGTACGCTCCATCTCCGCTAGGGTGTCGAAACGGCAGTTGTAGTAGGGTATATTATACCTCTGAGTAGCCTGCTCCACAAGTAACTCATCCTCATCGCTCTCCTCCCCCCTCAGCTGGAAGTTGCAGTGTGCTACACCTATGTTATATTCGGTATGAGAGAAGAGTTCGAGCAGAACCATCGAGTCTACTCCACCCGATACCGCCAACAGAACCCTATCATTTGGCTGTAGCAGAGCGTTGTTTTTAATATACTCTTTAAAGTTTGTTATAAGATTTACCATGACTATATCTTTTAATCTCGCACCAAAGATACAATAAATTTATAAGATGGTGTATCGAATCTCTGTTTTTATTGGTGGTTGTAGATAATTCCTGTAATTATTGCACCACCTACACTATATTCACCTCGCAGTCGATCGCCACCCCAAAGCGCTCCTCGACAATGCGCTGCACCTTGCGTGCAAAGGCGACAATCTCCGCCCCGGTAGCCCCTCCGTAGTTGACCATTACGAGGGCTTGGTTGGCGTGCATCCCCACACTCCCCTCGCGTAGACCCTTTAGCCCGGCATGGTCGATCAACCACCCCGCGGCGATCTTAACCTTTGCGGGGTCGCTGGTTGTATATATCGGTATCTCGGGGTGGCTGCTCTTCAGCCCCTCCGCTATATCGAGATCGATAATTGGGTTTTTGAAGAAGCTGCCGGCATTACCTAACTCCTTGGGATCAGGTAGTTTAGAGTTGCGTATCTCACACACTACTTCACGTATCGATCGCAGCGTTACATCGCCTCGCTCCTCTACCCTCGACCTCAGATCGGCGTAGTCGAGTCTGGGCTGGGGGGTGTATGAGAGTCGAAGGTGAATAGAGGTGATGATGACCCTACCGCGTAGCTCTCGCTTAAAGATGCTATCTCGGTAGCCGAGTCTACACTCCTCCCTGCTTAGTCGAGAGGTGGTGAGTGTCGAGGTGTCAAACAGATCAACGCAGAGTAGGGTATCACTAAGCTCAACGCCGTAGGCTCCGATATTCTGAATTGGCGCAGCACCAGCAGTACCGGGGATAAGAGATAGGTTTTCAAGTCCCCACAACCCCTCTTGAACACTCCACTCAACGACCTGATCCCAATCGGCGCCACCATCAATGGCGATTATTGCATGCTGCTCATCGCTGCTCTCTATTTTGATTGTTCCGCTACGTGAGGTTATGATCGCTCCATCGTAGTCGCCTGTGAAGAGGATGTTATTACCCCCTCCAATGACCATCCACCGCTGGGGGTGGTTGCCGGGTGCGAAAATCTCTGCCAGATCAGATGGTCGATCAAACTCTATCAGTTCACTGCATTGAGCCTCAATACCGAAGCTATTTCGACCCCTTAGTGATATATTTTTCTCTCTATTTATCATAGCCCAAAGATACAATATTTTACGTTATCTAGAGTGGCGCAACATAAAAAATTATAGATTGCAAATATTTTTGTTGAATATAGCATAGAAATAAGGATTTTTTTTATATCTTTACTAAGGGGTAAGTTTAATGTCTCTGGATAACCCCATCTTTTTGTGGGGGTATTACATTTAATATTAGATGTTTATTGGTTAAATTGAGTGCGCGAAATGGAGGTGTATGACAGTACAATACTAAAGGCTAGGCTGAAGGAACACTTCGGCTTTTCATCGTTCAAGGGTAATCAAGAGGAGGTTATTGCCAATCTATTGAGAGGCAACGACACCTTTGTGCTTATGCCTACGGGGGGAGGAAAGTCGCTTTGTTATCAGCTGCCCGCCTTGATGATGGAGGGTGTGGCGATTATTATCTCGCCACTGATCGCCTTGATGAAGAATCAGGTTGACGCTATGCGTACATTCTCTGAGGATGAGGGTGTGGCTCACTTTCTCAACTCCTCGTTGAATAAGAGTGCGGTGCAGCAGGTGAGGGCTGATGTCCTTGCGGGAAAGACCAAACTGCTCTATTTTGCCCCTGAGTCACTCACTAAAGAGGATAATGTAGCGTTTCTTCGCAAGGTGAAGGTGGCATTTTATGCCATTGATGAGGCACACTGTATCTCGGAGTGGGGACACGACTTCCGACCAGAGTATAGACGTATACGTCCGATAATTAATGAGATAGGTCATGCGCCTCTGATTGCGCTTACCGCTACGGCTACCCCAAAGGTGCAGCTTGATATACAGAAGAATCTGGGTATGTCTGATGCCTCGGTCTTTAAATCATCGTTTAACAGACCAAACCTATATTATGAGCTGCGCCCAAAGCACAATATCGACCACGATATTATTAAGTTTGTCAAGGTGCGCGAGGGTAAGAGTGGAATTATCTACTGCTTAAGCCGTAAGAAGGTGGAGGAGCTGACAGAGCTGCTCTTGGCAAATGATGTACGCGCTAAGGCGTACCATGCAGGTATGGATGCTCAGACGAGAGCGGAGAATCAGGATGACTTCTTGATGGAGAGGGTGGATGTTATTGTGGCTACTATCGCCTTTGGAATGGGTATCGACAAGCCCGATGTGCGCTATGTGATACACTATGATATACCGAAGTCGCTGGAGGGTTACTATCAGGAGACTGGACGCGCGGGGCGTGACGGTGGCGAGGGCTACTGTTTAACGTTCTATAGCTATAAGGATATTCAGAAGCTGGAGAAGTTTATGCAGGGTAAGCCCGTTGCTGAGCAGGAGATCGGTCGATTGCTCTTGGGCGAGACGGTCTCTTATGCTGAGAGTTCGATGTGTAGGCGTATCTCGCTGCTTCACTACTTTGGCGAGCAGTATGACCACGAGAATTGCGGCAGCTGTGACAACTGTATGGACCCTAAACCAAAGGTTGAGGTGGGTGATAGTATTGCGCTTGTATTAAGGGTGTTAACTTCACTCGGTGATAAGTTTAAATCGGACTATCTGATTAATGTATTGGTCGGCAAAACAACTGCACTGGTAAAGAGCTACGGACACAACGAACACCCCAATTTCGGTGAGGGAACAGAGAAGGGGGCAAAGTATTGGGTTGCCGTTATGCGTCAGGCGCTGGTGATGGGGTTGATTGATAAGAGTATAGAGAACTATGGTCTAATATCGATCAACAAGAGGGGCGAGGAGTTTATCGCTAACCCTACGAGTGTACGTATAGCGATGGACCATGACTACGAGAAGAGAGAGAAGGAGGAGGTGATTAGTCAAGCATCACGAGGCGGTGCCGCTGATGAGGAGCTGTTTAATATGCTTAAGTCGCTCCGCCGATCAGTCGCTAAGAGGGAGAACCTACCCCCATTTGTGATCTTCCAAGATCCATCACTGGAGGATATGTCGATGCAGTACCCCATCACCATCGAGGAGCTACAGAGCATATCGGGCGTTGGCGTAGGCAAGGCGAAGAGGTATGGAGCGGAGTTTGTCGAGCTAATTCGCAACTATGTCGAGGAGCGTGAGATTGTGCGCGCGCAGGATATGGTTGTTAAGTCGGTGGCTAATAAGTCGGGAAACAAGATCTTTATCATCCAGTCGGTTGATAGGAAGATGGACTTTGAGGATATTGCACGTGCAAAGAACCTCGATACTGAGGAGGTGTTGAGTGAGATTGAGGGTATTGTAAATTCGGGGACAAAGCTCGATCTATCATACTACATCTCAAGATATATGGATGAGGAGAAGGTGGAGGATATATACCTCTACTTTAAGGAGGATGCAGCGTCAGACTCACTCGACGAGGCGATAGCTGAGCTGGGTGGAGACTACTCTGAGGAGGAGATACGCCTAGTCCGAATCAAGTTCCTTTGTGAGCAGGGGAGTTGATCTATTTCGTAAAAAGTTATAATGAGCGTTAGAGCAAAGAAGTCGTTGGGTCAACATTTTTTGATTGATCTAAATATTGCGCGTAAGATCGCGGAGTCGTTGGAGGGCGGATCGGCAGATCAGCCCGTGACCGCCCTAGAGGTGGGGTGTGGTATGGGTGTTCTCACCCAGTTCCTGTTGCAGAGAGATGATCTCGTGACGTGGGGCGCAGAGATAGATAAAGAGAGTGTGGAGTATCTACATGAACACTTCCCTGAGTTCACCCCTCGTCTTATTGGGGGTGATTTCCTTAAGATGAATCTGCGCGAGCAGTTCCCCAATGGCGTGAGTATAATAGGTAACTATCCATATAATATATCGTCACAGATATTCTTTAAGGTTGTGGAGAACCGAGACCTCGTCCCCGAGTGTGTCGGGATGATCCAGCGCGAGGTGGCTGTGCGTATGGCTGAACCACCCGGAAGTAAGGAGTATGGTATACTTAGCGTCTTGCTGCAGGCGTGGTATGATATTGAGTACCTCTTTACAGTTAATGAGAAGGTCTTTAACCCTCCACCAAAGGTTAAGAGCGCCGTGATTAGAATGCGCCGTAATGGCGTAGAGTCACTCGGATGCAACGAACAACTCTTCGTTAAGGTTGTTAAGGCATCCTTCGGACAGAGACGCAAGATGCTTCGCAACTCCCTGCGATCAGCCTTTGGCGACTTCGGCGGCGCAGTACATCCATTCTTTACCCTCCGCGCTGAACGACTCTCTGTCGCTGAGTTTGTCGAACTTACTAATTGGGTCGAGGGTCATTTGTGAGCAAGCACTGAGAGCTGTCTCCGACGGGCGGATTGCCACCCGTGGGGCTAGCGAGATGCTTTGCATCTCTTCTTTTGCGCTTTTGGGCTTATAACTTAGTTATAAGATTTTAATTCTCAGTAATTTAGATTCAAATAAATTTGATCTAAATTACTGAGAATTAAAATTTCACAAACATCTTTCAGATGTTTGTACCCAAAAGCGAGTTGGTAGCTAGGGCAAAGTTATTTTCATTGGTAATGCAAATTGCAGAGAGTTTAGCATGATAGATATGGGGGGGGGAGTGTTCTACTGTAGATAATGTTTACGGCA
>JBCQTG010000031.1:0-22201 GCA_047178765.1 Rikenellaceae bacterium | reverse complement strand
GCGGCGGGGTGCTCCCCGCTGAGCTAGCGAGATGCTTTGCATCTCTTTCCCCTGCGGATTTGGGCTTAGAGCTTCGCTCTAAGATTCTGTTTATCAATAAATCATCTCAAATGAATTTGGATGATTTATTGATAAACAGAATCTTACAAACGCTTCGTGTTTGTACCCAAATCCGAAATGTAAATATCAAGCATATATTTGCCAACAACTATGTAATGGCATCATAACATTACGAGCAAAACAAAGTATCTCGCAAGATCAATTTAAGATCTTGCGAGATACTTGTTTTAATACCCTATAGTTTACATGGCAATAACCGCACCTAAACATGCCAACTCACTTTTGGGTGCAAACAGCTCTCAGCTGTTTGCAAAATTTTAACGCTCAATAAAATAGACCAAATTTATTTGAGTCTAATTTATTGAGCGTTAAAATCATATAACGAAGTTATATGCCCAAAAGTGCAACAGAGGGAGAAACAAAGTTTCTCCAGCCCCGCGGTTGGCAAACCGCCGCCGCCCGCGTAGGGCAGCCCTCGGTGCTTGCCAGCCTGTTAATCTACTACTTAAAAAGTGAAGTAGGATACTTATCACCATCCATCAATGCTGCCAATTTAGCAACTACAGATGGGCGATCCTCAGCGTATGTAACACCAAACCATTTAGATGGTGTGTCAAGAACCTTAACACTAGCTACGCCATCACCGATCAACTTGTTGACTGCCAATGGGATAAAGAACTCCGACTTAGGGTTGTTCAACTCCTTAGACAAGAAGTCAACGAAGATCTCCTCAGAGTACTCGAAGTAGTCTGGAGTGAATCCCCACATGTTCATCGATACAGGGGTATTCTCCTCAAGTGTCTGAACATCGCCATTCTCATCTGTGAAGCTGATCTTACCATCGATCTTCTCGATCGCTGTACGCTCAACAACATCAGTCAAGAAACCGCCCTCGTCAGCTACGCATACACCGCGTGCTACTGAGCCGCTCTCCGACAATGTGTTACCCACTCTATAGCCTACCATTGAGTACTTACCCTTAGTACCAGCAACGCTCATCAACTCCTCAGCAAGGATTGCGAATGACTCGCTACCGTAGAAGTCATCAGCATTGATAACTGCGAAAGGCTCGTTGATAACGCTCTTACCCATCAATACGGCATGGTTTGTTCCCCATGGTTTAGCGCGATCCTCAGGAGCTGTAAATCCTGTTGGAAGATCGTCAATAGCCTGAAATACTAGCTCTACAGGGATATGGTTCTCATACTTGCACAAGATCTTCTCGCGGAAATCCGCCTCAAAATCCTTACGTATAACAAATACAACCTTTCCAAATCCGCCACGGATAGCATCGAAGATCGAGTAATCCATGATTGTCTCGCCGTTAGGTCCGACGCCGTCCAACTGCTTTAGTCCACCATAACGGCTTCCCATACCAGCAGCAAGTACAAATAGTGTTGGTTTCATCTTTTTACCTTATATTATATAATCTCTATTCTCTAACCTCTATTCTCTAGTTTCTAGCTTCTAACTTCTAGCCACTTTACTCTATTCTACGTGCGCCATCGCTGATTACGACATCGATAACACCTGCATCGATACCATACTTCTCCTTGAAACGTAGAGTCACCTCGCTGATAAAGTTTGAATATTTATCGTTCTTCACAAGGTTGATTGTGCAGCCACCGAAGCCACCACCCATGATACGTGATCCTGTAACACCACACTCTTTAGCGACATCATTCAAGAAGTCAAGCTCAACACAGCTAACATCGTAATCCTTTGATAGACCCTCGTGAGTAGCATACATCTGCGCACCAACACTTTCGAAGTCGCCCTTGCCCAACGCCTCACAGACAGCCAAAACCCTCTGCTCCTCGCCAACAACAAACTTTGCACGGCTACGATCCTCATCAGAGATCTTATCCCCCAAAGCGACAACCTGATCCCACAATACACCACGCAACGATGGTTTGCCCAACGCCGCAGCCACCCTCTCGCAGCTCTCACGACGCTTATTATATGGAGAGTCTGACAACTCATGCTTAACCCTAGAGTTAATCAATACCAACTTATAGTCGCTACTCTCGAATGGGAAGTACTCATACTCCATCGAGCGGCAATCCAAACGGATAAGCTGGTTCTTAGCACCAAACAACGAAGCGAACTGATCCATGATTCCACACTTCACACCGCAGTAGTTATGCTCAGTAGCCTGACCGATACGAGCCAACTCAAATCTGTCGATTGTGCCACCATTAAACATATCGCTCAAAGCGAAACCGAATGCCGACTCCAAAGCAGCTGAAGATGACAAACCACCTCCCGCAGGTAGATCACCTGAGAAAGCGGCATCAAAACCCTCAACATTATACCCTCTCTTAGCAAACTCAGTGCAGACGCCAAAGATATATCTCATCCAGCTCTGCTCAGGCAGCTCCTCGCTACCAAGAGTAAACTCAGCAGACTCATCAAGGTCAATAGCGTATGCTCTAACGAGTCCACTATCATTTGGCTTAATTGCGGCTACGATACCCATATCTATAGCGCCGGGAAGGACGAAGCCGTCATTGTAGTCTGTATGCTCACCAATAAGGTTAATACGTCCGGGAGCTGCGTATAGCAACCCCTTACCACCAAACTTCGCACCGAAGATTTCTTGTACTTTTGTGTTCATAGGAATAAATTGATTTTAACACAAATGTAATTATTTTTTTTTTAAATAACAACCTTTTGCTATAAAAGTTGCTATAGTTGCTAAGAAATACTGAGTAAAACTGAGGGTGAACTCAAGTCAAAGAATATTAACTAAAGGCTGTCATGCTGAGCGAAGCGAAGTATCTCGCAAGGTCTTTAGACGACAATATGAAACTTCGCTTCGCTCAGCATGACAGGTCGGGGACTTATTAGTCACCCTCAACAAAAAAAGGGTAGACTCTCGTCTACCCTCTCAATAATATAGCAGGGACTACAACTGTGGTCCAGCTGGGATAAGCGCCTTAGCAGCATCGTTATCACAGTACTGCTCGAAGTTCTTCAAGTACATTCCTGCAAGCTTCTTAGCATTCTCCTCCCATACTGAAACATCAGCATATGTGTTACGTGGGTCAAGGATGTCAGATACTCCGGGCAATGACTTTGGAGCTGTCAAGTTCATGATTGGAATGTGTACAGTCTCAACATCGTGGATTGAACCGTCGATGATAGCATCGATGATAGCACGTGTATCCTTCAAAGAGATACGCTTTCCTGTTCCGTTCCATCCTGTGTTTACAAGGTAAGCCTCAGCACCATGCTCCTCCATCTTCTCAACCAAACGCTGTGCGTACATTGTTGGGTGAAGAGTCAAGAAAGCCTCACCAAATGCTGGAGAGAATGATGGAACTGGCTCAGTGATACCACGCTCTGTACCTGCCAACTTAGATGTAAATCCAGAAAGGAAGTGGTACTGTGCCTGTGCATCGTCAAGGATTGAAACTGGAGGCAATACTCCAAATGCGTCTGCTGACAAGTAAACGATCTTCTTAGCGTGTCCTGCACGTGATGGAAGAACGATCTTGCTGATGTTGTAGATAGGGTAAGATACACGAGTGTTCTCAGTCTTAACATTAACATAGTCGATAGTACCATCCTCAAGAACTGTTACGTTCTCCAACAAAGCATCGCGCTTGATAGCACGCCAGATATCTGGCTCCTGCTCCTGGCTTAGGTTGATAACCTTAGCGTAGCAACCACCCTCGTAGTTGAATACTCCGTGGTTGTCCCAACCATGCTCGTCGTCACCGATCAAGAAACGCTTAGGATCTGCAGAAAGAGTTGTCTTACCTGTTCCTGAAAGACCGAAGAATACAGCTACATCGCCATCCTCGCCTACGTTAGCAGAGCAGTGCATAGAAGCGATACCCTTCAATGGAAGGTAGAAGTTCTGCATTGCGAACATACCCTTCTTCATCTCACCACCGTACCATGTACCACCGATGATCTGCATCTTCTCCTCAAGGTTGAATACTACGTAAACCTCTGAGTTAAGACCCTGCTCTTTCCAGTTAGGATTAGTGATCTTAGATGAGTTAAGAACAACGAAATCTGGCTCGCCATAGTTCTCTAGCTCATACAAAGATGGACGGATGAACATGTTTGTTACGAAGTGAGCCTGCCATGCAACCTCCATTACGAAACGAACCTTCATGCGAGTATCCTCGTTTGTTCCGCAGAATGTATCAACAACATAAAGTTTCTTAGACTCTGAAAGGTGACCCATAGTCAAATCCTTAAGGCTGCTCCATACATCCTCAGAAACTGGCTTGTTGATAGTACCATCCCACCAAATCTGCTCAGAAGCTGCATTCTTAACAATGTAGCGATCCTTAGGAGAGCGACCAGTGAACTTACCAGTATCAACCGCTACTGCACCAGTAGTAGTCAAAATACCCTTCTCGAATCCCTCGTTTGATGGATCGATCTCAGCCTGGAAAAGCTGCTCATAAGTTGGGTTGTGTACGATCTCCGCATTTCCTACGATACCATACTTACTCAAATCAATTGTTGCCATGTTTTTAATTTGTGTTTAAATATTAATTAATTATCTCTTTTTTTGTAACATCTAACGACCCACCCTAGCCTACACATCAAATTGCGTACCTTTAAATGAATCAGCGACAAAGATAGAAATAATTTTCCAATGTTACACAAATAACAGTGATTTTTTTTGAAAAAAATAGTAATTTCCTTTTTTTTTGCTACCTTAGCAATCAATTATCAACAAACCACATAACAAACAATGAAAACTATACTTACAACCATTGGGATAGTTGCCGTAAGCTGTAGTGTCGCTAATGAGAATAAACGACCTAATATTCTCTTCGCCATTGCCGATGATATATCCTATCCCTATATGTCTGCCTACAGAGCATCGGGGCTAAAGACACCCGCCTTTGACGAGGTGGCTCAACGTGGCGTTCTATTCAACAATGGTTATGTCACCTCTCCGGGTAGTAGCCCCTCACGAGCATCGCTGCTCACCGGTCTCTACACATGGGAGGTACGCGAGGGTGGAACACATGGGTCGTACTTCCCCGAGGGGTTGATTACATATACAGATATTCTAAAGGAGGAGGGCTATCACGTTGGTATGACCGGCAAGGGATGGAGTCCCGGCAACTGGAACAAATTCAGAGAGGATAACCCCGCAGGCAAAGCCTACGACATACATGAGTGCAAACCGCCATTCACCGGCATGCACTCCTACGACTACTCAAAGAACTTCGAGGCTTTCCTCGATGCTCGTAAAGAGGGTGACCCCTTCTGCTTCTGGTATGGCGGCAAGGAGGCTCACCGCGGATATGAAAAAGATGGATGGAAGAGGAGCGACAAACAACTATCTGATGCATACGTACCTCCATACCTCCCCGACACACCAGTCATCCGTGGCGATATTCTCGACTACTACCTTGAGGTGGAGTGGTTCGACAAACATCTAGGGGATATGTTGCGACTTCTTGAGGAGCGCGGAGAGTTGGATAATACCCTCATTGTTGTAACCGCCGACAATGGAATGCCCTTCCCATCGGCTAAGGCAACATGCTACGATGCAGGTGTTCACGTCCCCTTCGCTATCTGCTGGGGCGACAAGATCAAAGCTCCTAAGGTTTGCGATGAAGTGGTCTCAACGATCGACCTTGCCGCGACATTCCTCGATGCCGCTGGATCAAAGAACAAGCAGATAGCTAATATGTCTAGTGTATCGATGGTCGATTGGCTACAGGGCAAAAGGGGGGCTAAGCTCCCTAACCGCGCGCTCTCGGGTCGCGAGGGTCACGCCTATGCCCGCAAGGATGGATTGGGCTATCCAGCGCGTTCAATACGCCTAGGTGATTGGCTCTATGTTCACAACTTTGAACCAGACCGTGAACCTGCGGGGGATCCCAAGGCGATAACAACTAAAAACGGAGAGACAAAGAGTGTCTACTCATATGCCGACATTGACTGGTCGCCATCAAAGGCTGAGTTGTTGACAGTTCTCGATGGTAAGAATTTAGAGTTAGCACCATTTACCGACCATGCGATAGCTAAGCGACCACAGCAGATGCTCTACAACCTCAAGGAGGATAGAGGGTGCATGGTTAACCTAGCGGATAACCCTAAATATGCAAAGAAATTAAAGGAGTTAGAGGATGAGTTATTCAGGGTTTTGAAGGAGGATAAAGATCCCCGCTTGACCAACCCAGAGATATGGGACTCATACCCCTACTTCGGAAACAAAGCAAGAGTATTTGAGTAAAAAGGAGAAACAAAGCAAGAGTATTTGAGCAAAAAAGGAGAAACAAAGTTTCTCCAGCTCAGCGGGGAGCACCCCGCCGCCGCCCGCGCAGGGCAGCCCCAGACGACCGCCCTCACTCAATAAAAGCGATTTTTCAATAAAAAATCGCATTGAGGGCGGTGGGTTCAAAGAACCCATGTAACCCGAGACACAAAAAGACACAAAAAGATATAAAAAAATTACAACTATGCCAAATTTATTATTCGGATTTCTACCCTCAGGTTCTGAGTGGATAATCATCGCCCTAGTTATACTCCTGCTCTTTGGCGGGAAGAAGATCCCCGAGTTGATGCGTGGATTGGGAAAAGGTGTCAAGAGCTTCAAGGATGGGGTGAACGAGGCTAAGGAGGAGATCAACAGAGTCGACGACGAGATAAATAGCGACAAAGAAAAAAAAGAGTAGCTCTGGCAAATGATGAAGGGTTTCTGGGATCATCTAGAGGATTTACGAGGTGTCATGCTCCGAATTATCGTGGTATGGCTCCTTCTTGCTATCCTCTACTTTATCTTTATGCCATATATATTTGACAACATTATATTAGCACCCTGCAACAACGACTTCCCGCTCTACAAACTTCTGCGCTACATAGGCGAGAGGCTAAATGTAAGTGGCAGCTTCTTTACCGAGGAGTTTAACATAACGCTGATAAATATTGCGCTTGCAGCACCATTCTTCATCCATATCTCAACAGCGTTCTACCTCTCCGTGGTCACCACCGTACCCTACCTCTTCTATGAGGTGTGGCGATTTCTTGCCCCGGCGCTCTATACTCACGAGAGACGAGGTATTCGCTTTGCCTTTATCCTTGGCACGGTGATGTTCTTTGTCGGCGTGGCACTGGGTTACTTTATGGTCTACCCTATGGCGCTACGATTCTTAGCGTCATATCAGATCAGCAGCACCATCGAGAACACCATCTCGCTCACCTCCTATATAGATAACTTCATTACGCTAATTATATCTATGGGGATAGCCTTTGAGCTACCTCTAATGATGTGGCTACTATCTATACTCGGGGTTATCAACCGATCGATGCTCACGCAGTATCGCCGTCACGCCATTGTTGTTGTGATTATCATCGCCGCGATCATCACCCCTACGGGAGACCCCTTCACACTTAGTATCGTTGCGCTACCGCTCTATCTCCTCTACGAGCTTAGTGTATTGATGATACGAGAGAGGCGCCCTTAGCCCCAACATACCACACATACCCCTCCACTGGGGCATAACCCATCTGCGAAAGGATCGAGATATATCGCGCCATCTGCTTAGAGTGTCGTGCATCATCGACCTCTCCAAATTTATAATCGACAACCACACACCGTTTACCGCTTATCATCACCCTATCGGGACGCAACCTATCACCTTTAGGGGTGATAATCTCGCGCTCGCACAGCACCTCATCCCAACCATCACCAAACCACTCAGCGAGATAACTATCCCCACTCACCCGATCCAACGACTCCAACAACCGACAATGCTCATCGGGGCTAATATCTCCATTGGTACGCATAACAGAGAGTCGCTGCACCACATCATCGATCCTCCTTGCCCCCTCAAAGGCGGAGTGTAGCAACACCCCCATCTCGCGAGGCGTAGAGAGTTTAACCCCTCGTTCTGGTTTTATGCATAGGCGCAATTGCGTTGGAGAGCTGAGGTATCTATCCATAATGAATGTCTCACCCCCCACACTATGCGACTCTGAAACGGCGCCTCTACTTGGATCGCCGCTAAGGTAGAGCTGATCTCCATCGCCACCCGGCTGAGCCATCGCCCCCACCACATCACACATCACCCGACCCACACTCTTATCAAACCCCCTCTTGCCCACCGGCAGAAAGATATGCAGAGACTCCACAGCACGCGTTAATGCCACATATAATAGATTTATGCTATCTAAAACAGAGTAGACCCGTTCACGATGATAGTCGGCAGCAAAGAGTGAGTTACCCATACTCTTACGATAAAAGACAGGGAATAGACCGCCATAGTAGCTCTCTTCTTGAGACCACACCACCGGACGTATAGCACCGCTAGCACGCTGCTCCATAGCCCAGTCGCAATAGGGGATAATCACAACCCTCTTCTCCAACCCCTTAGCCTTATGTATGGTCAGTACCTCTATCGCGCTCTCGCTACGCTCAACGGAGATAGATCTCTTATGCCCCTTCTCCCACCACCACTCAACAAAGAGTCGCAGATCGCAACTTCTACTATTGCTAAAGTTAATCACCTGATCGTGAAGAGCCTGAATATATGCGATATTACTCACCTCTCGACTAAGATCATACTCGATGACAATACTCTCAAAAGCCTCTATCGGAGAGAGCATCTTTATCCTACCCAGAAGCTCCAACTCACTAGAGGAGAGTTCACAATTAAGATACTCACGTCCGAGGAACTGATTATATACAGCGCGCTGAATAGAGTCCTCAGGATTAGCCGAGAGCATCATCACCGCAATAACAAAGCGACCCACAGCAGATGCCCCAATAACCAACGCCTCCTGCGTCATCACATCGAAATTATACCGTTCATCCCTATTTGCAGCCTTAAACTCAAGTAGGATCTTCGCCACTAAAGCGGCATCGCGACCGGTACGCGTAAGAATAAGTATATCACATGGTCTATACCCTCTATCTATAGCCCCACACACCCTCTCGATCAGCGGTGGCTCCTCCTCATAGCTAACCACCTCAACAACACCGCTCTCCATATCCCCACTGGGTGAGTGCTGCTTATGGTCGCGATAGGCATTGACAATTGTCGAACGCAACTCACCATAGAGGCTTCGATCGATACTTCCATCGGTAACCGCCTGCTCCAGATCCTGCTCCAGATCGCCACTCACATGCTCAATCACTCGCGAGATAATCTCATTATTGAACTCAACTATACGCGGGAGCGACCGATAGTTATTCGCCATATCGATCACCTCGGTCTCACCACGACCCAAATCACCTCGCGCCTCGACCCCCAACAGCCGCCAATCACCTCCGCGCCAGCGATATATCGACTGCTTAATATCTCCAACGATAAGTATCGGCTCCTCATCACTATCGCTCTGAGAGATAGCATTACGCAGTAGAGGCAGGAAATTACCCCACTCACGACGCGAAGTATCTTGAAATTCATCGATCATAAACCGACTATACCGACTACCCACCTTCTCATATATAAAGGGGGCATCAGCCTCATTTATAAATGCCCCCAACAGAGTGCTAGTCTGGTTGAGCAGCATCGTATTTTGATCGCCACACACCCGCTTAACCATATCGTAGAGATCGCTCAACAGAGCAAAACTACGCATATTATCGCGATATAATTGGAGTGTATTTTGAAGTATCTGAACTCTATCGATCAGCTCAACAGCATTAATAAGGAGTGGTTGGATCTGAGCAGCTACAGCCTCGGCAGCCGATCTGCTCTTTGCCAAGATAGAAATATCTACACACGCCGCACGGCTACGTTTCGATGGTTTAGCCATCTCCCCAGCAAGGTATCGCCGGAAGATCTGCACAGCCGATGTTGAGCCATATTTAAAATCATCGCAGCCCACACCCCCGCTCTCCATAACCCTTTGAGCCTCGCGAGAAATATCGACAATCTGACCCATTATATCATCAACCTCTGTCCCAAGCCGACCAATCGACTCTACAAGCTCTTCGCGACTATGCTCACCGAAAGCCTCTATAGCCCTCTCATTAAAGATCTGCCCACTCAGAGCCACTATATCTCGACGAATATCCCATCCCTGCCCCTGCTCAACGCGCTCATTGATCGACTCGATCAACCATCCACGCAGCTCTTCGCGACTATTGATCTGCTCAATCAACTCATCTACACTCTGCTCGACAATTGATCCGCTATCGATCTCTAGGCTATACCCAATATCTACACCTATCTCCTGAATAAAGGCGCGCAACACACGTTGAAAAAAGGTATCGATAGTTAAGATAGCAAAGCGAGAGTAGTCATGAAGGATATACCCCTGCGCCTCTACAGCGCGCTGCCTAATCTGATCCTCACTAAACGGAAGCTCACGACACAACGCATCCATATAATCACTCCGCTCACCAGAGGCTAACTTAACTATCTGTCGCAGGATACGGCTCTTCATCTCCTCGGTAGCCTTATTTGTAAAGGTCACCGCCAAAATATTACGATAACTCGCAGGTGTACGGATCACCTCCTTAACATACTTGTACGCCAGCTGATAGGTCTTTCCCGAACCAGCACTCGCATTATAAATCGTCGCTTTTGCCATATACAAATATACTACTTTATTTTGGACTTTGCAAAGTGGCACGGAAAATGCAATAGAGATAAAGATTAATTAAAAATCAATATAACTATGATTACCCTACGTACACTATACGACCACCTCATCAAAAACATCAAGCTCTTCACTATATGTATAGCTATATGTTTAGCAGCGGGGTTAGTTTACCTCCACATCACCCCAGCTACATATCTACGTCAAGCATCGATAATAATAAAGGATGTCGATGTCGACATAACCCAGATGGCACTCTCAAGTGCCGGCATCACAAAGACAAGCAACAACCTCACCAATGAGATATACACACTATCTACCCCACCCCTAATGGAGAGGGTGGTAGATCACCTATCGCTAAATGTATCTATTCACGAGCGTCTATCACCCTTTCGCCAGATCGAACTATATCAGATCTCACCACTAAAGATCACCCTATGCGACCACTTTGAGGGTAGCAGAGTTGAGTTTGATCTACTCACAGAGTCGGAGAGGGGTTTCTCACTCCGAGATATAACCATTAACAACCACAAACAGCCCAATATAGAGGGCAGCTACGGTTTAGCGATAGAGCTAGATGGAGGGTTACTAGTGATCGAAAAGGTCACAGAGATAAAAAAAGGGAGGTTATTCCACTACAAAAAACAGTTCGCCACCTCAACAGCCCTCAACTATCTATCCCGCCTCAAGATCACCCAACGCAGCCCATCAAGCTCAATCATCGACCTCTCCTTAGCATCCACCACTCCACACAAAGCGGAAGATATTCTCAATACATTAATAAAGGTTTACAACGAGAGCTGGTACACAGAGAGAGAGCTTACCAACTCCCTCTCGACCGACTTTATCAACAAACGACTATCAAAGATAGAGAGCGAGCTAAAGAGTGTCGATCAACTAATATCAAACTACAAAAGTGACAACCTAATCCCCGACATAGGCTCAGCAACAGCATTCAACCTCCAAAACTCATCAGAGAGTACCCTTCAATTGATGCAGATAGAGAATCAACTAGCGATAGTCAAATATATCCAGCGCCACACAGAGAGTCGCACACGTAGCAACGACTACCTGCCCAACTACATCTCACTAGGCTCACCAACAATAACTAAACTAATCGACAACTACAACCAACTGGTAAGAAGAGCCGCAACACTACAGACAAGCAGCACCACCTCAAACCCCATTATTGCAACAATAAACGAACAGATAGATCAACAACGACAGCTCCTTCAGCTATCTATAAAGGAGCTATTGACATCCCTCACCATCCAGTCTCAAAACTATAAACGAGAGCTAGAGCAGAGCAATCAAGAGCTATCATCAAAACCAGCACAGGAGCTATTCCTGCTCAACACCGATCGTCAACGCTCAATCAAAGAGAGATTATACCTCTTCCTACTACAGAAACGCGAAGAGAGCGAACTAAACAGCGCATTCATCCCCTCCTACTCAAAGGTCATTGAATATGCAGCAGGCTCCTCACACCCCATAGACCACAGCGCCCCACTCACCCTCATGATTGCATTTGCACTCGGCATTGCTGCACCAGCAGGCTATCTCTTCGCTCGCGAGTCGATAGATAGCACCGTGCGTAGCGTAAAGGATATTGAGTCTCTCAATATCCCCATCATAGGCTCAATACCATTGATAAACACAAAGGTAGAGAATAAGATTATTGTCAATGCAAATGATCGTACGGCGGTCAACGAAGCATTTAGAGTTGTGAGGAGCAACCTCGACTTTATCCTCGACTCCACCTCCAACAAGGTACTACAGACAATCTCTCTACTACCCAACAGCGGCAAGAGCCTAATCACCGCCAACCTCTCGATGTGCATGGCTCTACGAGAGCAGCGTATTCTGATGATCGATGGCGATATACGCAAATCGACACTTAGTAGATACTCAAAAAGAGGTGTTCAAGGTCTAAGCAGCTACCTCAGTGGCAAATGCTCAGATCTTGAACAGATCATCATTAAGGGTGAACACCACCCCCTATTAGATATTATCCCGGCAGGTCTAATCCCACCAAACCCAGCAGAGCTACTACTGAGCAGTCGACTCCACACCCTAATATCTACCCTGCGCGAGCAGTATGACTACATCCTCATCGACTCGCCACCAGTAGAGATCCTCCCCGACGCCTCAATAATCGCACAACACTGCGATGCATCACTCTTTGTCATTCGCGCCGGCGCATTAGATAAACGGCTACTCCCCGAGATTGAGGATATATCTCAAAGCGGGAAGTACCCATCAATCTCTCTGCTCCTCAACGCCTCAACCCAGCGATCTAAAGGTTATGGATACTACAGCTCTTGAGATAGGCTAGGCTGCCCTATAGCATTTTGGGGCTTATAATTTTATTAGAACCACCGCCTAGTGGAGAAAGTTCTAGTCTCGTCCTTGGTAAAAGAGTGGCTGAATTGTCGATCTACCTCTTTGGGGTCATTAAAGCTGGTGCGCTGCTCATGTTTACAACATTTACATTGGTAGATATTCTCCATCTCATCGACATCATATAGAACCTTATACACATCCATCTTATAGGTTTCAGTGAGATGTCTATGGTCGGTAACATCCTCTCTTCTTGTGCTGGAGCTGACCTCTGTACCACCTCGCATGGTTCTGGTGGTGACATTTGTCCAGCTTGTTGACTCCGTAGTATTGGAGTCGATCATAGCTCCCTTAACAACAACCTCGCCCCACTCCTGATGGTTACCTACTATCTCTTCATCGATCCACTCAATCCTATAGAGAGATTTGCACTTAGGGCATCGTAGACTTGGGTAATCATCGCAGAAGTCATAGAACTTACTAAGGAAACGTTTCGAGAACCAGATATTGACGGGGATAGCTATCCACCATGGTACTCCGTAGACGATCATCATCACTGTCCAGAGATAGATCATCGGCAGTGTGAGCAGCAGTGCTAGGCGGTAGAGCATCTTATTGCTAACGAAAATGAGTGGGAAGCGTAGATATGTAAGAGCTGCAAGAATACGAGCAGGCAGTGTAGCGGTGAGTATAAACCACATAAATATTGCCAATAGTCCAAATGGCAATAGAATGAAGAATATCACCGTAAAGGTTGTACTTTCAAAGTTTAGATCGAAGTCTGTGGTGTAGCTTGTTTGGCTGATTATTCGCGACAAGAGATCGGAGTCGATAATCTTATTTAGGAACGGGATCCACCCTACGACAAACGACAGATCCTCCTCTTTTGCACGCTCATAGCTGAGATACTCCCCATTTTGATACTTGATTACAGGAGAGAAGCTAACACCCGCCTCTTTATCGATGACATAGAGGGGGAAGAGTGCCTCGGTAGTGCTACCCATCGCCATGATGAAATCTGCACGACGATAGAGTTGCTCTGCCTGCAAAAAGCTACTACCAACATACTCACTTTCAAACTTTTCGAGCGAGAGGTAGTATTTGCCCTGTACCTGTCCATGAACCTTATACTCGAAGTTCTCAATCGAGATGTCGTTATAGAGGCTCTTTGAGTGGAGTTTTCCTTGTGAGCCATCCGCTGCCCTCACTGTATAGTAGACGCTTAAGCCATCTATCTCTCTAGCTACTATTGACACTCTGTCACCCCTCTTTAGGCTCGACAGCTCCTCTGGGATGTTTTTAGCTCCGAAACCAGAGGTTTGACGCACAACAGCCTCAGCGAGAAAATCCTCCTGCAAAACATAACCTCTCTCACCCTTTGATGTGGTTACCCAGAAGATCTGCCCCAATTTATTACCATCGAGACTAGCCTCGTCATCGAAGCCCATAAAGGTGACTCTCTCTCCGCGGTTGATTGTTTTAGTGGCGTCAAAGTGTTTAAAGTAGAGGGAAGTTTGACTATTTGCTATGAGTTCAACCCCCTCGGGGTATCTGCTCTTGTAGCTCATTGTTACGGTCGCAAGGATGATGAAAATGGAGGTAATTAGACCAATCCTCGGAACGTATCTACTGTTAGTGAAGTGATTGAGAAGTTTCATAATAGTAAATTTTTAACAGTGTGATTATGTGCAAATATATCAAAATTAGTTAAATTAGCAAATTTTCGATGTAATTTTATTACAATTAGATATAATGACAGGTATTTGACAACCACCTCTAAATCTCCTCCAAACCGTTGCGGAATACCTTTTTCAAAGGCATATAGATAATATTAGCAACAGATGTAAATTTAGAGGCTCATACTTTTAGCCAGATCTACTTGAACTAAAAGTATGAGCCTCTATAATTATATAGGCAAGGGAGAGTCTATCTATTCCCTGAAGCCTTCTCGCGAATCTTAAGCCACTCGGCGTGGTCGCGCTCAAGGTTTGGACCATGCTTATCCAACCACCTTGGCTCCATGATCTCTGAGTCCCACTCCATATACTCGCTATTCAACTTAGCCGCTATCTCTGGCTGCTTATCTGCGATGTTATATATCTCGCCCGGATCACTCTTAAGGTTATATAGCTCAACGGTATCATCATAGTAGTTCTTCACGATCTTATAGTCGCCGCTACGCATAGCATACTCACGACCACCCCAAACACGCCAATAGAGCCTATCATTAGGCACACCGCTGTTACAACCATTGAAATATGGCATCATATCGACACCCTCCAACTGAGTCAACTGCGATAGATCAGCACCTGCAGCAGCCACAACAGTAGGGAAGATATTGAGCGATGAAATGGTCTTATCGTAGAGCGATCCAGCCTTGATATTATCACCCCAGCACATTGCAAATGGGGTCTTTGTTCCTCCATCATACATCCTACCTTTACGTGCGCGACGGGGGTAGTTCATCGAGTAGCTGTGTGATGCTCCACCATTATCGCTCAAGAAGATAAGGATCGTATCATCTGCTATACCATTACGCTCCAACGACTCCCAGATCCATCCAAGACCATCATCAACAGCCATAATCATAGCTCCATAGATCGACCTCTCAGGATTTGCAATATGCTCTGTGCGCTCTAGATACCTGCGAGGAGCATTGAGTCCCGAGTGTGGTGCATTATATGCTAGATAGATAAAGAATGGATCTCCCGCCTTAGCGTTTTTATCGATAAAGTCAACCGCCTTATTAGAGAAGTCATCGGTGATATAGGTCTGTTTAGTTGGCATGATCTCCACCCCATTCTCTTGAATCCAATAGGGTTTATTCTTATTTCGATCACCCCAATAGGAGTACCCACCACCAGAGAAGCCATAGAAGTAGTCGAAACCCTGCTCTTGGGGCCACATACTAGGATGCTCGCCCAAATGCCACTTTCCGATGCATGCGGTCTTATACCCCTGCTCCTTAAGAACCTCCGAGATAAGCACCTCACTCACCGGCACACCACGCATCATCTCCAGATCCTCCATTGTACGAATATCTGAGTTTCCATCCACACCATAACGCTGCTGATAACGACCAGTTAATATACCCGCTCGCGATGGTCCCGAGTAGGGAGCGGTGATATAGGCATCTGTACATCGCACACCCTGATCCGCTATACGGTCGATATTGGGCGTTGGAATATCCTGACATCCATTAAATCCCACATCTCCCGAACCTAAGTCATCGAGCAGAACAACAATAATATTGGGCTGCGTGCTGCTCTTAGCAGCTGGTTGCTGGCATGCGCTCATCGTTGCAACTGCCCCGAGAGCGACTGCTCCTGTTAGTAAGTTTTTTCTCATTAGTAATGTTTTTTGGTTGTTATTTGCGAATTTAAGCAAAAATTCTGAGTTATAAAATATTAATATAAAAAAGGTGACCAAAAAAATTTGGTCACCTCAAAATAATAGTCAATGCTATCCCCTTAATCCTTAATCTTTGCAGATAGGAACTCGCGGTTTAGACGTGCGATATGCGATATAGAGATCTTCTTTGGACACTCCATCTCGCAAGCTCTTGTATTGGTACAGTTACCAAAACCAAGCTCATCCATCTTAGCGATCATCGCCTTAGCGCGCTTAGCACCCTCAACGCGTCCCTGAGGCAACTTAGCCAATGAGCTTACGCGAGCAGCAACGAACAACATAGCCGAACCATTCTTACATGTCGCAGCACAAGCACCACAACCTACACATGCTGCAGCATCCATACTCTCCTCAGCATCAGCCTGAGCGATTGGAATTGCATTAGCATCCTGAACAGAGTTGGTACGTACAGAGATGAAACCTCCAGCCTGAAGGATCTCATCATATGCGTAGCGGTTAACAACCAAATCCTTGATTACAGGGAAGGCTGCCGAGCGCCAAGGCTCGATAGTGATTGTCTCACCATCCTTGAACTTACGCATATACATCTGGCAGGTTGTAACACCTGTTGATGGTCCGTGAGCATGACCGTTGATGTGTAGTGAACACATACCGCAGATTCCCTCGCGGCAGTCGTGGTCAAACGCAATAGGCTCCTCGCCCTTATGTATAAGCTCATTGTTCAAAATATCCATCATCTCAAGGAGCGAGCTATCAGCTGAAATATCCTTAATCGGGTACTCTACAAACTTACCTTGCGACTTTGCGTCTTTCTGACGCCATATCTTAATAATAAAATTCATCGTCTTAGAATATTAAATTTAATCCTTGTAGTTACGCTGTGCAGGTTTAACAAACTGGAAGTTCAAATCCTCCTTTGTTAGCTCAGGTGCTTTATCCTCGCCCATATACTCCCAAACAGCAGCATATACAAACTGCTCGTCATCGCGCTTAGCCTCACCCTCCTCGGTCTGATGCTCAACACGGAAGTGACCTCCACAAGACTCCTCGCGGTTCAATCCATCACGAGCCATCAACTCTCCTAGCTCTAGGAAATCAACCAAACGAAGTGCCTTCTCAAGATCCTGATTGAAGCTCTTTGGCTCTCCCATAACCTTAACATCCTTCCAGAACTCCTTGCGAAGCGCCTGAATCTGCTCGATAGCGCTCTCCAAAGATGCCTTGCTACGTGCCATTCCGACATTCTCCCACATGATGTGACCCAACTTCTTGTGGATGTCATCTACACTCTGCTGACCCTTGATTGAGAACAATCGGTCAATCTTAGCCTGAACATCCTTCTCTGCCTTCTCAAAGGCTGCTGTATCAGTTGAGACCTTAGGGGCTTGGATCTTCTTAGCCAAATAGTCGCCAATAGTATATGGAAGAACGAAGTAACCATCCGCAAGACCCTGCATCAATGCCGAAGCACCGAGGCGGTTAGCACCGTGGTCTGAGAAGTTAGCCTCACCGATAGCGTAGAGACCAGTTACTGTAGTCATCAAGTTATAGTCAACCCATGTACCACCCATTGTGTAGTGAACCGCTGGGAAGATCATCATTGGCTCTTTGTAAGGGCTAACATCTGTGATCTCCTCATACATATCAAACAGGTTTCCGTAACGCTTTTCGATCACCTTCTCGCCCAAACGCTCGATAGCTGACTTAAAGTCGAGGAATACTGCAAGACCAGTCTTGTTAACTCCATAACCCTCATCGCAACGCTCCTTAGCGGCACGCGATGCAACATCACGAGGAACCAAGTTTCCGAAGGCGGGGTAGCGACGCTCCAAATAGTAGTCGCGATCCTCCTCAGCGATCTGAGATGGTTTCAACGAACCATTACGGATAGCCTCAACATCCTTCAAATTCTTAGGAACCCAGATACGTCCATCATTACGCAACGACTCTGACATCAATGTCAACTTCGACTGCTGTGTTCCCTGAACTGGGATACATGTAGGGTGGATCTGAGTAAAACAAGGGTTAGCCATTCCAGCTCCCTTACGGTAGCACTGGAATGCTGCTGAACCATTTGAGTTCATTGCATTTGTAGATAGGAAAAATACATTTCCGTAACCTCCTGTAGCGATAACCACTGCGTGAGCGCCAAAGCGCTCCAACTCACCTGTAACCAAGTTACGAGCAATGATTCCGCGAGCCTCACCATCCTCAACAACCAAATCCAACATCTCGTGACGAGGATATGATGTTACTGAACCAGCAGCAACCTCCTTGTTCAAAACTGAGTAAGCACCCAACAAAAGCTGCTGTCCCGTCTGACCACGAGCATAGAAAGTACGCGAAACCTGCGCACCACCGAATGAACGGTTGTCCAACAATCCACCATACTCACGTGCGAAAGGTACTCCCTGACCTACACACTGGTCGATGATAAGGTTAGATACCTCAGCCATACGATAGACATTAGCCTCGCGAGCGCGGTAGTCACCACCCTTGATTGTATCGTAGAATAGACGATATACAGAGTCATTATCATTACGATAGTTCTTAGCTGCATTGATACCTCCCTGAGCGGCGATAGAGTGTGCGCGACGAGGAGAGTCTGAGATGCAGAAGATCTTAACGTTGTAGCCAAGCTCACCGAGTGAGGCAGCAGCAGATGCACCACCAAGACCCGTACCGATGATAATTACATCGAGCTTACGCTTATTTGCGGGGCTAACAACCTTAATTGCAGCTTTGTGGTTGCTCCACTTCTGTGACAACTCACCAGCTGGTATTTTAGAATCTAATTTAAAAGCCATATTGGTATAGGATTATAATTCAACAATTAACGATTAGCAACATCCACCAGCGCTACAGCTACCGTAAAGCTGCGAGCAAACAAAGAACCACACAACAACAGCTGCAAAACCAAGGAATACAAGTGTAGCCACTGCGTTAGAGATGCACTTCAAACGTGGATACCAAGTGTCGTTAGCAAATCCAGAACTCTGGAACATTGACCACACACCATGAGTAAGGTGGAACCACAAAGCAGCGAACCATACTAGGTAGGCGATAACATTGTACCACTGAGAGAATGTGTAGCGGATGATAGCCACTCCATCGGTTGGAGAGACATGAGCGCCATTGCCAAGCTCAGCTGAGTGGTGTCCCATCAACTCCACAAGCTGCATCTTCGACCAGAAGTGGATCAAGTGCATAAGCAGTCCACCAACGATGATATAGCCGAGAATCAACATATTCTTCGACGACCACATCACACCCGGCTCCTGAGTAGTGATAGCGTAACGCTGCTTTCCGCGCGCTGCATAGTTGTTGACGGTTAGGATGATTGCATAGATAATATGCACCAACACTCCGCCAGCCAATGCGAGAGTAGCAACCAACGCATACCAGTTAGCACCCAAAAAGGCGCAGATAGCGTTGTAGCCCTCGGGACTAATGATAGCCACCAAGTTCATTGACATATGGAAGAGTACAAATAGCACGAGCATAGCACCCGTGATACTCATAACTAACTTCTTGCCAATTGATGAATCAGTTAAGAAACAGCCCATAATTTTGTTTGATTTGAAATTATTATTTAAAATTTGTCTACTTTTGCAGACAAAGATAGCGATTGTTCACTAAATAACAATGCTTTTACACAATTTTATTTCTATAAAATAGCTAAAAATGGGTAAATTATTGATTCGGCAACATATCCGCCAACAACAAGCCAACCTCACTGCAGAGCGCAGAGAGGCTGCTTCAAAGTGCATTTTCGCCGCGATAGAGTCAGCCAATGAGTTCATAGAGTCTAACTACATCGCTATCTATCATGCACTTGCTGATGAGATACCGACGATGGAGGTTATTGAGCGATGGAGCGAGATGGGAAAAACGGTACTCCTCCCTAGGGTTGAGGGTGAACAGATGCAGTTTTATCGAGCCAACAACACCGAGTTAAAGGCTGGCTCATACGGGATCCTCGAACCACAAGTGGGAGAGCCTGTTGATGCAAAACAAATCGAACTTATGGTTGTGCCGGGGGTGGCATTCTGCCGAGATGGCAGACGCCTTGGTCGCGGAAAGGGGTACTACGACCGCTACCTATCAAAATGCGCCAACTCGTTATATAAAATAGGTGTATGCTTCAACCACCAGATTGTTGAAAATATACCATGCGACATACACGACATCAGCATGAATGTTGTTTTGAGTGATTAATCACTGATTCATTAAAATCAGTTTAGACTCTTTATCATCTAATTTTAAATAGATTCTTAGAATCTGTTTAAGTTTTTCTCACTTAATTTGCTAAGGCTCTTTCACTTCGCTTTTTAATCTTGCTATCTTGCTAATAGCACCACTATTAGCTGCGATACCAAGATTAAAAATCAAAGCAAAATAGCACTTAGCATATTTAAGCAGAAAAACTTAAACAGATTCTTAATAATTAATCATTATTTTTTGTTATCTTTGCAGCCGATGAGCAGAATTAGTCATAGCAAAGGCAGAAAATGGGTCGCATATCTATGGATTGTGGCTATAATTCCTATATCCATGCTAGCCATGATGTTATATCTCACCGCTATAGGGAGCTTCGGGCGACTACCCTCATTTGAGGAGTTGGAGAACCCCAAGAGCAACCTAGCTACTGAGATATTCTCTGATGATGGGGTTCTGCTAGGTACATTCTTTATCGAGAACCGCTCATACCTCCCCTACGAGGAGCTATTCCCAGCCGACTCTACCCAGTGGCTTACACTCAACGGTATTCAAACACCACCCATTGTGGCGGCATTAATATCGACTGAGGATGAGAGGTATAGAGAGCATGGAGGTGTTGACATCGAGTCACTATATCGCGTTGGTGTAAAGACCATTATGCTACAATCGGGGTCCCAAGGTGGAGGATCGACCATCTCACAGCAGCTGGCGAAGAACCTCTTCCCTCGTGATACTACTCTATACTCCAACCAGATTGCCCGCTTCGCAAAGCTCGTCTCGATGAAGTTCAAGGAGTGGATCACAGCTGTTAAGCTAGAGCGCAACTACACCAAAGAGGAGATTGTGGCTATGTATCTCAATACAGTCACCTATGGTTCAAACTCATATGGAATCAAGGCTGCGGCAGAGACATTCTTTGGCAAGACCCCAGATCAGCTAAATATTCAGGAGTCGGCGGTGTTGGTAGGTCTGGTTAATGCACCTACGAAGTACTCTCCAGTGCGCAATCCAAAGAGTTCACTCGCTCGACGCAATGTCGTTCTATCGCGTATGGCGGGTGCCGGATCGATCACTCAAAGCCAGCTCGACTCACTCAAAGCGTCACCTATAGAGCTGAACTACAAGCCGATAACACATAATGACGGTAGTGCAACATACTTCAGGGAGATGCTCCGATTGACGATGAATCAGGAGCTACCACAGCGCAAACAGTTCCGCACAAAGTGGGACTACGATCAAGCGCTGAAGGAGTATAACCAAAACCCAATTGTTGGGTGGTGTCATAAGAACAGTAAGGCTGATGGTACTCCATACAATATCTATCGCGATGGACTAAGGATCTACACCACTATCGACTCAAAGATGCAGCTCTACGCCGAGGAGGCGATGCAGAAGCAGATGGAGAGCGTTATACAACCGATGATGGATGCTCAGAAACGCTCGTCAGGGACGATCTTTGTCGATGCACCATCTGAGTATGAGGAGCAGACGATCTACAACGCCATGCGATACGCAGATAGGTACTTCCACCTCAAAGAGGCGGGCTACGACCACGAGCAGATTATGCAGAGCTATGAAGATCCTCGCGAGATGAAGGTCTTTACCTTTAAGGGGTTACGCGATACATTAATGACCCCTCGCGACTCGATCCTCCACTATAAGAGTATTCTTC
>JBCQTG010000030.1:0-22394 GCA_047178765.1 Rikenellaceae bacterium | reverse complement strand
ATCAATTTTGCTGAGCTATGATTCTGTATATAGGTAAGTAGCTCCCTTAGATTCTTCTGATACTGAGCAGGTGGCACATCCTGAGAGCTATCGCTCTTGACATACTTCAGATCGTGCAATCCCCAATTTATGTGCATCACATCCCACTCCATATCACTCAACCAATACTCGATATTTGCCAATCCAGTCTCGGTACTACCTGCATTATCGGGAATTCGATATACATTTGCAACACCCTCCAAATTTTGACGTACAGGTAGAGTATAGCCGACCGATATTGATGTTCCAATCAACAATACGTTAGGGAGTTTTTCATCTACATTCTCGGGTATTGTATATGCCAATCTATTACCCTTTGCACTCTTCACCGCTTCTGCCCACAAAGCTGATTTTTTGTAGTAACCTTTAATGTCACGAGAGTTATTACGTAGTGTAGTGGTAGCCTCAGCACTCAATTTCGATTTTGTAGTTGCAATAACCTTCACCTTAATAACTTCGCTCTCTGCGGTGACTATATCATACTCTCCATACTTCGATAGTTCACCGCTACCCTCAACAATTGAATACTCCAACCTCACCCCATTGCCGCCATTATGAGCGACCTTTAGAGTATTACAGACCACATCATCCTCTACCTCTACCCTCTTTATCGAAAAGTCTGTAATCAAAAACTGGTCATTCTCAGCTGCAAAGGTTTGATAATTGCCAAATACAAGCAGACTCAAAATAAGTTTAAGAAATTTCATAATATAAGTTATATTTACAGTTAAAAATAACTACTCAGCCCCTCGATACAGCGCATATAATGTACTAAAGATCGACCAGAGGCGGGGTTGAGTGGCTGAGTCGTTACAGTTAAAATTTTTTACCTATCCACTGCTGTAGCTTTGCGGGGTTGCCATTCTCGTCACCTCTCTCGCCATTCAGATCAGCTACCAGATAGTATGCCATACCTGCATCGGAAAAGTCTGGTCCACAAGGGTTTGTACGTGCAGTCTCATAGACCCAACGAACAGCCTCATTCTCGTGTGTTGACATCCATTTCCAACTCACCCATGATGGTGCGCTAAATTTATTGCGTGTCTTATATGGATTTGCACCCGTTCCATTCTGATCTGTGATAAGGTTGAAATTTACGCGGTCGCCATACGCCTTGACCATCTCATCCCAAGTCCAACCCGAGTGTGGCTCCTCCTCGCGTCCTGCATGTGCTGTCGAACCCTGCTCATACCTGTCTGAGTGTTTATTATTCCACTCCGAGTGTGAGATCACCGTAACATAGTTCAATCTATTTCTATCGACTTTAAACACTCTATCGATCGCCTCACCAACAACCTGCATCGGTCCAGCAGCGATAATATATAGAGGATCGTTAATATCAGAGCTTAAAATCTCCTCCTTCATCGCCTCATAGGCAGCCTCTGGATCCTCGACAGCAGCCATAAACTTAGTCTTGTCAAAGCCAAATTTCTCTCCACACTCAACTGCACTTCTACGCATCAGCTCTAGGTCATTATCCTCACTTCCCCAGATATGGTCGGCATAGGTATATAGAGTTGTAATATCCTGTAGACCAGCCTTTGCGAGGATCATAAGGGTCATCATTGTCGCCTGCATATCGTCATTATCGTGCTTATTTCCATCTGAGCTGAGGGCTATACGACCCTTGCCATCGTAGAAGTCCTTACCCATCGATAGTGCCGAACGAGTCTGCTTAGCAGGGACGATCTTACCACTCTTATCAAACGAGATAAGATCGAAACATATAGATCGGCGGAATCCCTGCCCCGATAGATCCATAGTGTGGTAGAAGAGGTACCACTCACCTCTATACTCTACAATTGAGCCGTGCGATGTTCCACAGCCTACATTTGGGATGACTGGACCTTGATAGGTGTATGGACCCTCTGGGTGCGATGCTGTAGCGTATACCATCGTACTCTGCTTGCCCCAACCATTAGAGTATACCATATAGAATATGTCACCCCTGCGGAAGAGGAATGGTCCCTCGCCATAGTAACCACCGAAGTTCTGCTCATCACCCTCATTGCCGATGATCTCCAACTTAACTATCTCACCATCAACCTCGGTCATATTCTCCTTTAGCTTAATATATCTAAAGTCCCTGCACCCGAAGAACATATATGCTTGACCCTCATGGATATATACAGTTGGATCGATTGGCTCGCGACCTACAATATCGATGTTACTCTTATCCTCTAAAAGCTCCACTAATGGCTTCCCGCTATCGACAAATCCTGAGACAGGGTTATCCGATACCGCAACACCTATCTTCATTCGCTCTACAGGGTAGTAGAAGTAGTATTTTCCATTTCGCTCTACACAATCGGGCGCCCACGCCATATCTTTAGCCCACGCAATATCATCGAGACCAAAGAATGCACCGTGATCTCTCCATGCAACCATATCATCGGTACTAAAGACATGCCAATCGGTCATTGTGAAGTAGTTTGCCAACGACCTATCGTGCGATGTATAGACGTAGAGTTTGTCATTAAAGACCCTTGCTGTTGGGTCGGCAGTGAATACATGGCGCACCAATGGGTTGCCAATAAAGGTAAAATCGACAACATCGGTTTTTGTTGTCTCTGTTGGTTGCACACACGAGGCTAGTAGCACCGCTGCGGCGATTAATGCTCTTTTCATATGGTTAGGTTTTTTGGTTGTTTATATTTTCTAACTGTCATGCTGAGCGAAGCGAAGTATCTCACAATATTCTTTGTTAGACCTTGCGAGATACTTCGCTTCGCTCAGCATGACATTAATCGTTATATTCCATCAAGTATGACTTAATAAATGCGTCTATATCGCCATCCATCACTCTCTCAACATCCGAGGTTTGGTAACCAGTGCGGTGATCCTTAACTCGCCTATCATCAAATACATAGCTACGTATTTGTGATCCCCACTCTATTCTCTTCTTTGTCGCCTCCAACGCCTGTTGGCTCGCCATCCTCTTATCTAGCTCCCTCTGGTATAGCTTTGATCGTAGGATGCGCATTGCATTCTCCTTATTTGCTAGCTGCGATCGGGTCTCCATATTCTCAATAATGTAGTTTATCGCCTCTCCCGTATCGGGATCAGTAGCCGAATACCTCAGTCGTACCGCCGTCTCCACCTTATTGACATTCTGACCACCTGCCCCACTTGCACGGTAGGTCTCCCACTCGACATTAGCGGGGGAGACAACAATCTCAATCTGGTCATCAATAGCTGGTGAGACAAACAACGATGCAAAGGTTGTCTGCCTCTTATTATTTGCATTGAAAGGTGATAGGCGCACCATTCGATGCACTCCACCCTCGCTCTTCAAATATCCATAGGCATACTCACCCTCGATCTCCATTGTTACCGACTTCACACCAACCTCATCGCCTGCTTGATAGTCAAGCATCTTAACCCTAAAACCCTTAGACTCAGCCCAACGGGTGTACATCCTCATCAACATCGATGCCCAATCGAGAGCCTCAGTACCACCGGCACCTGCATTAATATCGATTATCGCCCCCAACTGATCCTCCTCTCTACGCAACATATTGCGTAGCTCAAGAGCCTCAAGAGCATCTAAGGTATCACTATACAAACGATCAAACTCCTCCTCACTAGCTAGCTCTGCCTCTACAAAGTCTGGCATCAACGTGAGATCTTCACAGAGTTTAGCCACCGAGTCATACTCCTCAACCCACGACTTCAGTGAGGCGATCTTCTGCAGCTGCTTGCGCGCCGCCTCAGCATCATCCCAGAAGTTTGGCTCTTGGCTCTTCTCCTCCTCATTGGCTAGCTCAATACGTCTCTGGTCGATATTTAAACACCGCTCCAAAGTTGCTCGCCTCTGTTCAGCACCCTTTATCTGATCTGTGTTAATCATCTACTCTAGCTCCCAGTCAACGCCATCCTTGCGATCCTTAACTCTGATTCCGGCAGCATTGAGTCCATCACGGATCTTATCCGACATCGCCCAATCCTTATTTGTCTTAGCTGTTGTTCGCATCTCCAACAACATTTCAACAAGTGGTGTTGTATAATCTTTTGCACTGCCTACAGCTGCACTACCCTCTAGTTTCTCATCTCGTAGACCTAGAATATCAACAACATATAGCTTAACGATACCCTTTAACTTTTCGAGATCTTCAGCTGTAATACTCTGCGCACCATCAACCATCTGGTTAATAATCCTAACCCAATCGAAGAGTGCAGAGATGACCATTGGTGAGTTCAGATCATCGCTCATAGCTGCGGCGCAACGAGCCTCCAACTCTGCAGGATTAACTGACGAACTATCTGAAACCTTGATCTTACCCAAAGCCTCGACACCCTTCATCAATCTATCTAACCCCTTCTCAGCACCCTGCAAAGCGGCATTCGAGAAGTCAAGAGTAGAGCGATAGTGAGCCTGCAACACAAAGAATCTAATTGTCATTGGAGAGTAAGCCTGCTCCAAGATCTTATGCTCACCGCTAAACAACTCATCCAGAGTGATGAAGTTGCCCAGTGACTTACCCATCTTCTGACCATTGATGGTAATCATATTGTTGTGTACCCAATACTTTGCCGAGTCATGCCCTAGAGCCGCTGTTGACTGAGCGATCTCACACTCATGGTGAGGGAACATCAGATCCATTCCGCCACCGTGAATATCGAACTGCTCACCAAGGTACTTAGTACTCATAGCTGAACACTCCATATGCCACCCCGGGAAACCAACTCCCCATGGTGATGCCCAGCGCATGATATGCTCTGGCGAGGCAGATTTCCAGAGGGCAAAATCGACAGATGAACGCTTATCACCCTGACCATCTAGATCACGTGTGTTTGCCAACATATCCTCGATGTTTCGCCCTGAGAGTTTACCATAGTTATGCATCTGGTTGTACTTAGCCACATCGAAGTAGATTGACCCATTAGACTCATAACCAAATCCAGCATCCAATATTCTCTGAACAAAATCGATCTGCTCAATGATATGTCCCGATGCCTGAGGCTCAATAGATGGCGGAAGAACATTCAACTTATCCATCGCCTTACGGTAACGATTGGTGTAGTATTGCGCCACCTCCATAGGCTCTAACTGCTCTAGACGAGCCTTCTTTGCAATCTTATCCTCGCCCTCATCAGCATCATGCTCCAAGTGTCCAACATCAGTAATATTACGCACATAGCGCACCTTATACCCCGACGACTGCAAATATCGAAAGAGCAGATCAAAGGTGACGGCAGGACGTGCATGACCCAAGTGTGGATCACCATATACCGTAGGTCCGCAGACATATAGCCCTACATGATTTGGATTAATTGGCTCAAAAACCTCTCTTTTTCTACTTAGTGTATTATATAACTCCATTATTACTATAAAATTTCTTCTGTTTCTCTCTCTTCCATTAACTCCGGGCTAACAACCTCATCCATAGGTATCAACTCATCATCTGTTGCACCCAATGAACGATAGTAGTTATTAAACCACTCCATCAGCTCCTTGCGACCATTTGCCGCAGTTATGTAGTACGCCTGCTCCAACTCATCGAGTCGTACGCTTAGCAGTGGGTTGACACTATTAGCCATCGAGTCGTCAAACAATAGGTAGTACTCGATATACTCCTCGATATTGTGAGCATACTCCATCATCAACCTATCTCCCGCCTCAAAATCACTAGCGGCATAGTACGCCTCGATAAGTGGCACTGTGTTGGGTTCGGTGAATCGCATCTGGCTCGTTGGCATCTTCTCCAACCCCAAATTAAGCATCTCTATCGCCATCTCGCGCTCCCCCTTACCAAGGTATGCCATCGCTACCCTAGCGAATGCTTCGCGTGATTTCGAGGCATTGATATTATATTGAATAGTGTGGTCAAGATAGACTCCCGGATCATTAAGCCCATCATACTTAAATACATCACGCATCAATGGTCCGACATAATCTGGATCTACACGACCAATATTCCACGATGAGGTGAATCGAGTCTGTATAGGTACAAATCGATATGCAAAGCCGTCAAACTGTAAATAATCCAACAATCCAAGGTTCTGTAACATATATACCTGAGTGAAGTAGATCGGACGTTTCCAGTCGAAATTTGCCAACATATCGAGAATCATCATCTCCGTCTTGTCGATCGTGGTTCCTTGAATCGAGAAGTAGATAGTATCAACGATTAGGTGTGCATCTTCAGGCTTCACAATCCCTGCCGCCAAGACATTCTCCTTGTTAACAGGTAGAGCAAGATTCTTCGATGGTATATAGTCATTTTTTGAATCATCAGAGAGGATAAGTTGTGTTCGAGGATCATCACTTAGGATAAACTCAATCACCTCCTTAAGTTCAACAGGTCGCTCTACTCTAGTCTCTACAGGTAGCAGGTCGTTGACAAAGGCGTACTTGCGTCTAGGTAGAGAGAATGGAACCGGTGCAGCATCATTCGACCAGCTCTTCATCTGATCGATATACCACTCACCACCAAGATAGCTCGTATTCATAATCTTTACATCGGTACGCACACCATCAACCTCCTGATTGAACCATAGAGGGAAGGTGTCGTTATCACCATAGTTTAGGATTATCGAGTTTGGAAGTGTCGATTGTAGATAGTTCCACCCCATATCTCGTGCATATGTTCTACCCGATCTATCGTGGTCATCCCAGTTCTCAGCAGCTAAGATTGTCGGCACACTGAGTGAGATAACTGTAGCAGCAACCACAGCCATGCGACCATCCCTCTTTGATAGCATGACGATCAACTCCCTCAATGCGAGCAGACCAAAACCTATCCACATCGAGTAGGCGTAGAATGCACCAGCAAAGACATAGTCACGCTCACGAGGCTCACCGGGAGAGGTGTTGAAGTAAAAGACCAACGCTATTCCCATCATCACAAATAACCAACTCACAATGACAAAACCCCTCTGGTCTCTATTTAGCTGCCACAATAGACCCACTAAACCCAATAAAAATGGTAGGAAGTAGTATCTATTTCGACCCCTATTCTCAGCCTTCTCGCGAGGGAGATCATGCTGTGGACCTAGGTGCATCTCATCGATCGCATTGATTCCCGAGAGCCAATTTCCATCATCGATCACAATACTTCCCGCCTGCACATCACTCTGCCTACCGGCAAAGTTCCACATAAAGTATCGCCAGAACATATACCCTAGCTGATAGTTAAAGAGGTAGTAGATATTCTCCCCAAAGGTTGGTTCGAGATACTGCTCACCCATATAGTAGACACTCTTTCCGAACTTCGGCTGCTCCTGCATTATTGTCTGCCCACGCTCATTGCGTCTAATATTACCCGCCTCATCGCGCATAGGAACAAGCTCAGTGCGGTATGCTCCCCACGGTCTATAACCACCCTCTCCGCGGCTAGCGTTCCACATCCTAGGGAATAGGCTCATAAATTGTGATGGGTAAACATAACCCGACAGCACCTGATGTTTAGTGTATTCACCCCTATCCTTGTTGAATATGTATTGATCTTTGCGGGTATAATCCTCTACAGGTGCGCCAAATGATGCTCCATAGATCAATGGTCGTGAACCATACTGATCGCGGCTCAACAGCGATAGCAGTGAGTGTGGATTATCTGGGCTATTACTATTCATCGGCGGGTTAACCGCAGCACGTATAACCACCGAGGCGTATGATGAGTAGCCAACAAAGAGCATCGTTAACGATAGAAGAACAACATTCAAGAGTACCTTGCGCCTTTTATGTGTATAGTAACATGCATACCCCAAACCACCGATAACTCCCAACGAGTATAGAGCCATGCCAAGATTAACCGGCAGACCCAGCGAGTTAACAAAGAAGAGGTCAACCATAGCACCAAAGTAGATTGAGTATGAGAGTACAAAGGTGTTGATAAAGAGTAGTATCACACCTGAGATAAGGATCGAGTAGATCACACCACGCATAGTCACACTCTCAGTCCTGTTGAAGTAGTAGATAAATACTAACGCAGGGATAGTGAGCAGATTGAGGATATGAACACCAATCGATAGACCCATAAGGTAGGCAATCAGCACCACCCAACGTAGATCATGCGGTTTATCCTTCTCTTCCGACCAACGCAACATCAACCACACCACCAGAGCAGTGAACATCGACGAGAGGGCATAGACCTCACCCTCCACCGCTGAGAACCAAAATGTATCGGTAAAGGTGTAACTAAGTGCCGCTATTGCACCAGCAGCCAACGATGCCCAACCATCCCACTCTGTAAGCTCCTTACCTCCGCGGGTGAAGTACCTACGTGCGATGTGTGTAACACTCCAAAAGAGGAATAGAATAGTGAATGCACTTGCAATACAGTTCATTGCATTGACTGCATGAGGAACATAGTGTGTAGATGGAGCAAGGATGGTAGCTAGTCTTGCCAAGATCATAAAGAGTGGCGCTCCGGGGGGGTGTCCAATCTCAAGTTTATATGATGTAGCGATAAACTCCCCACAATCCCAAAGGCTCGACGAAGGCTCCATAGTCATTAAGTAGACAATTGCCGACACGGTAAATACACCCCAGCCGATGCACCTATTCCAAAATTTGTATGATCTCATTTAGTTAATCTCATTAATGCCATTATTATTGAAATGGCACTATTTATTACTCTTTAAATTACGCCTACAAATATAGTGAAATTTATTTAGAATCTGTTTAAGTTTTTCTGCTTAAATATGCTAAGTGCTATTTTGCTTTGATTTTTAATTTTGGTATTGCAGCTAATAGTGGTGCTATTAGCAAGATAGCAAAATTGAAAAGCGAAGTGAAAGAGCCTTAGCAGATTAAGCGAGAAAAACTTAAACAGATTCTTATATGATTAATGATTATTAATAAATGATTAATCGTATAACAGTAAATTCTAATACACAACAAGAGAGGCAACTTCAAAAGTCACCTCTCTAATTAACGATTTATATATCGGTGTTAAACAGATTCTAAAGCACCCCCTGATCCATCATTGCCTTAGCAACCTTAACGAAACCAGCGACATTAGCACCCTTAACATAGTTAGTGTAGTCACCATCAGTACCATACTTAACACACTGCTCGTGGATAGCGCTCATGATTCCCTTCAAACGAGCATCTACATCCTCACGAGTCCAGCTAAGTTTAAGTGAGTTCTGGCTCATCTCCAATCCACTAACTGATACTCCACCAGCATTAGCAGCCTTTCCGGGAGCATAGAGGATCTTAGCCTCTAGGAAGCACTCGATAGCCTCTGGTGTAGATGGCATGTTTGCACCCTCAGAGACAGCAAAACAGCCATTAGCAAGTAGGATCTTTGCATCCTCACCATCCAACTCATTCTGAGTTGCACTAGGTAGAGCAATATCACACTTCACACCCCATGGCTTCTCGCCAGCGAAGAACTCACAACCAAACTTCTCAGCATACTCGCTGATACGTCCGCGGCGAACATCCTTCAAATCAAACACATAAGCCAACTTCTCGCTATCGATTCCAGCTGGATCATAGATATATCCAGAGCTATCAGACAAGGTTACAACCTTTGCGCCCAACTCGATAAGTTTCTCAGCAGTAAACAACGCTACATTTCCTGATCCTGAAACAGCAACCGTCTTACCCTTGATGTCGATATTATTTTTGTTCAACATCTCCAACAAGAAGTATACATTTCCATATCCTGTAGCCTCAGGACGGATCAATGATCCACCCCACTCGATAGCCTTTCCAGTTAGTGTACCTGTATTCTCACGAGCCATCTTCTTGTACATTCCATACATGAAGCCGATCTCACGTCCACCAACGCCAATATCTCCCGCTGGAACATCTGTCTCAGGACCGATATATCTCCACAGCTCAGACATAAACGCCTGACAGAAGCGCATCACCTCATTATCTGACTTCCCTTTAGGATCGAAGTCTGATCCACCCTTGCCACCACCCATAGGCAATGTAGTCAAAGAGTTTTTGAATGTCTGCTCAAAAGCCAAGAACTTCAAGATAGAGACATTCACGGTAGGGCTAAAACGCAGACCGCCCTTATATGGTCCGAGGACATTGTTGTGCTGGATACGATAGCCGGTATTGGTATTAACCTTTCCATCGTCACCCATCCAAGTTACTCTAAAAGTAAAAACCCTATCTGGGATACAAAGTCTCTCGATAAGGTTATACTTTTCAAACTCTGGATGTGCATTATAGACATCCTCAATTGTTGGGAGAACCTCCTCAACAGCTTGTAAATACTCTGGCTCATTTGGAAAGCGCTGAGCCAAATTTGTTAGTACTTCACTACTCTTCATTTTTAGTAATAGTTTTTAAGTGTTAATAAAGAGTCTAGGGTTAATCTAGACAAAAAATCTGCATACGGCTACAAATATAATATTTTTTTTGTAATTTTCACCATGTTAACAGTAAAAAAATTAAAAAACGCCCTCTATTTAATGTGTCAATATAGTAAAATGCCAGCTCATTTGTTAGATCAATCCTATTTAGATCGTTGCAGATTATAGGTAATTATGTTATCTGTTGATTGAAAATAACGATGTAATTATTTGTCGAAAGATAATTATTGTATAACTTTGTAGAGATAAAATATAAGATAGCTAAATAGCTTCTTGCGCCTCATGTCAAGTCAACATCAATTCATAAATATGATAGAGCAGATAAGTCAGCTCTATTCACACGAGTTAGCAGAGAGATCGAGCCAATTCATGAACTTTTGCGAGGAGATAAAACCCCTGTATGATATTGAAAAGAGGCGAGTGTATAACCAATATATAGAGCCATTTGTTGCTGATAATCTATTTTTATGCGACACCTCTCTGCTAAGAGTTATTAAGAGGAGTGAGATTGAAGATTGCCACACAAAAATATTAGAGTATATATGGAGTGATGCAAAATGTGGAGTGACGGTGCTAAGCGATTTTATCTCATCCATTTGTGACGATCAGCATCTGTGTGAGCTAATAAATATGGGTAACTATAAAATTATCAACGAGTACAGGCAGGTGAGTTCAAATAGTGATTTAAATAATAAAAAGGTGGATCTGTTGATAATAGACCACAATAGTAGGTGGTTTGTTGCTATTGAGAATAAAGTTAATAGCGAGGTACACAATCTAAATAATACCAATATCTCACAGTTAGATGGTTATTACAAATTTTGCAAATCGAAGTACCGTGGATATAAAAGTTTGTTTGTCCTATTAAGCTACAGAGATAATGAGAGGTATTCAGGTGGGAATTGGGTATATGCGGATTATTTCACTCTTTTCAAATCTTTGTTACCCCACTCAGCAGCGAATGACATAATAAAGGATTACCTGAAAACAATATTTACACCTCTCTTTGATGTAGAGAGTCTCAATGAGTATAGGTCGTGTGGTACACTATCGCAGAGTGTGCAATTTTATAATAAGGTAATCAGAAAAACAGAATAGAGATGGATAAATTGACAAAATTAGATAAAGCCTGTCTGGCTAATATGGCTATGATGATAGATGTTATTGAGAGTACGATCGATAAATTGGATCTGCTTCTCGCCCCCTATCAAGATGAATTTGTCAAACTATTAAAAGATTCTAACTATGAGGTTAATGCTACGAAGAGGGTCTACACATGTACATGGGGAGGTGTGGGATTAGTTTTCAAAATCTCTGCAAGTAAAAAATATCGACGAAAATTAAATACCGTTGAGATAGAGTTTGGCTATACTTGCGATAAGAGTCAGAATGTTATCTGTTTTCAGGAGATGAACAATTTTAACGATGAGATTCACGCAAACATTCCCAGCTCGTTTAATAAGGGGCGAGGCAACGAAGATGGTGGATTGTACGTTGAGTTCAGCATCGACGATACTTTGTCTGAGGGGAAGATAAGGGAGTGTGCAGATTGCTTTATTGAGTATATCTTAAATCCGATAATGGTATAGGGGGCATAAGTAAAAACGCGAACAACCTACCATTGAGATTATCAGCGTTTTATATTGTGCCCAGGACGAGACTCGAACTCACACGGACCTAATGTCCACTACCCCCTCAAAGTAGCGTGTCTACCAATTTCACCACCTGGGCAGGGATTTTTATTTGTAGCGGGTCCGGGACTTGAACCCGGGACCTCACGATTATGAGTCGTGCGCTCTAACCAGCTGAGCTAACCCGCCATCTTGCATTTTCATCCTTCGAGTAGATCATTCACAGTGCATATAGCACCCTCTTAACCCCTCATCTCCGATTTTGCTTTGCAAAGATAGAGATAAAATTTATCTTATGCAAATTATTAACGGATTATTTTTTTCTTATGTGGCTTAAATGTGGTCTTAGTCGTGTGACTTTAAACGATTCACTACGGAACATCATCACAGGAATTGAGACCCCGACTACTAATGCTATAAGTACGATGATAGCTGTAATACCATTATAGAATATATCATTAATTAGTTGTATGTTACTCATTGAGTCCTCACTACGTATAAAACTAGCGAGAGAGAGAAACATTCGGTATGCATACATGCCGGGGATCATTGGTAACAACGAAGGGAATGTAAAGATCTCATTCGGACACCGCATGAGTTTAGCAAAAATAAAACTCAATACTCCAATAAGCAGTGAGGCTAGGAATGTAGCTGTAGCTATATCTAGGCTTACAATATGCAGCAGGTAGTACCTAAATGAGTGTCCTACAGCTGAGAGGATCGCAGAGGCAGCAACTGCACGTAATGGTGGGTTGGAGATAACAGCAAAGCCCATCGCAGCGATAGCTGAGAAGATAGCATCTGTTAACAATTGTTCGATTAACGTCATTTTATGAGAATAGTTGAAGTGTAACGAAGAATCCTATTGATAGACAAATAATCAACATTGTCGCATTGACAAGTCGTGCTATTCCGGTGAGTACATGACCCTCCATAATATCAATCATAGAGTTGATTAGTGGCACACCGGGGATTAGAAACAGTACGCTTGTCGCCTGAGCAATATCCGGTGTTGTGCAGGCATCAATGTGAAAAGCTATTGATGCTATAGAGGAGGATATAAATGATGCTAAAAAGAATATAAAGAGGTGATTAGCATGTCTATTCATCAACTCTTGGCGGACAAAGAAGGCAGTTAATGTACCTGCAAAGACCAATAGACAGCTTATAAAGTCGCCATTAAAGAGTTTACAAAAAGAGGCATTTGCGCAGGCTACTAATATCAATACTATCCAGCGAGAGAGTCGAGGCGTAGACATTATTTGGTTATACTCACTACGTGCAATCTCAACTGACCAATCGTTATCGTGTGTCTGCCAACTCATTTGGCTCAGATCAGATACAATTCTAAAGTTAAGAGCAATCGCCTTTGTTGGTCGTACCAGTGTTATAGAGTCTATAACCCCTTTTTTTCGCACCATCATAGTGATGTTCTTCTGAAACACAGTGATAAACACCTCATAACCAAATGATTCAGCCATACGAGTAACATTTCGTACAACACGCGATGTGTGAGAACCAGCTCCCATTAGAGCTGCACCAACATCAATAAGCAGTTCGGCAACTTCAAACAGCTCTTTTTTTTCAGACATCTTTTTCTTTCTTTATATTTTACGGCTGCAAACATACATAAAATAATTGTAAAATTACATCTAGTTTTAGTTTTATTATTAGAATCTGTAAATATTGTGTGTGAATGGTTCGTATTGATGATGAGAACAGAAAAACTCAAACAGATTCTTAGATATTTGCACAGCTATGATAGAATGACTAACTTTGTCATTAGTGGATATTGTATAAACCCCTTAAAAAATAGAGTCAAATGACAAAAAAGATTACAAAGACCAATGCAGTCAGACTTCTTAGCCAAGCCAAAATAGCATATAGGCTATTGTCTTATGAGGTGGATGAAAACAATCTTGCGGCAACACACGTGGCAGAACAACTAAATGAGAATATAGCGCAAGTATTTAAAACTCTTGTACTTAAAGGTGATAAGACAGGTAATATCGTATGTGTTATTCCGGGAGATCAGGAGCTTGATTTGAAGTTAGCGGCAAAGGTCTCAGTAAATAAGAGTGTGAATATGATCCCAATGAAAGAGCTGTTATCTACAACGGGATATATCAGAGGGGCTTGTTCACCTATTGGAATGAAGAGGACTCTGCCAACATATATACATAGTTCGGCTCTTGAATTTGATGCAATATATGTTAGTGCAGGTGTTAGAGGTGTGCAGATAGAGATTAATCCCCGAGAGCTAATAGACTTTGTAAAGGCTAATATTGTGGATATAATAGAAAAATAGGAGTCTTTAACCGACTCCTATCCTTAATATAACTCTTCATATTGCTTGGCTATAATACTCCAGCAGTAGCGTTTTTGGGCGATATTGTACATTTTATTGCCATTTGAGTCAGAGTCTGTTAGACGACTAATTAACTCCGCTTCATTGGAAAAATAGCAGGCGGCATTCTCAGTGGTCTCACGGTTATAGATCACATCATATGCTACTATATTGCACCTACAATACATCGCCTCGACAAGGGATGGATTTGTCCCTCCTGCACTATGTCCGTGAATATAATACTTGCTATTCGACCGTAAAACATACAGTGTATCAAGGTCATATACGGCATCTATAATATTTATATTTGAGTAATGAGAGTATCTATCCTTAAGACTCGCTCCATACTCGCTCTTTGCCCAGTTTCCAATAAATATTAATGGTAATTTACTCTCGGCAAATGCTTTTAATATCTTATCGCAATTATTCTCCGGCTCAATACGACAAACTGTGATTGCATACTCATCTCTCTCTACGCCATATTTAGCCAGTATAGAGTTCGTCTGCTCATCCGAGATGTTGCGCACTACATGATCCCCGCCATAGGCTATAAGTCTACTCTCTTTATTATATGAACTCTCTACATGGTCGACAATACCTTGGTTATCAGCAATAATTACATCGGCAAATCTAACTGCTAATCTCTCAGAAAGATGAAGAATAAACTTCGCTAAACCACCCCACTTATCTCGCTTCCACTCTAATCCATCAATATTTACGATAAATCGACGACGGTTCAAGAGTCGGAAAAATGGGAAAAATATACCTCCCGAGACACCCAGAGCAACCACAACATCGTAACCTCGAATAGACTGCATCAACGAGAGACCATCATAGATGATACTCTGGATCCCATTTGCATGAAGCCCTATATACTTTAATTTTGCCCCTTTATACTCATTTAGCCTATTAGGGCAATCCTTTGAACTACAAAAGATGGTATACTCAATATCTTTAGAGGCGTTCTCCCCAATGATATTCTCCACCAAAGTCTCAAAGCCACCATACGCCGCTGGAACACCTACTGTCCCTATTATTGCTACCCTCTTTTGTGTCATCATTAGATCGCTTAATAACTTCTCTTTTTGAGTACTATCTATCGCCCTTTATACATCTCAGCATAGTACTTCTCATAGTCGCCTGAGGTGATGTTGTTCATCCACTCCTCGTTCTCTAGGTACCATGCTACGGTCTTCTCTATCCCCTCCTCAAATTGCAAACTTGGCTCCCAGCCTAGCTCGTTCTTTAGCTTGTTAGAGTCTATTGCGTAGCGAAGATCATGTCCTGCACGATCAGTTACATAGGTGATTAACCCTAGGCTAGCACCCTCAGGTTTGCCCAACAATCTATCAACTGTAGCTATAATTACCTTTATTAGATCAATATTTTTCCACTCGTTAAACCCTCCGATATTATATGTATCGTTTAATTTACCCTCATGGAAGATTACATCTATCGCTCTAGCATGATCCACGACATACAACCAGTCACGTACATTCTCACCCTTACCATAGACTGGCAGTGGTTTACCGTTACGTATATTGTTGATAAAGAGCGGAATCAACTTCTCTGGGAACTGATATGGTCCATAGTTATTAGAGCAGTTTGTAACCACAGTTGGCATACCATAGGTATCTGCAAATGCCCTTACAAAGTGGTCGCTCGATGCCTTTGATGCTGAGTATGGTGAGTGTGGATCGTAGGCGGTATCCTCTGTAAAGAATGTACCATCAAACTCCAATGTTCCATAGACCTCATCGGTTGAGATATGGTAGAATCGTTTACCCTCATAGTCCCCATTCCACTGGTTCTTAGCCGCCTGCAATAATGAAAGTGTTCCAATAACATTGGTCTGAGCAAAGGTAAACGGATCCTTGATTGAACGATCAACATGACTCTCCGCTGCAAGGTGGATCACTCCATCCACATTATACTCAGCAAATAGAGCTACCATTCTATCAAAGTCACATATATCTGCCTTAACAAATGTATAATTTGGGGCATTCTCAATATCTACAAGGTTTGCAAGATTACCTGCATATGTCAATTTGTCGACATTAATAATGTGATACTCAGGATATTTATTTACAAATAATCGAACTACATGTGAGCCGATAAATCCCGCACCGCCTGTGATAATTATGTTTTTCATTATTTTATATTTGTTAATTTTTACTTTTTAGTTCGTCGATACACTTTTCAAGCGACGTTGTCCAATATGGAATCTCTACTCCAAACGTATCCTTAATCTTTGTCTTATCCAGAACAGAGTAGTGTGGTCGAGTAACCTTTGCAGGGAACTCATGAGAGTGGATAGGTGATATTTTGCAGCTATTACCACTCCTCTCGGCAATGGCATAGGCAAAGTCGAACCATGAACATACACCCTCATTGCTATAGTGATATGTACCACTCTTGCTCAATTGGTCGGTTGCTATGATGACTCCTATCGCATCAGCCAAATCTCCCGCATGTGTTGGTGTACCTATCTGATCGAATATCACATTAAGAGTATCACGCTCAGCTGTCAACCGTTGCATTGTCTTTACAAAGTTACCACCCCACTGTGAATACAACCACGATGTACGAATGATAATATAGTTACAACCACTCTCAGCTACCGAGATCTCGCCAGCGAGCTTTGTTGCTCCATATACACCTATTGGCTTTGATGGTTGATCCTCTGTATATGGGATATGTGCAGAGCCATCAAAGACATAATCGGTAGATATATGGATAAGGGTTGAACCACACTCTTTTGCCGCCTTTGCCAGATACCCTGCGGCGGTGTTATTCAAGAGGTTTGCAATAGCCTCATCATCCTCCGCCTTGTCGACATTGGTGTAGGCAGCACAATTTACAATCACATCAACACTCTCTGCTGAGACCATACTCAATATAGCATCATAGTTGGTAATATCCAACTCCGCAACATCGGTGAAGATATATCGATCACTGCTCGTAGTGGCTACACGTTGCATCTCATTGCCGAGCTGCCCATTTGCACCTGTAACTAAAATTGTCTTACTCATAATAGTTGATCTCATAGCTAAATGGTGAGACAAAATCTTTGAATGATGAATTCTCCATATCTTTTGCTGAAAGGATAGCCTCATCACATGAAATACCCCAGTCGATGCCCAAATCGGGATCGTTCCACATTATCGCACCCTCACTCTCCTTTGAGTAGAAGTTATCGCACTTATATTGGAAGATCACCTCTTCACTCAAAACCACAAAGCCGTGAGCAAAACCACGGGGGATAAATAGCTGTCTATGGTTATCCTCAGATAGCTCTACTGCTACATACTTACCATAGGTTGGCGAACCGGTACGAATGTCTACTGCAACATCAATCACCTTTCCTTTGGTCACACGCACTAACTTGCTCTGCGCGTATGGAGCCTTTTGAAAGTGTAGTCCCCTTAGTACTCCATATCTAGAGAAGCTCTGATTGTCTTGAATAAAGGTTGTTTTGCAAACCTTCTCCTCAAACTCTCTCTGCGAATATGACTCATAGAAATATCCTCTATCGTCACCGAAAACACGTGGTTCGAGGATTACGACACCCTCTAACTCTGTCTTTACTACCTCCATTTATTAATATCTTATAATTTATGTTATTCAACAACCGGGAGCAGAAATAACCAGCTATCCTGCTCAAAATAAATAGTTTAATATGTTGTCTTTCTCTGCAAACGAGACAGCTTAATCACTATATTTTGGAAAATACAATTATAGATTATCACCTTATATATCTATAAATTATGATTAATCAAATATGTCGTATTATCACGCCGTAAAAGTAGTAAAAATATTTGAAATTTATTCAATTATGCCAATATATTTATCAAACTATACGAATTTGCTAAAGCAACTATAGCACCAGAGACCATTGCAAAACAGTCGTTTGCAATGGTCTCTTAGTATCTATTTATACTCTTTTATAAATTACTTCTTCTTGCCGTAAACAAAGCGATCATACTCCTCCTGAGTAGCGGTAGGTGTAAACCCTGATCGAGGATCACGCTTTGAATCAGACTGGCTATTGAGATCGTAGTCAAGCGCTGGATCGTGAGGTATAACATCATATTTTGGGTGTTGATCCTGAGCAGGCAGAGCCTTGATAACTGCCCCTAGCTCCCTCTCTACAGCCGCCATAACCTTAGCATCACCAACGAGGTTGTTTCTCTCGAATGGATCATTCACAATATCATAGACTCTATTGATAGAGCGATCAAGATCAACAATAATCTTATACTGCTCGCCAATAATTGTACGATCTCTAAATGTAGTGATATTCTTCACCCTCTTATCGCCATCGATCATTGCTGGTGAACCACCCATAGAGAGTGCATAACCCTTATCACTCTGAGTCACCTTACCACTCAATACATTGGCAAATGATACTCCATCAACCCTCTCTTTCATCCTCTTGCTGCCTGTAATCTCAATAATTGTTGGTCCAACATCGGTGAAGTCAATCAATGCATTGCTCTCAACCTTCTTATTCGATTTTGGGGTCTTAACCATAAATGGGCAGTTAATACCATTCTCACTTAGTTTGGTCTTACCTCCTCTGACAATAACACCATTGCGTATACCTACACACGCCCCAGATGTTCCATTGTCGGTGGTGAACATTATATAAGTGTTGTCATAGACTCCATTATCTTTCAACGATTTAACTATTCGTCCTACAATAATATCCATATACTCCGTCATCGCTATATGCTTCTGGTAGTTGCTCTTAGCATCCATCTTGTGTGGTGTATGTACAAATGGCGAGTGTGTAAGAGTCATCGGGTAGTAGATAAACATCGGATCTTTGTGGTTCTTATCGATAAAATCGGTTATGAACTTACAATATAGATCTGGTCCAAAGGCACCCTCATAGACCTTACTTCCCTCGGTAGAGTGGATATATGGATTCCAATACCTCTCGCCAGAGATCTTCTCATTACCACTCTCTGCACCTGTCCACATAAAGTACTCATCGAAACCGAGGTCATTCATTATATTTGGCTGCAATCGGAAGTCATTAAGCTGCCACTTTCCTGTTACACATGTCTTATATCCATTCTCCTGTATCTGACGTGGGAAACAGGGGTTGTTCTCAACATCATATTGCGCACCATAGCCCCAACGAGGAACATCATAATGGTTAATCCAACCGTTGTTATATGGATACTGCGATGTCATCAAAGCCACACGACTAGGTGTACTCTGAGGCATTGAGTAGGCACGGTTGAAGATCATACTCTCATCGGCTAGCTCCTGAAGATGTGGTAGGCTAATCCCCTCTGCTCCATACTCATCAACCCACTCCTTACCAAGATCATCAACAAGGATAAAGATTACATTGGGTTTGTCTGCATTTTTACTCGTTGCTGTTGTGCATGAGTAGAGAGAGATCGCCCCTGCTGCTAATAGTAGTTTGTTTGTCGTTTTCATCGTTTAAATTTTTTTGTGAAGTTCGCTCTAATTACACACTTTTAATATCTCATTTTGTGTAATTTATAGAACAGTGTTTGCAGATTGTAATAGATCTAAGAACCAACCGGGCGCTCGTGTCGGTCGGCGTGTATCTGAGTGCATAAATCCCAGTGTTGTACTCCCCTCATTGAGTAACTTCTCTGATCTATCAAATATCTTATAATTGAATGTTATTCTAGCTTTGGGTAGCTCTTCGAGGCTAATCTGAACATAAATCTCATCATCATAATATGCTGGTGATAGGTATCGTGAATAAACCTCTAGAATAGGCATCATCACACCTCTACTCTCCATCTCAGCGTAGCTTACCCCCAGTTCGCGCATTAGGTCGGAGCGTGCAGCCTCATAGTAGCGGATGTAATTTGAGTGGTGAACAATACCCATCTGGTCGGTATCGACATACCAGACCCTCATCATATACTCTCTTTGTAGTATCATAGGAACTTAATCGCCACGTGGTTGTTCTCTGTCGAACAGCGCATTATTCCATTGTTGTCAATGGTCAATATATCGCTCTTACCATTTATCTCTACATGGTAGCTATCCATACGTGGTATTAGCTTTAAAGGGGTGGTCACCCATACCCTACCATCACTATCGCACTGTCCAAAGATCATATATGGATTGGATAGAGCTACCCTAGCACCATCCATATCCCCTCGTGCAACCATCGACCGGATCACTGTTGAACTTAGATTTGCACCATCAATGCTGCGAAGTTCATCTACCCTTGAGAGGTTAAAACCTAGTCGAGTGCTGAGTGATAGTAGCTCATTGTAGCGACCTTCGTTATTGCGTCCCAAATGGTGGTCATAACCAACAACTAGGGTGCTGATATGCAGCATCTCAGAGAGGTATCGAGTTACAAACTCAGAGTAGCTAAGCAGACTAAATTCACGATCGAATGGGATGACAATCAGATTATCTACACCCAGCTCTTCGAGTAGTGAGATCTTCTCCTCCAATGTTGTGAGAAGTCGTAATCCGGCACCATGCCCCAGAACAACACGTGGATGTTGCTCAAAGGTGATAACGATGCTCTCGCCACCACTCTCCTTAGCGTCACTAATCAAACGGTCGATAATAGCTCTATGACCACGATGCACACCATCAAACGAGCCAATGGTTACTGTGGCTTTATTAAATTGTGGAAGGCTCTCCACCCCTCTATATACTCTCATCTTCTCTTTAGGTTAAATGGTTGTTTATTGGTTTTCACTCTCTTTGACAAAGTAGGCAACCTTCTCAAGAAGAGTGGTAATATCATAGTTCTCAACCACTATTCCCTGAGGGAAGTGGAGAGGGGTAGAGGTGAAGTTAAGCACCCCCTTTATACCAGCATTAATAATTGGGAGTATAAGGCTCGAAGCAACCTTAGTGGGGCAGCTAAGCACAGCAATAGATATATCTTGTTTCTCAACAATATCTCCAAACTGATCCATCGGATAGCATGGTATATCGTCAATCACCCTGCCCACCTTATCCTCATCGACATCAAATGCAGCGGTTATCTGCATATTGAAACCCTTGGCATTGAAGTATTTTGTGATTGCCTGTCCGAGGTGTCCCATACCCAACACAGCAACACTAACCATCGATGGACTATCGAGGATTGAGGAGATAAAGGCGATTAACTCCTTGACATCATACCCCTTTTTGTTGTCACTTGAGAACCCTATTAGCATCAAATCTCTACGCACCTGAACGGCTGTGATCCCATGTATACCCGCCAAAACATGAGAGAAGATATGTGTTATCCCCTCCTCTTCGCTACCTAGCAGCGTACGGCGATATTCGCTCATCCTCTCAATAGTCTTCTCTGGTATTACGCTCTGTACCCCCATTAGTCTATTTGTGTTGTGAAGTTGGGATTGTATCTCACCCTCATCCAGTTTATATTTACTCGACTGCCATTCTCACCACTCTGGTCAAAATAGTAACTATTTTGGAGAGGTGTATAGTTCATACCATCCAATCCAAATGCCATCTCATAGTATATACCCTCGCCAAAGATTACCGCTGCATCATATCCTCGATAGGAGTAGAGTGATGGAAAGTCGTTGAATTCGGCGGCATAACGGCTATCAAACTCCCTCACAATCTTACTGTCTCGACTAGCTTGATATGAGCTTAGCATGATGACTCTATTGTTAAAATAGGCTGTTTTATCTAGGCTCTTGAAGTTACGCCAATTGGGGTTAGCGATAACATTATAGCTCGATGGCGCACGTCTTTCAAGACGAATCTCATCTTTAGATCGGTGGTAGTTGCGACTCCTCTGTGACATATATGATGACGATAGAGCCGACAGTATACGATCGACATCTGTCTCATTATCCGACATGATAAAGAAGAGATTATGCTCCGCTTTGTTTGCTACAAGTGGTGTAAGGTCACTGGTAGATAGATCGGGGAGTAGACTCTGCATATCTGTAGAGTCGAGCTGTATACCAAACTCATCAGCATCTCGCTGTATCTCCTTGATTAACTCCTCTGCGGCACGGTTGCGATCACTAATTGCCGATGGGTGTTCATAGCGATAGCTGTGCATGGTGTAATCCATATTATGCCGCCCTAAAAGCTCTACTATTCGCCTTTCA
>JBCQTG010000029.1:0-22439 GCA_047178765.1 Rikenellaceae bacterium | reverse complement strand
GTAGTTTAAAAAAGCAATGAGAAAAGCTAAGCCAAAAAAGCACATTCTACTTCCCGATCCTAAGTTCGGCGACTGCGAGGTTACTCGTTTCGTGAACAACCTTATGTTGGACGGCAAGAAGAGTATTGCCTACACCATCTTCTACGATTCGTTGGAGTTGGTAAGCAAGAAGATGAAGGATGCTGATAAATCTCCTTTGGAGGTCTGGAAACAGGCTCTTGAGAATATCACACCCCAAGTCGAAGTTAAGTCGAAGCGTATTGGAGGTGCTACATTCCAGGTTCCAATGGAGGTACGTCCAGAGCGCAAGACTTCTATCTGTATGAAGAATCTTGTCCTTTATTCTCGCAAGCGCGCTGGAAAATCGATGGCAGAGAAACTTGCAGCTGAGATTGTAGATGCCTACAACCAACAGGGAGCATCTTTCAAACGTAAAGAGGAGATGCACCGCATGGCGGAGGCTAACAAGGCATTTGCTCACTTCAGATTCTAATTATACCTTATAATTAATAAAGAGATGGCAAGAAATCTTAAGTTTACTCGTAACTTCGGTATCATGGCTCACATTGATGCTGGAAAGACAACCACTTCGGAGCGTATCCTTTTCTATACAGGAAAGACTCACAAGATCGGTGAGGTTCACGATGGTGGTGCAACAATGGACTGGATGGTTCAGGAGCAGGAGCGTGGTATCACAATCACCTCTGCTGCTACAACAGCGTTCTGGGATTATAAGGGAAATCAGTATCAGATGAACCTTATCGACACTCCCGGTCACGTTGACTTTACCGTTGAGGTAGAGCGTTCATTGCGTGTGTTGGATGGTGCTGTTGCAACATTCTGCGCCGTGGGTGGTGTTGAGCCACAGTCTGAGACTGTATGGCGTCAGGCTGATAAGTATAACGTTCCTCGTTTGGGTTATGTGAATAAGATGGACCGTACAGGTGCAGACTTCTTCGCTGTTTGCGCTCAGATCAAGGAGCATTTCGGAGCTAAGGCTCTTCCAGTTGTCCTTCCTATCGGAGCGGAGGATAAGTTCGAGGGTTTGATCGACCTTGTTTATAACAACGCGATCTACTACTACGACGATAAGACTGTTCGCGATAACTTCGAGATCAAAGAGATCCCAGCTGAGTTGGCTGAGGAGGCTGCACAGTATCGTGCTGAGTTGATCGAGGAGGTTGCTGCAACTGATGACGCATTGATGGAGAAGTTCTTCGAGGATCCAGATTCTATCACTGCTGAGGAGTTGTTGACAGCTATCCGTACAGCTACAATCGGAATGCAGATCGTACCAATGATGTGCGGTTCGTCATTCCACAATAAGGGTGTTCAGAAGTTGTTGGACTACATCATGGCGTTCCTTCCATCACCACTTGATCTTCCAGCTGTTGAGGGTACTAACCCTAAGACTGAGGAGACTGAGAAGCGTGAGGCAAGTGTTGAGGATCCATTCTGTGGTTTGGCATTTAAGATCGCTACCGATCCTTTCGTAGGTCGTTTGGCTTTCGTCCGTGTATATTCAGGTAAGTTGGATGCAGGATCTTACGTCTTGAACTCAAGAAGTGGTAAGAGAGAGCGTATCAGCCGTATCTATCAGATGCACGCTAACAAGCAGAACCCAATGGAGGTTGTTGAGGCAGGAGATATTTGTGCAGCAGTTGGTTTCAAGGAGATCCGCACCGGAGATACTTTGTGTGCTGAGAATGCACCTTTGGTATTGGAGCAGATGACATTCCCTGAGCCAGTTATCGGATTGGCAGTTGAGCCTAAGACTCAGAAGGATATTGATAAGTTGGGACTAGCATTGGCTAAGTTGGCTGAGGAGGATCCTACCTTTACAGTACACACTGATGAGGATTCAGGTCAGACAGTTATTAGCGGTATGGGTGAGCTTCACTTGGATATTATCGTTGACCGTTTGCGTCGCGAGTTCAATGTGGAGATCAATCAGGGTGCGCCTCAGGTTAACTACAAGGAGGCTCTTACTCAGACTGTTCAGCACCGTGAGGTGTTCAAGAAGCAGACCGGAGGTCGTGGTAAGTTCGCAGATATTATCTTCGAGATCGGACCAGCAGAGGAGGGAGCAACAGGACTTGTGTTCTCTGATGAGGTTAAGGGAGGTAACATCCCTAAGGAGTTTATCCCAGCTGTACAGAAGGGATTCAACTCTGCAATGGCTAACGGTGCTTTGGCAGGATATGTTATCGACTCAATGAAGGTTACTTTAAAGGATGGTTCATTCCACCCAGTCGATTCAGATCAGTTGTCATTTGAGATCTGCGCTCGTAATGGATTCCGCGTTGCTGCACCTAAGGCAGGTTCGGTAATCAAAGAGCCAATCATGAATGTTGAGGTTGTTACTCCAGAGGAGTCTATGGGAGATATTATCGGTGACTTGAACAAGCGTCGCGGTCAGATCTCAGGAATGGAGTCTAAGGGTACTGCTCGTGTTGTTAAGGCTAAGGTGCCACTTTCAGAGATGTTTGGTTACGTAACAGTATTGCGTACTATCTCTTCAGGACGTGCAACATCATCAATGGAGTTCTCACACTTCGATGAGGTACCAGCAGGACTTGCTAAGGAGATTATCGAGAAGTCGAGCGGTAAAGTTAAAGGATTAGAATAGTAATTGGATATGAATCAGAAGATAAGAATCAAATTAAAGTCATTCGATCACAATCTCGTTGATAAATCATCTGAGAAGATCGTTAAGACAGTGACAAGCACAGGTGCTACAGTTAGTGGTCCAGTGCCTCTGCCAACAAAGAAGCAGATATTCACTGTTAACCGCTCAACTTTCGTTAACAAGAAAGCACGCGAGCAGTTCCAGTTGTGTACTCACAAGAGGATTTTGGATATTTACTCGTCAACTCCAAAGACGATCGATGCTCTAATGAAGCTAGAGCTACCATCAGGAGTGGAAGTAGAGATCAAGGTCTGATAATCTGTTGAGCCGAATTAAGCGCGATCTTCGGCACTTCCCACACCCTTTGAAATGCTCACGTACCCAAAGTACGCTCCGCTTTCAAAGTGTGTACGAAGCACCAAAGCTCATCACTTAATTCAACTCAACGGCTGGCGCAAGGGGGACAATGTCAATTGTCGACATCCCTAGCTAGCAAAAAAGAGAAACAAAGTTTCTCAAGCTCCGCGGGCAGCAGCCCGCCGCCGCCCGCGCAGGGCAGTTCCCGAGTGGAACAAAAGAAGAAATGTTCAATCTTTTAGGGCTTTTTAAGATGCCTTAAAGAAGCCCTAAAAGATTAATATAATTCACAAATTTTTTTATTAACAAACGTAATTAGACATTACAATGTCAGGACTAATTGGAAAGAAAATCGGAATGACTTCCGTTTACAGTGCCGAGGGTAAGAACATACCATGCACTGTTATTGAGGCTGGTCCGTGTGTAGTTACGCAAATCAGAACGCTAGAGGTAGACAACTACGAGGCTGTTCAGATTGCCTATGACGACAAGAGTGAAAAGCACACCAGCAGCAGTTTGTTAGGACACTTCAAGAAAGCAGGCACAACTCCCAAACGCAAGATGGCTGAGTTTGATGAGATGGGCGAGGTGAACCTTGGAGATCAGATTACAGTTGACATCTTCACAGAGGAGGATTGGGTTGACGTAACAGGAATCTCAAAGGGACGCGGTTTTCAGGGAGTAGTAAAGCGCCACGGATTTGGTGGAGTTGGAGGTGCGACTCACGGTCAGCACAACCGCCAGCGTAAACCCGGATCATTGGGAGCTTCGTCTTATCCTTCACGTGTATTCAAAGGTAAGAGATTACCCGGACGCATGGGAGGAGCTCAGGTTAAGATTCTTAACTTGAAAGTATTAAAGGTAATCCCTGAGAACAACCTTATTTTGGTTAAGGGTTCTATCCCGGGGGCAAAGGGTTCTTATTTAACAATCGAGAAGTAGAGATGGAATTAGCTGTATTAAACACACAAGGAGCAGAGACAGGTCGTAAGGTAGTACTTTCAGACGCAGTTTTCGGCGTGGAGGCTAATAACCACGCAATCTACCTCGACGTAAAGCAGTACTTGGCGGATCAGCGTCAGGGAACACACAAGTCGAAGCAGCGTAACGAGGTTGCAGGATCAACTCGCAAGCTAAAGCGCCAGAAAGGAACTGGAGGCGCACGTTGTGGTAGCATAAAGAACCCATTGTTCGTTGGAGGAGGTAGAGTATTTGGACCTCAGCCACGCGACTATCACTTCAAACTCAACAAGAAACTCAAGCAGTTGGCTCGCCGTAGCGCCTTGACCTATAAGGCAGAGGCTGGAGCGATCAAGATTGTAGAGTCGTTGCAGTTGGATACACCAAAGACAAAGGCAGCTATCGCAATGGTAGAGGCGTTGCAGGTATCTGATAAGAAGGTTTTGTTGGTACTTCCCAGCACAAATGTTAACCTTCAGCTATCAGTACGCAACCTACCTTACGTTAAGACTATCTTGGCACAGAACCTCAATACATATGAGGTTATGAACTGTTCAGCTTTGGTAATGGTCGAGGGAGCAGAGAATATTTTAAATGTAATGTTAGCTTAAATAGGCGTACAGAGAGATGGAAATTATTATTAAGCCGGTTTTGACCGAGAAGATGACGATTCAGGGCGAGAAGTTGAATCGCTACGGTTTTATTGTTGATGTGCGTGCTAACAAGTTGCAGATTCGTAGTGCCGTAGAGAAGATGTACAACGTAGTGGTTACAGATGTAAACACATGTAGTTACATGGGAAAGATGAAGAGCCGTTATACAAAGGCGGGTCTTTTGGTAGGTCGCTCAAACAACTTCAAGAAGGCAATCGTAACCTTGAAGGATGGAGACACTATTGATTTTTACAGTAATATCTAATAAGAGATGGCAGTAAGAAAGTTTAAACCGGTAACACCCGGAACAAGACATAAGATCATCGGGACATTTAGTGAGATCACTACAGGAACACCCGAAAAGTCGTTGCTAAGTCCAAAGAAGAGCTCTGGAGGACGTAACAATACAGGTAAGATGACAGTTCGCTACATCGGTGGTGGTCACAAGCAGATGTATCGTAACGTTGATTTCAAGCGTAACAAGGACGGTATCGCTGCAACTGTAAAGACTATAGAGTATGATCCAAACCGTACAGCGCGTATCGCGTTGGTAGTATACACAGATGGAGAGAAGCGTTATATCTTGGCTCCAAATGGACTAGAGGTAGGACAGACAATCATGAGCGGTGCAGGCGTAGCACCTGAGGTAGGAAACACATTGTTGTTGAGCGAGCTTCCTTTGGGAACAGTAATTCACAACATCGAGTTGTATCCGGGTCAGGGCGCAGCCATGGCACGTTCAGCAGGATCATATGCACAGCTATTGGCTCGCGAGGGCAAATTTGCAATCATCAAGTTACCATCAGGAGAGACTCGTATGGTACTCGTTACTTGCCGTGCAACGGTCGGAGTAGTATCCAACGCAGACCACAATCTTGAGTCATCAGGAAAGGCAGGTCGCCATCGTTGGTTAGGTCGTCGTCCAAGAAACCGTGGAGTAGTGATGAACCCAGTCGATCACCCAATGGGTGGTGGTGAGGGACGCTCATCAGGAGGACATCCTCGTTCACGTAAAGGTTTGCTTGCTAAGGGTTATAAGACACGTAATCCTAAGAAGACGACCTCTAAGTTTATTATTTCGAAGAAGAAAAAGTAATTAAAAGAGAGTACAAATGAGCCGTTCATTAAAAAAAGGACCATTCATTGATCCCAAGCTAGAGTCGAGAGTTTTGGCACAGGCAGAGGGAAATAAGAAGTCTGTAATAAAGACATGGTCACGTGCAAGTATGATTTCACCTGATTTTGTAGGACAGACCATCGCCGTTCACAACGGAAATAAGTTTATCCCGGTCTATGTGACTGAGAATATGGTGGGTCACAAGCTCGGAGAGTTTGCTCCGACACGTAACTTCCGTGGTCATGGTGGTAACAAGAAAAGATAGTTAAAAGATGGGAGCAAGAAAAGCAAATATGGCCGCTGCATTGAAGGCGGAGAAGAGGCAGAAAGCTATCGCTATAATGCGCGATTGCCCAACTTCACCACGTAAGATGCGCTTAGTAGCAGATATTATTCGTGGTGTAGAGATCAATAAGGCGTTGGGAATCCTTCGCTATTCTAAGAAGGAGGCATCAATCCGTATGGAGAAGTTGCTTCGTTCAGCAATCGCAAACTGGGAGGCTAAAAACCCAGCTGAGAGATTGGAGGATTCAACACTATGCGTTAAGGAGATCATGGTCGACGGAGGCAGAATGTTGAAGAGAATCCAGCCAGCACCTCAGGGACGTGCGCACAGAATACGTAAGCGTTCTAACCACGTGACGATCGTAGTAGATAAAATGGTAACCGTAGTAAAAGAGTAAGCAATGGGACAGAAAGTAAATCCAATAGCAAACCGTCTAGGTATCATCAAAGGTTGGGATTCTAACTGGTTTGGTGGTCGCGACTTCTCAGAGAAGTTGGTAGAGGACGCTAAGATTCGTAAGTACCTTGATGTCAGATTGTCGAAGGCTAGCATCTCGAAGATCATCATCGAGCGTAGCTTGAAACTAGTTACTGTGACTATCTCTACAGCTCGCCCCGGAATCATCATCGGAAAAGGTGGTGCTGAGGTTGATAAGTTGAAGGAGGAGTTGAAGAAACTTACTGGTAAAGAGGTTCAGATTAACATCTTCGAGATCAAGCGCCCAGAGTTGGATGCTGTTATCGTAGGACGTAATATCGCTCGCCAGTTGGAGGGACGTGTATCTTTCCGCCGTGCTATCAAGAGCGCCGTAGCAGCAACAATGCGCGTGGGTGCTGAGGGTGTCAAGGTTCAGGTATCTGGACGTGTAGGTGGCGCTGAGATGGCTCGTTCAGAGACCATTAAGGATGGACGTATTCCACTTCACACATTCCGTGCAGATGTAGACTACTCACTTACTGAGGCATTGACTAAGGTTGGTATCTTGGGAGTAAAGGTTTGGATCTGTCAGGGAATCGTATATGACAAGCGTGATTTGTTCGAGATCGCAGGCAGCGCAGCACAGCGCGGTGGAGCATCACAGGGTGGATCAGATCGTCGTAATGATCGTCGCAATGATCGCCGTTCGGGCGGTGACCGCAAGCGTCGTAATAATACAAATAAGTAGGACCTTAATAAAGCAAAACAATTATGTTACAGCCAAAGAAGACTAAGTTTAGAAGAGTGCAAAAGGGGCGTATGAAGGGTTTAGCTCAGAGAGGTAACCAGCTTTCATACGGGTCGTTCGCCATCAAAGCGTTGGAGTCGGCGTGGATCACCGGTCGTCAGATCGAGGCAGCACGTCAGGCAATCACACGTCACATGAAACGTGAGGGACAGCTATGGATCAGGATCTTTCCTGATAAACCAATTACGAAGAAGCCAGCCGAGGTACGTATGGGTAAGGGAAAAGGTAACCCAGAGGGTTTTGTAGCTCCTGTTACCCCCGGACGCATCTTGTTTGAGGCGGAGGGAGTATCGTTGGAGATTGCAAAGGAGGCTCTACGTTTGGGCGCTCAGAAGTTGCCAATCACAACCAAGTTTGTCGTTCGTCGCGATTACGTTGAATAAATAAAGATTAACAAAGATGAAAATTTCAGAAATAAAGGAGCTTTCAGCAGCTGATCTACAAGAGCGTATCGCAGCGGCAAAAGATGAGCTATCGAAGTTGAAGGTGCAGCACGCTATCTCACCTATCGAGAACCCATCGTTGATTAAGAAGTCTCGCAGAGAGATCGCTCTAATGATGACCGTTTTGGGCGATAAAACCACTAAATGTTAATTACCACTATGGAGAGAAATTTTAGAAAAGAGCGTATTGGAGTGGTTGTCAGCTCTAAAATGGAGAAGACCATTGTGGTAGCCGTTGCACGTAAGGTGAAGCACGCTATCTATGGTAAGTTCGTCAACAAGACAACCAAATTTGTTGCTGAGTGTTTGGACGAGAGCGTGAGAGAGGGTGATACAGTACGTATCATGGAGACTCGCCCTTTGAGCAAGACGAAGCGATGGAGATTAGTACAAATTATTGAAAGAGCTAAGTAGTTATGATACAGCAAGAGAGTAGACTCGCAGTAGCTGATAATAGCGGTGCAAAAGAGGTACTATGTATCCGTGTTTTGGGCGGTACTAAGCGTCGTTACGCATCAGTAGGCGATAAGATCGTTGTGACTGTAAAGAGTGCATCACCTTCGGGCGATGTGAAGAAGGGAACAGTATCAAAGGCTGTTGTAGTTAGAACATCAAAGGAGATCCGCCGTCCTAACGGTTCGTATATCCGTTTTGACGACAATGCTGTGGTACTTCTTAATAACCAAGGTGAGATGCGCGGAACTCGTATCTTCGGACCTGTTGCTCGCGAGTTGCGCGATCAGCACATGAAGATCATCTCGTTGGCACCAGAGGTATTGTAAATTTAAAAAACTATTTTGAATATGTCAGTTAAATTGCATATAAAGAAGGGTGACTTGGTTGCAGTTATCGCTGGTGATAACAAGGGACAGCAGGGTAAGGTTCTCTCGATAGATGTAGCTAAAGAGCGCGCTATCGTTGAGGGTGTAAACCTTGTGAAGAAGTCTCAGAAGCCAAGTGCAAGTAACCCACAGGGCGGTATCGTAGAGCAGGAGGCTGCTCTACATATCTCAAACCTTATGCTTATCGACCCTAAGAGTGGTAAGACCACACGTACAGGTCGTAAGGTAGGTGCAGATGGTAAGTTAGTTCGTTTTTCTAAAAAAACAGGGGAGGAGATTAAATAATGGCATACGTTCCAACACTTAAAACACAGTATAGGGAGCAGATTGTTGCTGCCTTGATGAAGGAGTTTGGGTACTCTAGCGTTATGGAGTGTCCCCGATTGGAGAAGATCGTAATCAACCAAGGTATGGGTCAGGCAGTAGCAGATAAGAAACTTATCGATACTGCACAGGCTGAGCTATCGTTGATCGCAGGTCAGAAAGCCGTACAGACTAAGTCTCGTAAGGATATTTCAAACTTTAAGTTGCGTAAGGGAATGCCTATCGGTGTTCGTGTAACTCTTCGCGCAAACAGAATGTATGAGTTCTTGGAGAGATTGGTTGCTGTGGCTATGCCTCGTGTACGTGACTTCAAGGGTATCAACGACAAGTTTGATGGTCAGGGTAACTACACACTAGGAATCACTGAGCAGATCATCTTCCCAGAGATCGACATCGACAAGATCAGCAAGATCTTCGGTATGGAGATTACATTCGTAACCACTGCTAAGACAGATGAGGAGGGTTACGCACTACTAAAAGCATTTGGTCTACCATTCAAAAACGCTAAAAACCAATAGTTATGGCAAAAGAGTCAATGAAAGCACGCGAGGTAAAGCGTGAGAAACTTGCAAATCGTTATGCTCATAAGCGCGAGGCTATTGCTGCGCAGTTGAAAGCAGGAGAGATCGATCATGAGGAGGCTTGGGTAGCTTTGTCTAAGTTGCCACGCAACTCGAATCCTATCCGTCAGCACAACCGTTGTATGCTTACTGGTCGTCCACGTGGATATATGCGTCAGTTCGGTATCAGCCGTATCCAGTTCCGTGAGATGGCTTCAGCAGGTTTGATTCCCGGAGTGAAGAAGGCTAGCTGGTAGTAGTACCATTAACTAGATTAAAGAGGCTATCCCTATACGAAAGTTTAGGATAGCCTCTTTTATTATCTCTATGTTGGCGGCAGGGTGGCGAAATTTTGAATTTTGGTCTCACGGTAAAACCGAACAACCGGGGGCTGCCCTACGCGGGCGGCGGCGGGGTGCTCCCCGCGGAGCTAATTTCTGTTGCGGATTTGAGCTTAGAGCTGCGCTCTAAGGTTTTGATTGCCAATAGATTATTTTCAAATAAATTTGAATAATCTATTGGCAATCAAAACTACACAAACACTTCGTGTTTGTACTCAAATCCGAACTGTCAGTAATCAAGCCCTCATTTGCCAATATCCATGTAAAATAACCATATACACAGATTGCCTGAATTTTTATTGGACAGCAATAATTGCAATATATGTTAGCTCGCTTATGGGTACAAACATCTGAAAGATGTTTGTGAAATTTTAGAGGTCGCTCTCTTTAGCCAAGTTTACTTGAGCTAATGAGAGCGACCTCTAAAATCTTATAACGAAGTTATAAGCCCAAAAGCGCAAGGGAGAAGAAAAACGAAGTTTTTCGATAGCCCCGCGGTTGGCAAACCGCCGCCGCCCGCGCAGGGCAGCCCTCGGTGCTTGTTACGGCACGGGGTCATAGCCACTACCTCCCCAAGGGTGGCATCTCAGTATGCGTCTTATTGTAAGGTATGAGCCTTTGAAGATGCCATGTTTGCGTAGTGCTTCGATGGCATATTGTGAGCATGTGGGTGTGAAGCGGCAAGTTGGGGGTAGCAGAGGTGATATAAGCCTCTGATATATTCGCACTAGGAGTATAAGTGGTGCGATAGCTATCTTCCTCATTTTACTCACTACAGAACTTCTCATTAAGGTGTTTAATTATCTTACCTATTGAGCGCTCTATTACGGCATACTCAACCACCTCCTTCGTGGAGTATATAAGAGCTATACGTAGTGGTGATTTAAACTCAGAGAGGCGAAGATCTTTACGCCCCAATCGATATGCCTCCTTTATCCTTCTACGCAGGAGGTTTCGTTTATTTGCTCGTCTCTGGTAGCGTTTAGGAACATTGAATAGTAGCTCAATGGGGTGAGGTCTCCTCTTCTCCCCCTCCACCTGCTCTTGCCCCTGCTCACTCTCTACCTGAGCGGTGGGCAGAACAACATACCTTATGGGATAGGCGAAGTGAGACTCACCTTGGTCGAAGAGCTGTGCCACGGCACCTTTACCCCTCAACCGCTCTACTCGACGTAGTCTATTATCGCTATGCTCGGACAGCACGCGATGTACGCTTAACAAGTTTATTTTGCTGGCTTTTGAGAAATTCTTCGTTGCTTTTGTTCTCGGGAAGGGCGATATCATCGATTGGCTCTCCGCTATTCACCCTCTCTATAAGCAGCTCAATAGCCTTTGCCATTGAGGGTGCTTTGGGTGTAGGTGCGATGGTCTTAACGCTCAATCCTGCCTCTACCGCTGCGGCATGTGTTGCATTTCCGAATGTAGCCACCATTGGGAGTTGCTCTGGAGTGTAGTTCTCTATCAGAGCCTTTACATCAGAGGGTGAGTAGAGTGCTATCACCTCATACTTGCTAATCTCGATCTTGCTCATATCTGATGCTACGGTGCGTGCTAAAATTGCCTCGGTGAAGTTGAGACCAATCTTTGCCATCGCTTCGGGTAGTTCAGGTTTATGGGGTTCGCTCAATGTTAGTAGCATCTTCTCCCCTTTGTTCTTCACCATCAACTCAATAAGAGAGTTGAATGATCCATCAGCAAAGGAGATTTTGCGTTTGCGATAGACGATATATTTTTGAAGATAGAGGGCTACAGCCTCACGCTGACATATATACTTCATCGTATCGGGTATAGTAATGCGCGCTGCCTCACAGATCTCGAAGAAGCTATCAATTGTCGAGCGTGAAGTGAAGATAATCGCAGTGTGGTCGAGGATCTCGACTCTTTGCGCTCTAAACTCCTTTAACTTCACCCCTTCAACCTTAATTAGTGGGTGGTAGTCGACATTAAACTTCAACCTCTGTGATACCTCATAGAATGGCGATTTCTCTACGATTGCAGGTGTTGGTTGCGAAACCAAAATATTCTGTATACTCATTTACTCTCTATTTTGTTGTCAAATAGTCAAAGATAAACCACCCTAAAACAAGGGGTGCGACTTCGACGGTGCAAAGGTACAAAAACCATCGGAAAGTAGAAACTTTTTCATGCATAAAGAGTGAAAAAATTTTAATGAAGTAGTGAATGGTCACACCTAAAGAGCTTACAAAGAGTAGATAGGAGAATGGAGGATAGGAGTTTGGGGTGGATGAGAGTAGTGCCATAGGTAGCAGGTATATCGTACTAATCAGCACTGCGCGAACCTTTATCGCGATGAGATTATCGCATAACTCCTCACTCTGTTCATCCTTGTTCCATATCTTCATTACTATCCATCCCCATAGCCAATAGAGTGTGAAGATAGACATTACACCGTACATTAGCATCCAAAAGGGGATAGAGGTAATCTTGTCGATTGAGAAGATTATTCCGATACGAGATGAGAGTATAGCTGTTAAGGAGATGAAGAGTCCCCACGGAAGGGTAGTATCTAGGAAGAAGCTACCGCTCTCCTCTACACCTCCAAAGCCCATCCGCCGTGACTCTCGATAGCGGTTGGTGGTGTGTATGCTGATATATCTACCTAACCAGTAGATATAGAGCAGTGTGACTACAATCACCATCACCTCATATCCCAACGAATCATGTTCAACAACTATATCTATGTATCTCCCGCCACTCTCTGTATATGTATATAGATTACTCTCCTCTCCAAAGAGTTGAGAGAGGAGAGTATCGCGTTGAGTAGGGGTAAAAATGACACTATCTCTCATTAGACATATATTCGTTTAAGAATTATGCGCATGGTTGTCCCTTCATCTACTCGTGATTCGAGGACAAAGATCTTTCCGCGGTGGTACTCCTCGATAACTCTACGTGATAGTGATAGCCCTAGACCCCATCCTCGAAGTTTAGTTGTGTAGCCCGGTTCAAAGATTGCCTTGAACCTACCCTTTGTTATACCTCTACCAGAGTCAATAACATCGATAATAACATCAGACTCTGTAGATGAGACTGCAATCTCCAACCGACCCTTTCCGCTCATTGCATCCAATGCGTTCTTTATGAGGTTCTCAACAACCCACTCAATAAGTATTGTATTTACATTTGACTCCAGAGGGACTGACGTTAGTGAGTCATAGATCAGATCAACCCCTTTAGGCACCCTTGTGCGGAAGTAGCTAACTACAGACTCTACTATGAGGTTGATATTGGCTGGAGAGAGTTGTGTGTCTGAGCCGATCTTTGAGAATCGTTCAGCTACCTTAGTAAGTTGGTTGAGATCACGCTCCATCTCATTGGTGATCTCTGGATTGACACCCTCAATACGAAGATACTCTACCCACCCCATTAATGAAGAGATGGGTGTACCTAGTTGGTGCGCAGTCTCCTTAGCCAGACCTACCCACACATTGTTCTGCTCCATACGTCTAGAGCTTCGGATAACTAGATAACCAGCCCACATAAAGAGGATTGTTATAAAGACAAAGAGGTAGGGTAGGTAGGAGAGGCGATGTAGAAGGGTCGACCCACCATAGAAGAGGATGTAGCTCTTCCCACTTGCATAGCTAAATCGGATAGGTTTATTATACGATGAGAATCGGCGTATCGTCTCCATCAGTCGATCGGGGTGGCGCAGATCGGCAACCTTAATCAGATGAGACTCAACAACTCTCAGATCATCATCGGTGATGATAAAGGGTATATAGCGCTGCATTGAGGCTATCTCAATGCCCATGCTGATTGAGATCTCTCCTACCGCCACGTCATTTGCCAATCCTCGCATCGTTGCAGCCCATGCCTCCACATCATTTAGCTCCTTCTCCCTAAGGGTGTTTGCCATCTGGTGTATAGCCACCAGAAGTGAGAGCATAAAGAGGATGCTGAATATCATAAAGATGACATTCCTGCCCCCTCTAGCTATACGCAGACGATTTGAGGTTATTTGCTCTAGCCACTTCATAACCTTAGCGATTAACCCCTGCTGTCAGTAACTGCTCTATTCTCTCGCTATCTGTGAGTAGCTCAATAGCTTTGTCTATCTGTTCATCATGCTTAAGTGAGTAGCGTAGAACACCCTCAATATAGTCGAAGCGGAGGATTATATCTCTAACCATCTCCTGCTCTATCTCCTCTCTATAGCGTCTTAAGTTGCTCTGAGTATCGTCATGCAGTTGACCCTCCAGAGGTTTTAACTCCTTCAATAGCTCCTCGTTACGATCCCTCTCCGCTGCATCGGTCAACTCCTTTAGAGCCAGCGCAACACTCGATTTATACTCAATCTTACTACTCTCAACCATCTCGACAAATCGATCCCACTCATCATCGCTAATCTCGAATGTCTCGCTATCTATCCCCTGCTGGTAATTTCTGCGATAGAAGCTATTACCCCAGCGATCTATCACCCCATCTGAGTAGAGCGTAGCTGCGTAGCGACTCATATACTCCTGTTCACACTCAATGTCGGGTAGTATACCTCCTCCATCATATACCTCGCGTCCACCAGCTGTGTAGAACTTTCGATAGAGAGAGTCGGCAGTACGTTTAACCTCTCTATCCTCTCCATGGTTGGAGTAGTCTATCGCTTGGATGCTACGACCCGAGGGGATGAAATATTTTGATGTTGTTAGTTTCAAGAACGAGTCGTACCCCACCGGGATAGTACTCTGCACAAGACCCTTTCCGAAGCTACGCTCGCCAATCAAGACCCCTCGATCGAGATCCTGAATAGCGCCAGCAACGATCTCCGCGGCTGATGCCGAGTGACCATCGATCATAACTATTAGTGGCGCTTGGTCGAGTATGGGTTGGTAGCGTGTGCGGTAGATTGTTGAGTCGCCCCTGCTTCTTATTGTAAGCACTTCGCTGTCAATAGGTAGGAAGAGTGATAGTACATCTATCGACTCCTGAAGAATTCCTCCTCCATTGCTCCTATAGTCCAGAACAAGTGAACTCATCCCTCTCGATTTCAAATCGTTAATCGCTCCACGCATCGATTCGTAGCTCCCTTCGGTGAAGTCGGCGTGCTTAATGTAGCCCACCTTATCGTTGAGCATATCGTAGTATGGTATGGCGGGGATTGAGATTCTCTCCCTCTTGATCTTAACCTTGCGCTCCGTAGAGTCGATCACACTATTCACGACCACCGTCACATTGCTATTTGGTGTACCCTTGAGCCTCTCGCTCACCTGCTGCGTCGTTAACCCCTTAGCCTGCTCACCATCGATCTTGACTATTTTATCGCCTATACGTAGCCCTGCCCTATCTGCTGGTGAGCCTTTATATGGTTGTGCTACAACAACATAGTCGCCATCCTGCCTAATCACTGAGCCGATACCACCATACTTACCCGTGGTCATCATCTCAAACTCAGTCATATCCTGCTCATCATAGTAGGAGGTGTAGGGGTCGATATTTTTCGCCATGCCTCGTGTGGCATCTTTGATGAGTTGATTGGTCGAGAGGGTATCGACATACCCTTCGCTTAATGTTTTGAGTATATTAACCATGATCTCGGAGTTGCGCACCAGATCAAAATCACGTCCCCTATCCTTTGCAACAACAATATTCGCAACAAATATTGCGAATAAACCAATAATAAATACTCCCCTTTTTAACATTACTCCTTATCTAACTCAGCCAGTTTAACCCCCAAAATATATGCCATTCGCGATGTTCGCTTTCTCGCCCCGAGAACCATTATCGCCCCTCGACCACCCTCTTTAGAGCCTTCGGGGTAGTCAATCACCTTTACATGATCCTCATAGAGTGAGGCGAATCGTTTGAAATGACTCCTCTCGATAAAGGTCAATCGACCCTCTGTCTCGTGGTGAAGAACCATTCCGTAATCCTCGAAGATCTTGATAATCTCATCCCGACGGCTCCTCATACTGCCACGAACATATCGAGTGACAAATCCATATAATGGATACGTAATAGAGAAGATAAGTATTGCGAGGATCAAGACATGACCGCGCATTGTTCCTGTTAGCACTCTAAAGGTTGTCTCTGGTGAGAATACCACAATGGTGGTGTACGAGAGTGCGTAGAGCAGCAGTAAAAAGATTGTGCATCGTGAGATGAAATACTTAATTGATCGTTGAATATAGCGCCTCATAGTTGTAATGGGGAGTTGTAATTGCTCCCAGATTTAAATTTATACCCAATTTCAATAGTAAAGATAGTAATTTTTTTTCTCTTTACAATAGGAATCTGTTTAAATTTTTTTCGCTTATACCCAAATAAAAACTTAAACAGATTCTTAATTGATACCCTCCAATTTAATATCAAAGATTAGTGTTGAGTAGGCTGGTATTCCATCTACACCTTTATCCCCGTAGCCAACATTGTAGGGGATAAAGATCTCCCATCTGTCACCTACAACCATCTGCTGAAGTGCAATCTGCCACCCAACAATTAATTCTCGTAGACGCATAGCCTCTGGAAATGGACTCTCCATCGTTGAGTCAAATACCGTCCCATCTACCAGTCTACCTCTATATCTAACCAATACAACGCTGCTTAGCGTAGCCCTGCGAATATCTTTTCGATCACCCGACTCGATCACTCTATACAATACTCTCTCGTCAAGGGTGTGTATATCCTCCTGTTTGGATAACTTAATTAGGAATGCCTTATTACTATCTCTATATGCCTTGCGCTCGATCTTCCCCTTTGCCATAATCTAAGGTTATAATATTATCATACAAATAGGAGTAACCCCAAAAAGAGGTTACTCCTACTACTACTTTGTCATAAGACTAATGACTCGTTGTTTTCTGTGCAGAGTAACTTAGTTTCAATGCATTAGCCCTTCTTAGCTCCTGCTTAACATCTGTTACAATTCCCATCTTAGTCTCCTCATCAGCTTTAAGTGCGATGGTCATTGAGGCTCTATCAACCTCATTGAGCTTATCGCGCTCAGCCGCTACGAAGTCCAAAATATCACGTGTCGTCTTATATGAGTCATTAAGCTGGATACGTGGCGCAGTACCAAACTTTGCACGCATAGCTATCGTTGGCTTTCCGATATGGATATAACTTACCAATGACTTCTTCTCTAACTTCTGAACCTCCGATGCTCCCGGTAGCTTATAGCTCACCAACAGCTCCTGTTCACGCATGGTCGTTGAGACCATGAAGAAGAAGAGGATCATAAAGATAACGTCTGGTAGTGACGCGGTGGAGATAGGAGGTAGCCCCTTATTCCCCTTTTTTTTCATTACTGCCATCTCTTCTACTATTTAATTTGACGTGGTTCCGCCTCAGAAATCTTCAGTGGAATAGCCTTTGTTATTACATCTTTCTGTTCCGCCAACAGGTCCTCATAGCCCTTGCCAAACTTCAACATTGCCTGCTCATTACGAACCTCGTTGAAGGCGCGTGTAAGCTCATTCTGAACTTGAATGTAAATATCGTAGTTGGTCTCACGAGTGGTCTGCAACGAGATCACACCTTGACTAACATTATATACCCATTTCGATCCATCAGGCATATCGAACTCTTTAGGTGACTTCTCAGGAAGTGACTCATCGTTAAAGGGGTTTACAATAAACTCCTTTGCCTTATCTTTGAGTCCCCTCACATCTATCTGCTCTCCTCCTGCCATAATGTTACCGCTTCCAGAGACAAAGACCAAGAAGAGGTTACGCTCCTTGACTTTAATCTCCTCTTGAATTTGATTCTCCTCGGGCATAGGTGGTAACATACGTACCAGACCCGTGTCGACATTCATCGTAGTGGCAACGAGGAAGAAGATGAGCAACAAGAAGGCGATGTCAGCCATTGAGCCGGCATTGATCTCTTGAACTTTTCTTTTATCTGCCATTACTATCCTCCTCTTTTAATTATGCCTCAAGCTTTTCAGCCTTTGGTTTGCTTGACTTCATATATGAGTTGTAAACACCCATCAACTCGCCGAACAGGCTAACAAGAATAGCTCCACCCATAGCGACATAGGTCACTAAGATTGAGACATCTGTGATAAGCGTATCGCCCTCGTTAAAGAATGTGCCATCAGCAATATTGAGGATCTGCTTTGGACTGCTCGATGCAATACCATAAGAGATTCCGATGATTGCCACAACTGCAACAACCGATATAATTGCTGATTTAACTCCCGCAGGAGCTTGAATCATGCTAAATACAGAGCATGCTATAGCTGCTGCTACGCCAAACGCAACAAGGAAATAAGACCATATAATGGCAGCATTGATTGCCCCATTAGCTCCTCCCGTTGCGAATGCTCCGATAGCCATTGCCACTGAGATCAGCAGCATGACTGTAAGCACTACTTTTAATATTTTTTCCATCACTTTTTACTCTTTAATCATTAATACTATCTGCCTTTAACAGAGATAATTATTTCTTATTGTATGCAGTAAGCATATCAACCAAGATGATTGAAGAGTCCTCCATTTCGTTGACCAATGTATCTACCTTAGCGATGATGTAGTTGTAGAAAAGCTGAAGAATTACCGCTACCAAAAGTCCCATAAGTGTTGTCAAAAGTGAAACCTTGATACCTCCCGCTACAAGTGTTGGAGAGATGTCTCCCGCTGCCTGAATAGCATCGAACGCGCCAATCATACCGACTACAGTACCCATGAAACCAAGCATCGGTGCAAGAGCGATAAATAGTCCGATCCAGCTAAGTCCTGACTCCATCTGTCCTGTCTGAACTGATCCGTAAGATACTACTGACTTCTCAACAGCATCCATTCCCTGTGAGTTACGCTCAAATCCCTGCCAGTAGATTGAGGCGATTGGTCCACGTGTGTTTGCACAAACCTCTTTTGCAGCCTCTACGCCACCCTCATTCAAAGCCTCCTCAACAGTTGCGATAAACTTCTTAGGGTTGATTGTCGATAGGGTTAGATACAAGATACGCTCGATAGCAACTGCCAAACCGATAACCAAACACAAAAGCACTGGAAGCATCCACTCCCATCCTCCCTCAAGGAACTTCTGCATCAATATCTGGTGCATGCTATCTCCTGCTAGAGTCTCCTCTGCGCTCTGAGCAAATGTTACTGCTGTTGACATAGCGATTAACGCTAGTGTTGAAAATGTTCTTTTCATAATTGTAGTGAATAAGTTTTAATTTTTTAATTATTTTTAGTTTTTTCTATTCTACTCTGTCCTTAATAATATAGCGAATATATAAATAAAAATTTAATTCTACAACCTTGAGGCGAAAAAAGTTTGTTTTAAGTGCTATTTTATCCTATTTTATCACAAACTCTATGCAACACTACACTCAAACCCCGCTCGGCGTACCCGCTCAGCAATCAACTCAAGTTGATCGCGGTCAACCTTTTTTAGACTCTTAACAGGTGTCTCTCTGTCGATCGAGTAGATCATCACTTGACGAGGCGAGATTCTACATATTGCAGCTAGCCATGCCGTCACCTCCTCTTCGCTCGTGTTGTCGATCTTCACCCCATTGACCTCTCCCTGTAGGAACATCGTTTGTACTATGCATTCGCCCTCAAATGCCCTCATCTGTTCGATCACCCTCTCGGTGTTATACTCTCCCCCGGGGCGATCAATGAGCTTCGCTGTCGTCTCTATCGCTGAGTCTAGCTTCAGTATATTGTTGTCTACACCCCTCAGCCCCCGCACGACACTCTCCCTGCCGAGGTTGGTTGCATTGCTCAACACCGAGATCTTAGCTGTTGGCATCAATCTGTCGCGTAGATCGATGGTGCGTTCGATGATCTGTTCAAACTGAGGGTGGAGTGTTGGCTCTCCATTTCCAGCGAAGGTTATCACATCGAGGGGTTCAGTGGTGGTGGTTAGCGTCTGCTCCAGTGCCTCTACAACCTCATCGAAATTGGCAAAACCCTCTCGCCCTCTACGCTCGCTATTCGATCCACACTCGCAGTAGATGCAGTCGAAACTGCATATCTTAGCGTGCTGAGGGAGTAGGTTAACCCCCAGCGATAGCCCCAGCCGCCTTGAACGGATAGGACCAAATATTATGCTCTCAAATAGTGCTGTCATAAATTGTCGTATGCAAATATGGCGAATATTATCCAAACAAAAAAATAGATAGCAAATTATTAATCCTATTTTAACAATTTGCTATCTAAATTAATTACTAATAATTATGACCTAGGCGAGTGGTTCAAACTCATCAATGACCCTATTGTATCGAGCCAGCTGCTCGTTGCTCCAATTGTCATTGTACCCGCCGATATTGTCGATGTCGGTGAAGGGTGGGAATTTCTGGTAGAATGTCAATCGGCGGTAGTGGTTGGCAAAGATACCATTTACTATACTGATTGGGCGCAACTCCTCACCTACCCTCTCTGCATAGTCGCATGTTTGGTAGAAGAGGTTAAAATCAGCCCCCTGCTGTCTAGGATCCCATATCTCGATCAGCTCCATAGCTCGTCGAGTGACAATAATTGCACTCCCCGAGAAGCCCTGTGTGGTGGTGAGTCCATACCTCTCAAAGTGTCTCTGGCAGTAGCGGTCCCAGTTGCCATAGCATAGTCGCACCATTAGTTTCAGTGCAAAACGACTCTGACCAAAGAGGGTGATGATGGGGTATTTAAATCTCTTCCATCGCCTCTGAAGTTGTCTGCTTACCTCTTTATCACAACAGCGATCGTTGCTCCCTAGGGATAGGATCTCATTTCCATTATGACCCAAAACCTCTTGAATACGACTATCCCAGTGTGGTGACAGGATCATATCGTTGTTGAAAAATGCCAATATATCACCTCTAGCGATCTCGACACCTTGATTCTGAGAGTGGGGATAGGAGTAGTTGCAATCGTTGTGGATCACCTTTACCCTCCCATCGAGCGACTCAAAGTACTCTCTACTTCCATCGGTTGAGTTGTTATCTATAATGATTAACTCAAACTCGCCATCTGTAGAGTGAACAAGGTTCTCCCAATAGATCTTATTCATTGAGAGTTGGTTGTAGACCGCAGTGATAATCGAGATCATAATCTACTTGTTGTTTGCTGCGCGCTTGCGATCGTGTTCGTTGAGCAGGATCTTACGTAGGCGCATAGCGTTGGGGGTAACCTCAACATACTCATCACCTTGGATATACTCCAATGCCTCCTCTAGAGTAAATACTCGTGGGGGTGCGATAGCTGTCTTGTCGTCTGATCCCGAGGCGCGCATATTTGTTAGCTGCTTCGACTTTGTGACATTAACGGTGATGTCGTTGCTACGTGTATGCTCGCCAACAACCTGTCCGCTATAGACCTCCTCCATAGGGTAGATGAAGAATTTACCTCTATCCTGCAACTTATCGATCGAGTAGGCGAAGGCTGTTCCCGTCTCTCCCGAGATGATCGAACCGCTGTTACGCATCTCAATATCACCCATCCATGGCTCGTAGCCCACCAAGCGGTGTGCCATGATCGCCTCACCGGCTGTAGCGGTGAGCATATTTGATCGAAGTCCGATAATTCCGCGAGAGGGGATTGTGAACTCCATTCGCGAGCGATCATCGATATTAATCATATTTGTAAGTGTCCCCTTGCGACGAGTAACCATATCGATCACCGTTCCTGAGCAATCAGCGGGGCAGTCGACAGTCAACTCCTCCACCGGCTCGCACCTCCTGCCATCAACCTCCTTGATGATAACCTTTGGCTGACCCACCTGAAGCTCATAACCCTCGCGGCGCATAGTCTCAATCAAGACCGAGAGGTGCAGCACTCCACGTCCATAGACGAGGAAGCTATCTGCCGTAGCGCCCGGCTCAACTCTCAGTGCAAGGTTCTTCTCCAGCTCCTTGTCGAGTCTATCCTTGATGTGGCGTGAGGTGACATATTTTCCATCTCTTCCGAAGAAGGGTGAGTTATTGATTGTAAATGTCATCGACATTGTAGGCTCATCGATAGCGATTGTTGGTAGTGGCTCTGGATTCTCGAAGTCGCAGATTGTATCGCCGATCTCAAACCCCTCGACACCAACAACAGCGCAGATCTCTCCGCAGCCAACCTCCTCGACACTCTTCTTGCCCAATCCATCAAAGATCATCAACTCCTTGATCTTACACTTTTTCATCGTCTCGCCATCGCGTTTTGCAAGGGTGATATTCTGCCCCGCCTTCAACGATCCACGAGTGACCTTACCAACGGCAATACGTCCGATATAGGCTGAGTACTCTAGTGATGTGATGAGCATCTGAGGTGTACCCTCGCTCATTACCGGCTCAGGGATCTCTGAGATGATAGCATCTAAAAGAGGTGTGATTGAGTTGGTTGGTTGCTGCCAATCCTCCGACATCCACCCCTGCTTAGCCGATCCGTAGATTGTCTTATACTCCAACTGCTGCTCCGTAGCATCGAGGGCAAACATCAGATCAAAGACCTGCTCGCTAACGACATCGGGGCGACAATTCTCCTTGTCTACCTTATTAATAACAACAATAGGCATCTTGCCCAACGAAAGTGCCTTCTGCAACACAAATCGTGTCTGTGGCATCGTCCCCTCAAAGGCATCAACCAGCAGCAACACACCATCACACATATTTAATACTCGCTCCACCTCGCCACCGAAGTCGGCGTGACCAGGGGTGTCGATAATGTTTATCTTATAATCTTTGTATCTCACCGAGACATTCTTCGAGAGGATGGTGATTCCGCGCTCGCGCTCAAGGTCGTTATTATCTAGTATCAGCTCTCCACTCCC
>JBCQTG010000028.1:0-22590 GCA_047178765.1 Rikenellaceae bacterium | reverse complement strand
CAGCTGAGTATGGTCGTAGAGCCAATAGGATGAAGGAGATACTATATAAGCATGGTTTCAATGTAGTCTATGATAAGGATATTGATCGCGAGATTGGCGATGGATTCTTCTTTACTATAGGGTATAAGCAGATGAGCTGTGCCGAGTTGGTAAGTGAGTTTGTTCACTATGGAGTTAGCTCTATCTCGCTCTCGACAACAGGTAGCTGCCGCGATGGTGTGCGCGCCTGCACATCGAGAATGACCGATGAGATGCTTGACATCTTAGATGTACGCTTGGCACTATTTGCCGCTAACCACTAACGTATGTCATGCTGGGCGAAGTATGACAGATATTGCTTATAACTATAAAACTTAAAATATGATCTGGAATAAAACTAAGGAGTGCATGTCTCGCGAGGATATGCGTGAACTTCAGGGTAGGAGACTCCACAAAGTGGTGAAAATGGTCTACCATAACACCCCTTTCTATCGCGAGAAGATGCAGCAGATGGGTATCACCCCTGATGATATTAATACTGTGGATGATCTCGTAAAACTACCATTCACAACAAAGCAGGATCTTAGGGATAACTACCCATATGGTCTATTTGCTGTGCCTATGTCGGAGATTGTCAGAATCCATGCCTCATCGGGAACTACGGGGTTGCCTACAGTTGTCGGTTATACACGTAAGGATATTGGTATTTGGTCGGAGATGATGGCTAGGTGTTTAACAGCTTTTGGTGCGACTAAGGAGGATATTGTCTCGGTAGCCTATGGTTACGGTCTGTTTACAGGTGGTTTGGGTGCGCACTATGGAGTTGAGAATATGGGTGGAACAGTTATCCCAATGTCAACGGGTAACACACAGAAACATATACAGTTGATCCGTGATTTCGGGGCTACAGCACTCTGTTCGACACCCTCGTTTGCACTCTACCTAGCCGACACTATCGAGGCGATGGGTGTTCCAAAGGAGGAGATCAAGTTGAAGATCGGAGTCTTTGGCGCTGAGCCATGGACTGAGGAGATGCGCCGCGAGATTGAGCAGCGATTGGGTGTTAATGCCTATAATATCTATGGTCTTAGTGAGATTATGGGACCGGGAGTATCATATGAGTGTGAGATGAAAAATGGTTCACACATCGTTGAGGATCATATCCTACCGGAGATAGTATCGCCCAAGACATTGGAGCAGTTGCCATATGGTGAGCAGGGTGAGTTGGTATTTACTACAATCACTAAGGAGGGTATACCGCTTCTTCGCTACCGCACAAAGGATCTCTGTACATTGATCGACACACCATGTGAGTGTGGACGAACCAATGTTAGGATGACGCGTATCGTGGGACGAAGTGACGATATGTTGATTATCCGCGGTGTGAATGTATTCCCATCGCAGATTGAGGAGGTTATCTTGAATGTTGAGGAGCTTGAGCCACACTACCTAATTGTCGTTGATAGAGTTAACAATACCGATACCTTCGAGGTTCAGGTAGAGGTTAAGCCAGAGGCATTTAGCGATGATATGTCGCAGATGATGGCTCTTAAGAAGAAGGTTAGTGCGCGTATGCAGTCGATGTTGGGACTCAACCCATCGATTAAGCTAGTGGCTCACAAGACTATTGAGCGTAGCATGGGTAAGGCTGTAAGGGTAATTGACAATCGTAAACTATAGGGAGGTAAAGATATGAAGATCAAACAAATATCAGTTTTTTTAGAGAATAAAGTTGGGGTTATCAATGAGTTGACCTCTACACTTGGACGCAATGGGATCAATATGCGAGCTTTCAGCGTTGCTGAGGGTATGGAGTTTGGAATTATGCGCTTGATTGTCGATGATGTTGATCGTGCAATAGAGGTGCTTACTGAGGCTCACTACACCGTTAGCACAGCTGATGTGTTAGCTGTTCAGCTCCCCAATGTTGCGGGGGCGTTGGCTGCTCTTCTTGATCTGCTTGCGCATGATGGTATCTTTATCAACTATATGTATGCCTTCTCTGATGGAGACTCAGCAAAGACTGTTATCCGAACAAATGACATCGAGCGTTGTGAAGATGCTATGCACCTTGCGATAGCCACTCTAAGCGCTCAGAACGAGCTATACAAAGATCTGTAAAGTTGTTTAATTCGGCTATCATGCTGAGCGAGGCGAAGTAAATCACACGGTCTCTTATTTGAGAGCATCTCTGGATACTTCGCCTCGCTTTTTTATTTGGAATATTGAATATTAAACACTATCTTTGCCAAATTATTATTAAATAATGTGAGTTCGATAATTATCGAACTCGACCGCTGAAGGAGCGTTAGCGACTAAGCCCCCTCCCAGAGGGAGGGGGTTTGGGGGTGGGGTAAGATATTAAAGAGGGCTTGAAAAGCCCTTAACGTGAGTTTGACAATAGGAAAAACTCACAAAAATTGTGATAACTAATAAATAAAAAGTGAGTTTTCCCTATTTTCGAACTCACGTTAAATAGAATAGATAATGCCAAATATATCGCTCAGAGCTGAGGAGATGCCAGCATCCCCAATACGCAAACTCGTTCCGTTAGCGGATGCTGCTAAGGCGCGAGGCACAAAGGTCTACCACCTCAATATAGGTCAGCCCGATCTGCCCACTCCTCAGGAGGGGTTGGATGCTCTACATACGGTGGATAGAAAGGTGTTGGAGTATAGTCCGAGTGATGGCTTTTTGTCTTTGCGAAATAGACTTGTTGAGTACTATGAGCAGTATCAAATAAAATTTACCCCTGATGAGATTATAATCACTACAGGTGGATCAGAAGCAGTTTTGTTTGCCTTTATGTCATGCCTTAATCCGGGTGATGAGATAATTGTTCCTGAACCTGCATATGCTAACTATATGGCATTTGCAATCTCGGCAGGTGCCGTTATTCGACCTGTTGTCTCTACTATTGAGCAGGGTTTTGCTCTCCCCGATATAGACGCTTTTGAGGCGCAGATAAATGAGCGAACAAGGGGTATATTAATCTGTAACCCTAATAATCCAACTGGTTATCTCTACACTCGTAAAGAGATGGATAGAATACGTGATTTGGTGAAGAGGCATGATCTGTTCCTCTTCTCTGATGAGGTCTATCGAGAGTTTATCTACACCGGTTCACCATATATCTCAGCTTGTCACTTAGAGGGTATAGAGGAGAATGTGGTGTTGATCGATTCGGTGTCGAAGAGGTATTCTGAGTGTGGTATACGTATCGGTGCATTGATAACTAAGAACAAGGAGGTTCGTGAGTCGGTGATGAAGTTCTGTCAAGCGAGGTTGAGTCCTCCGTTGATTGGGCAGATTGTTGCTGAGGCATCTATAGATGCTTCGCGTGAATATATGGCTGATGTCTATGATGAGTATATCGAGAGACGTAAATGTTTGATCGATGGACTGAACCATATCCCCGGAGTCTATTCGCCTATCCCGATGGGTGCCTTTTATACTGTTGCACGCCTACCGGTAGATGATAGTGATAGGTTCTGCGAGTGGTGTTTGGCGGAGTTTGAGTATGAGGGAGAGACCATTATGTTGGCTCCTGCGTCAGGTTTTTACTCAAATCCTGAGCATGGACGCAATGAGGTGAGGATTGCTTACGTTCTTAAAAAGGAGGATTTGCAACGTGCAATATTCCTATTAGGCAAAGCAATTGAGCAGTATAACAATAAATAACCAAGATGAAAATAACATCAAGAGTAATAGCCACACTTATAGTCGTCGTAATGGTCGCAGTGGGTGTAGGTTGCAACCCTACAAAGAAGATCATTAAATCGGGTGATCCAGATTTGATCTATGACGAAGCATTGAAGTACTATGAGCAGGAGGAGTGGAGCAAAGCATCGAAGTTGTTTGAGACCGCAGAGCCATATTTTGAGGGTACTAGACGTGAGGATACACTTATGTTCTATATGGCTAGGTGTATGTTCAAAGAGCGCGATTACGATTCAGCCTCTCAGTTGCTTGATAACTTCCGTCGTACATATGGACGCTCAGCCTTTATTGAGGATGTCGAGGGTATGTATACACTTTGTTACTACTATATGTCGCCCAAGCCTGAGCGCGATCAGACATTGACGCAGCAGGCTATAGTGGTTATTGATGAGTTTACCTCGCGTTATCCAGACTCTGAGCAGCTAGATGTATTTGCTGATCTACGTGTAGAGCTAGTGAATAAACTACATGTTAAGGCATTTAACAATGCCTATATATACTATAAGATTGGTAAGTATAAGTCGGCGATCATGACCTTTAAAAATGTATTGAAGAGGTATCCTGAGTCTGCTCAGCGTGAAACAGTACTATACTACATCGTTCTCTCCTCATATGACCTTGCGCATAACTCAGTATTGAGTAAGAAGGAGGATCGTTATCTCGATATGATTGATAGCTACTACACATTTATTGCTGAGTTCCCCGAGTCGGTATATAGAAAAGAGCTAGATGATAAATTACGTCGAGCAAGAAAGTATATTGAACTATCGGAGATGAAGCGTAAGGGAACAGAGATCGAAGACAAGGTGTTAGAGAATAACTAACCTTTGAATCTGAGCTTTAGAGAGAGTAAAAGAAATAATGTAACAATAGAATATGGATATTAAGAAAAACACCCCCAACAACACGGTTACTCGTCAGATTGTCGATCTTGACTGCGAGACAGGAAACATCTACAAGACAATTAACATTATTGCACGCCGTGCAAACCAGATCTCAAGCGATCTTAAGGTTGAGCTAACACGTAAGTTGGCGGACTTCTCATCTCCTAACGATACTATGGAGGAGACCTTTGAGAATCATGAGCAGATAGAGATCTCACGCTACTATGAGAGACTTCCAAAGCCCGTGTTGGTTGCTACAGAGGAGTTCTTGTCGGGAGATATAGAGTATCGCGAGGGCGCAGAGAAGTAGTTAAGAGGTGAATGTTCTACTCTGTGTCTCGGGAGGTATAGCTGCCTATAAAGCTGCCTCGCTCTGTCGACTATTTATGGTTGCGGGGTGCGAGGTGAGGGTTGTTATGACCCCTTTAGCGAAGCAGTTTATCACCCCTTTGACCATGTCTACACTCTCGAAGAGTCCTATCATGGTGGAGTTCTTCAACCCCGAGAATGGGGAGTGGAACTCACACGTTAGTCTGAGTGAGTGGGCTGATGTGATGGTTATTGCACCGGCAACGGCAAACACCATTGCGAAGATGGCGAGTGGGGTAGCTGATAATCTGCTGCTCACGACCTATCTCTCGGCACGCGCACCTGTTGTTATCGCTCCCGCGATGGATCTCGATATGTATAAGCATGTTACTACACAGCGCAATCTAGAGCAGCTGCGTAGCGATGGTGTCTATATTGTTGAGGCTGAGAGTGGGGAGTTGGCTAGCGGACTTGTTGGCAAGGGTAGGATGAGTGAACCCCAGCAGATCTTCGATGAGGTGATGAGGTTGATGAGTGGGGAGCGGAGGCTGTCGGGTAGGAGATTTGTTGTTACCGCTGGTGCTACTCGCGAGGCGATAGATCCAGTGAGGTATATCACCAACCACTCAACGGGTAAGATGGGTTATGCTATCGCTGGTGAGTTGGCTAAGAGGGGCGCAGAGGTGACGCTTATAAGTGGGGTGACAAATCTCGCTGCTCCACAAGGGGTTGATAGAGTTGATGTCTGTTCAGCAGATCAGATGTTTCAGGCGACAAAAGCGGCGTTTGAGGGTGCTGATGGAGCGGTGATGTGTGCGGCAGTTGCCGACTATACACCAGCCATAACATCAGCGACAAAGATCAAGAAGGATGGGGCGTCGATGAGTATCGAACTTCGTAAAACGGTTGATATAGCTGCTGCGTTGGGAGAGGTTAAGGGTGAGCGACTTTTGGTCGGTTTTGCCTTGGAGACCGATGATGAGCATGCGAATGCAGTGAGCAAGTTGAAGCGTAAGAATCTTGATTTTATTGTTTTGAACTCACTGCGCGATGAGGGGGCAGGATTTGGTGTTGACACCAATGTCGTCACCTTTGTCGATGCTAAGGAGAGTGTGAAGCTACCAAAGATGAGTAAGGCTGAGGTGGCGCAAAAGATTGTTGATAAGATAGAGAGTCAAATATGCTAGAGTATCTATCAGTTGAGAATTACGCTCTGATCGATCGATTGGAGTTGGAGTTAGATCCCTCACTAAATATCATTACAGGAGAGACAGGTGCGGGAAAATCTATTCTGCTCGGTGCTTTAGGATTGCTTCTAGGGGCGAAAAATGATAGTTCAGCGACTCGCGACAACGGTTCAAACTGTGTTGTCGAGGGTCGTTTCTCTATTGGTGCGCTCTCGCTTAGGGATCTCTTCGAGCAGAATGATTGGGAGTATGAGGATGTAGTGACGATCAGACGAGTGATTACACCTGCTGGCAAGAGCAGAGCCTTTATTGGGGATTTGCCAGTTGCTTTGGCTGATCTACGTGAGCTGGGAGGTAGGCTTATTGATATTCATTCGCAGCATAAAAATATGATTATTACCGATGAGGAGTTTAGGGTCTCATCGATCGATCTGCTCTATGACTCGGCTGAGTTATTGAGACTATTTATCACAGAGTATAAAAAGTTAAATGCTCTTCAGTCCGATCTAAAGAGTGCTGAGCAGGTGGCTGCAAATGCTAAACGCGACTACGATTGGTTGCGCCATCAGGTGACAGAGCTAACGGAGGCTAAACTGCGTGTGGGGGAGCTTTTGGAGGCTGAGTCGGAGTTGAAGGTGCTGGAGAATGTAGAGCAGATTGAGCTGGCGTTGAGAGGGTTTATCGAGTGTGTCGATGGTGATGATGATCGAAATATGCTGCTCTCTCTTCGTAACGTCCGTAAATTGATGGAGGGTGTTGCTGCCAACTACCCAGCAGCGGGCGAGTATGCTGAGCGATTGAACTCTGTCTATGAGGAGTTGAAGGATATGAATAGCTCGGTGTCGGCAGATTGCGACTCTGTGGAGCATAACCCAGAGCGGTTGGCAAAGTTGAGCGATCGAATAGATCTGATCTACTCATTGATGCAGAAGCATCGCGCAGCTGATCTAGATGAGCTGATAACAATTAGAGATAATTACACTGAGCAGCTAGAGCGGATTGAGAACTCCGATGAGACTATTGACTCTCTGCGTAAGCAGATCGCCGCTACAAAGACGGTGGCGGAGAGGAGAGCTGCGGAGATAAGTAAGAGACGCAAAGGGGTGGCAAAACAGTTTGAGAATGAGATTGTCACTATGCTCAGGAGACTAGGTATCGAGCAGGCTCGTTTTAAGTTGGAGTTCACAAATAGAGATCTCTCAATGAATGGTTGCGATAGGGTAGAGTACCTATTCAGCTCGGTCGATGGCAAGAGCATGCAGCCGGTGGATAGAATTGCCTCGGGGGGTGAGATCTCGCGTGTTATGCTCTCGTTGAAGGCGCTATTAGCTAGGCGAATGAGTATGGCAACTATCATCTTTGATGAGATAGATACGGGTGTTTCAGGGCGCGTTGCAGATGCAATGGGTGAGATTATTGAGGAGCTATCGGGGCAGATGCAGGTGGTTGACATCACGCACCTACCCCAAGTTGCATCGAAGGGAGAGAGCCACTTTGCGGTCTATAAGGAGCAGGGACGCACCCGAATCAAACGACTCAGTGCTGAGCAGCGAGTAGAGCAGATTGCGACGATGCTCTCGGGTAGTACGATCACGGAGTCGGCAGTTGCTCAGGCACGTATACTTCTCAACACCTAATCTCTATCGACAGTAGGTGTTGATATGTTCCGCCTCGATGCGCTTATCAACCATAATGACCAACCTCTCGATGACGTTGCGGAGTTCACGGATGTTACCACTCCAGCGTAGTTTAGAGAGTTTATGCAGCGCCTCTTCGGTGATCTCCTTGCAATCAATATTATACTCATGACATATAGACTCCATAAAGTGGCGGACAAGTAGGGGCAGATCCTCAATGCGATCGCGTAGAGGGTCTACATGTATGATTATAACCCCTATACGATGGTATAGATCCTCGCGGAAGGTCTTATTTTTAACCTCGGTGAGTATATCTTTGTTTGTGGCGGCGATAATACGCACATCAATATCAATATCCTTATCGCTTCCCACGCGACATATCTTTCGTTCCTGTAGTACGCGTAGCATCTTTGCCTGTGCTGCGAGTGACATATCTCCAATCTCATCGAGGAATATTGTCCCGCCATTAGCCTGTTCAAACTTCCCTTTGCGCTGTTTGATAGCTGAGGTGAATGCCCCCTTCTCATGTCCGAAGAGTTCACTCTCAATCAGCTCTGATGGTATAGCGGCGCAGTTGACCTCTACGAATGGTGCCTTATATCGACAACTCTTCTCATGAATCGATCGAGCAACTAACTCTTTGCCCGTACCGTTCTCTCCTAGAATCATTACACGCGCCTCAGAGGGTGCTACACGGTCGATCATTGATCGTAGAGCGGTGATTGAGGGTGAGTTGCCAACCATCTGTGAATAGCCGGTTGATTTGGATGCTCGATGACTCGGCTTTGAGGGTGTATGCTCCTCATTGTCAATACTTTGACGTTGGAGTGATTGACGTATTGAGTTGATTATTTTGTTCATGTTGTATGGACGAGGGATGTAGTCAATTGCCCCGCTATGAAAGCAGTCTATTACATCATCTATCGTTGGGGTATCGGAGATGATGATTGAGTTTAGCTTAGAGAGGACACCATCAGAACACTTTGATTTGCTATTTATAATTAGCAGATCATAGGGCGAGTTTTCACTAATCGCTTTGGTAGCCTCATACTCACCCTCGATAGAGTTGATAACGCAGGTTGAGTCATATCCTTCGGTTTGCAAAGTCTCAGATATACTTTTGCGCACGCTTTTTGAAGGGTCTAAAATTAATATTTTACTCATGACAATTGTTTGTATTTCAAAAAATTTGTATTACTTTTGCATCAAGGGGTAATTTAACACTGTAAAGTTAGTTAAATCAAGCTCGAAGATAGTGATTATGAATCAATCAAACAATTTCCCCCACACCTCATGGGAGTATAGGTTGCAGTCTGAAAGGTGACCAAGTGTAGTAGAGGTACAGTAGTGATTATGTCACTATTTCAACTAAATAGAGTATATTCAAATAGACATTATAATGAAAAAGAATTATAATTATCAGAGGCAGAAATTACAGCTGCCCGAGTATGGACGACATATCCAGCAGATGGTAAACTCCCTGTTGGAGATAGAGGACCGCGATGAGCGAAATAGGCAGGCACAGGCGGTCATTGCGGTGATGGGAAACCTCAATCCGCTGCTGCGCGATACGCCAGATTATACACATAAATTGTGGGATCATCTATATATAATATCGGACTTTAAGCTCGATGTGGACTCGATCTATCCATATCCAACACGCGAGGAGTTGAATGCTGTGCCGGAGCGAATGGAGTATCCCCAGCAGCGCATACTCTTTAAGCACTATGGTAAGTATGTGGCTAAGATGATTGAGCATATATCTACTATCGATTCTCCCGAATTGGTTGATGAGGCGATAGAGAATATTGTTAAATATATGAGGGCAAAGAGTTATGAATTTAACCAAGAACACCCAAATAATGAGTCGATCATAAAAGATATACGCCGAATGTCTAAAAATGGCTTTGTCTTTGACGAAAATACAGCAAATAATATTCATAGTAATTATAAAGGTGCCCAGAATAGCTATAGTGGAGGTAAGGGTGCAAAGGGTGTAAAGGGTCAGAAAGGACAGAAAAACGCAAAAAATCAACATTCCAACCAACAACAGCGTGGTGAGGGTAGGACCGAGACATCGACAAATTGGCGCTCAACGAATCGAAATGGTCAGCAGAATAGAAATTTTACTAAGAAAAAGGGGTATAACCGCAATAATAGTTAGTTATGATTAGTTTAGTGAAAGAGGGGAGGGGAGAGAGAAGCGTCTCTATCTTTCATTATTAAGACTCTTAAGGAGATAAGTTTTGAAAAACTAATGAATAATTAAAATTGGGGAGAGAGTATAAGAATCCCTTTTTGTTAATATGCGACGAATTTATATTATTTTACTTGCCCTTGTGGTGGCGGTGATTGCTGTGTTGATCTGTTTTAATGGAGGTAACCGTATAGTCATCAAGGGGGATATAGTCTCTTGCGATGAGATGATGGTATATCTTTATCGATCTGAGGCTGCTTGTGAACAGCAGATAATTGACTCTATGCGATTGAGTAATAGGGGACATTTCCGATTTGCTATTGATGATGCTATTGATGAGTTGACATTCTATGAGGTTGTTTGTGGTTGGGAGAGGGTACCTCTTCTTTTGCGCAGTGGTGATAAGGTTACTGTTGAGTCAGCAGGGAGTGTGTCACTTAATTACAAGGTGAGTGGTTCAGAGGAGAGTGAGCATCTACGTAGGTTCTTTCAACCATATATAAAGGGTTCACGTGAGTTGAGATTGATCGCAACACAGTATGCTGTGGCGCAATATAAGGAGGAGCCTATAGGTGAGTTGACCCTAGAGTATAATAGTAAATATCGAGAGATCAAACAGACGCAGATGCGATATATCGTTGAGAATAAGGAGCGTTTAGCCTCGCTATATGCTCTCGCTCAGCGACTTCCGGGCGATGAGTTTATCTTTGAGGAGAGTAGCGATTTGATCTATATGCGTATTGTCGCCGATGGTATAGAGATGAACTATCCTAGCTCACCATATATATCTGTTCTACGGGGCGATATTGAGAGAGCGGAGCAGCGTTTAAACTTAAAAGTGGAGTAGATGTACTATTTTATTGCGGATACTCATTTGGGTAGTGTAGGTGGCGATGGCACCGAGGATCGCCTTATTAAGTGGATTGAGAGTATTGAGCCAACGGCTAAGGCTCTCTTTCTTTGTGGTGATATATTTGATTTCTGGTTTGAGTATGATAGGGTAGTGCCGATGGGGTTTACCTCTGTGCTGGCTAAGTTTAAACAGCTTAGTAGAGCGGGGATTAGAGTTGTTATGATGGTTGGTAATCACGATCTGTGGATGGATGGTTATCTCACGCGTGAGTGTGGAGTGGAGATCTACTACCGTCCGACTCACTTTGATGTCGCGGGTAGGCGTGTGCATGTTGCTCATGGAGATAATCTCAATGTTCGCGGAGATATGAAGTTGAAGCTGATGAACTTTGTCTTTCGCTCCCAGACGGCGCGTAGCCTCTTTAAGACTTTTGTCCACCCCGATCTTGCAATTCGTTTTGGCAGTTGGTGGAGTGGGAAGTCGAGGAAAAAGCACTGTGGAGAGAATGATTATGGTCGAGGAGTGGGTATGTTGTTGGAGTATGCAGCGCAACGACAGGCGCAGATAGAGAGTGATTACTACCTCTATGGTCATCTGCATGTCGCTAAAGATCATCAGGCGGAGGGGTATAGAGTTCTATTTATGAATGATTGGAGCAGTGATCCACACTATGTAGTGATAGATGAAGATGGAGATGCTGAATTAAAAAGAGTTAATCAATGAGACAATATCTACAATTATTAAAGCAGATAAAGGAGAAGGGGACAACCAAAGGTGACCGCACTGGAACGGGGACAAAGAGTATCTTTGGCTACCAGATGCGTTTTGATCTGAGTGAGGGCTTCCCGCTTCTAACAACAAAGAGGGTCTTTCTTAAGGGGGTTATTGTGGAGTTGCTGTGGTTCCTGCGTGGCGAGACACATATTGGCTACCTGCTGCAAAATGGGGTGCATATCTGGGATAATGATGCATTTCGATTTTATGGTGAGAGGTGTGCTGAGGTGGGTGTAGAGCCTATCGAACGAGAGCAGTTTCTCGAATATGCAGCGCAGGCTGAGAGAGTATCACCATTTGAGGGGTACTGCTATGGCGATCTAGGTCCTGTATATGGGGCGCAGTGGAGAGATTGGGGCGGTGCTATCGATCAGATTAGCGATGTCATTGAGCAGATCAAAAAGACTCCAAACTCTAGACGAATGATTGTCTCGGCGTGGAATGTCGGAGAGATTGAGGGGATGGCTCTTCCCCCCTGTCATGTGCTGTTTCAGTTCTATGTTGCCGATGGCAAGCTGTCGTGCCAACTCTATCAGCGTAGTGCCGATACATTTCTGGGTGTCCCATTTAATATCGCCTCCTATGCTCTCTTGACCATGATGATTGCTCAGGAGTGTGGTCTTGTGGCGGGGGAGTTTATCCATACGATTGGGGATACACACCTCTACCTAAACCATATGGAGCAGGTGGATGAGCAACTCAGTCGTGAACCACGCCCATTGCCAACGATGAGACTCAACCCCGAGGTGAGGTCAATCTTCGATTTTAAGTATGAGGATTTCACCCTTGAGGGTTACGATCCCCATCCAACAATTAAAGCACCAATGTCTTTTTAGTTATGATAAATATAGTAGTAGCAATAGCGGAGAATGGGATCATTGGGGGTGATAATACCCTCCTATGGCATATCAGTGAGGATCTGAAGAACTTCAAACGCCTTACCTTAGGACACTCAATTATTATGGGTCGCAAGACCTATGAGTCTATAGGGCGACCACTACCGGGGAGAGATAACATCGTTGTGTCGAGACAGGATATTGAGATTGAGGGGTGTACCGTTGTTCACTCTATTGAGGAGGCGATAGGTATGAACTCTTCTGACAAGGAGGTATTTGTTATTGGTGGTGGTGAGATATATGCAGAGTCTCTTCCCCTTGCTGATCGACTCTATATCACACGTGTCCATCGCAGTTATGAGGGCGATACTCGCTTCCCTGAGTATGATAGTGATATGTGGCAGTTGGTGGGTAGCGAAAGTTTTGAACAGTGTGATATACCCTTTAGCTTTGAGGAGTATAGGCGTTGTGCCACTCCGGGGCAGAATATCTATATCGGAGAGGCTAAGAGGAGCGATATAGATGCAATTAGGGAGGTTGCGTTGGTGAGTTTTGTAGAGACATATCAATCCTTTATCTCGCCAGAGCAGATCGACTATATGCTCGATTGGATGTACTCGGTGAAGAGCCTCAATAAGCAGTTTGATGAGGGGTATAGGTTCTATATTCTATTCTATTGTGGCAAGGCGATGGGGTATATTGCACTCCATCCAAAGGAGAATAATGTTATCTATCTTGAACGACTCTATCTGCTTAATTCAACCCAAGGGTTAGGTCTAGGTTCGGTGATGATGGACTTTGTCTGTGAGCAGGCGAAGAGGCTCAATAGCGAGGCTAATCGTATTGAACTCAATGTTAATCGAAATAATAGAGCTGTGGGCTACTATCGCCATCAAGGTTTTGATGTAGCTACTCAGGGGGACTATATTATTGAGGGGACGGAGTTTATTCGTAACGATTATATAATGTTTAAAGAGATATAAACTCGTTGCAACGAATTGTTAGATTTGTCGTATCACCTCTGTTGATCTTATTGTGTTTTGCGTGTGTTGCTCACACGTCACACACAGTTGTGTTCTACAATGTGGAGAATCTCTTCGATACAATTGATGATCCTCACACTCGCGATAATGATTTTCTGCCCCGAGGTAGGTATCGATGGGATGGCGAGAGGTGCCAAAGGAAGATTGAGAATATAGCCTATGTCCTCGGTGATATTGCTGATGTCACTGGAGAGATGCCAACGATCATTGCACTCTGTGAGGTTGAGACACGTGAGGTTGTCGAGCAGCTGGCGGAGCAGTCGCAACTGGTCGCGGCGAACTATCAAGTAGTACACTACGACTCACCAGACCAGCGAGGAATCGACTGCGCTCTGCTCTACTCCCCAGATCGTTTTCACCTTGAGGGTAGTGCTGCTTATCGCTCTATTATTGAGGGCGAGCCACGTCACCGCTCGCGCGATATGCTCACTATGTGGGGTACAATAGATGGTGAGCAGATCTTTATCCTCGTTGGACACTGGTCATCTCGACTCGGTGGTGTTCGCAAGAGTGAATATAAGAGGATCGCTGCAGCTCAATTGATGCGGCGAGTGATTGATTCGGTAGCCTCTTTGCGACCGATGAGTCGATTTATAGCGATGGGCGATTTTAATGACAACCCCGATGATGAGAGTATTGTTACACATTTAAGAGCTAAGGGGAGCATAGAACATATGGGTGATGGCGATCTGTTCAACCCATTCTATGCATACCATATCGCTAAACTCGGTTCGCAGGTCTATCGCGATCTATGGAGTATGACCGATAATATTGTGGTGAGTAAGAGTTTGGTTGATGGTAGGGTAGGAGCGCTACAGCTACGTCCTACAAAGGGGGATAATAGCCTCTATGGAGTGATCTTCTCCCCTAGCTACCTGCTTGAGAGAGAGGGGCGCTATCGAGGTTATCCACATCGATCATACCGCGCGGGGGTCTACCTTGATGGCTACAGTGACCACCTGCCAATATATATTACTCTCGATTAAACCACATTAAAAAAATTTGGTATTAAACAAAAAAATAGTTACCTTTACGACATTAAAGTTATAAATAATTTAATATATAAATTTAAAATGAAAGAGGCAATTGCAATTTTGACGGGTGGCGGTCCAGCTCCCGGTATGAACACCGTAGTAGGTAGTGTAGCTAAAACTTTCCTTCAGCAGGGATATACAGTGATCGGTCTACACGCTGGTTACTCGGGTCTATTCAACCCAAATCCACTCTTCGAGGAGATCTCATTTCCATTGGCTGACGACATCTTCAACCGCGGAGGATCATACCTACAGATGAGCCGTTTCAAACCAAAGGATTCAGATTTTGCTAATAACTTCAATCTTGACTTCTTTACTGAGAACAATATCAAGTTGTTGGTTACTGTTGGTGGTGATGACACAGCATCTACTGCAAACCGTATCGCGAAGTTTCTTACAGAGAAGCAGTACCCAATCGCAAATATCCACGTCCCAAAGACAATCGATAACGACCTTCCATTGCCAGCAGGCTCACCAACTTTCGGTTATGAGTCGGCTAAGGCTAGCGGTGCGGTGATCGGAACAACTGTATACTGCGACGCTAAGACCAGCGGAAACTGGTTTGTAGTTGCAGCGATGGGTCGTTCAGCAGGACACCTTGCATTCGGTATCGGTGAGGCTTGCCACTACCCAATGACTGTTATTCCTGAGATGTTCAACAAGACTGAGATCACTGTAGAGAAGATCGTTAACTTGGTTGTATCGTCAATTATCAAGCGTAAGTTGATCGGCATGGATTATGGTGTAGCTATGATCTCTGAGGGTGTGTTCCACGAGCTTTCTGATGAGGAGATCAAGAAGAGCGGTGTGAACTTTACATATGACGACCACGGACACCCAGAGTTGGGTAAGGTCTCTAAGGCTAATGTATTCAACGAGATGTTGGAGGCTAAGTTGAAGCAGATCGGTTTGGCTGTTAAGAGCCGTCCAGTAGAGATCGGATATGAGGTTCGTTGCCAGACTCCAATCGCTTTTGACTTGACATATTGCTCAGAGTTGGGAATGGGTGTTTATCAGCTATTCTCTGAGGGTAAGACAGGATGTATGGTATATGTTAACTCTGAGGGTGACGTATCTCCATTGTACTTGAGTGATCTTCAGGATCCAGTATCAGGAAAGATCCCACCACGTTTGGTAGATATGAACTCAGACAAGGTACGCAACGTCATCAACACAGTGATGAGCTACATCAGCGAGGCAGACTACGAGGGAGCAAAGGCTTATGTCTCAAACCCAGAGGAGTATGACTTCAAGAAGATCTTGAACTGGTAGTCATATTGTCTATTTTAAAAGGTGGTGTACAGAGTGTGCGCCACCTTTTTTATTATATATCATATATACCAAATAATATGATCTCTAAAGTTAGAAAGTAGATTATATTTCATATCTTTGTGTAAGAGCCACATGAGCTTTCAAGAAGGATGCAACTATCTTGTAGTGTGCAAGTTGGAGTTGTGGATGGTATAAAGGATTTATTAAATAAAACTTAAAATTATGAATAGTTCAATCATAAGCACGGCAGCGATATTTTCGCTGCTGCTTGCATCAATGACAGCGACCGCAAAGGTAACCCTTTCTCCTCTTTGGGGTGACAATATGGTTGTACAGCGCAACCAAGATGTCATCTTCAGCGGAGAGTCAACATCAAAAAAAGGGGTCACTATCACCACTTCGTGGGGCGATATGAGCTACTCAGCCAAAGTCTCTGATGGCAAGTGGAGTGTCGTTATAGCTACACCCGAGGCGAGCTTAACACCCTACGAAATCTCGTTCAACGATGGCGAAGAGCTGAAGCTCCAAAACATCTTAGTGGGTGATGTGTGGCTCTGTATGGGTCAATCAAATATGGCTCTCAAAGTTAGAGGTAGTAATAGCCAACCTGTCGAGGGGGCTGCTCGTACAATATCACAGGCTCAGCGATCAACACCTCTTCGTCTCTTTACAATGGCTGCCAACCCTCAGGTTAAACCAACCTCTGAACTGTCGGGTGAGTGGATGGTGAATACATCTGAGGCTGTTGCAGGGTTTAGTGCCGTTGGCTACTTCTTTGGACGAGATGTGCAGAGTGCTATGAATATCCCAATCGGGCTGGTTAGTGTCAACTATGGCGGAACAAATATCGAGACATGGATGAGTCGTGAGTGGCTGGCTAAGGTTGGAGAGTTCGACTTCTCGTTACTCGACCAAGGCAAAGTGCCGAACAATGTGCGTACAAAGACACCTGCTTATCACTATAACGGTATGATTGAACCACTCAAAGGGATGAGTATTTCGGGTGCTATATGGTATCAGGGTGAGGGTAACTCTAAAGATCCGAAGATGTATCACAAGCTATTTCCTGAATTTGTTGCAGGTCTGCGGTCGCACCTCAGTAGTGGAGAGTTCCCATTCTACTATGTTCAGATTGCGCCATTTGGAGCAAACAATAACTACACAAATGTCTTGATGCGTGAGGCGATGGGGGAGTTGATGACGCTTACGCCGCGCACAGGTATGGTTGTGATAAATGATGTTGGTGAGGCGGAGTGCATCCATCCACGATATAAAGAGCCTGTTGGTGAGCGCCTTGCACTCTGGGCATTGGGTGATTACTATGGTGTGAAGGGTTTTGATTATCGTTCACCCGAATACTCAAAGATGAAGATCGAGAGCGCAAAGTGGTCTAAGAATGCGAAGTGCATAGCCCTTAGTTTTGACTATGCGGAGTTGGGGCTTAACTTCAAGAATGAAACCGCCTCGACACTCTTCGAGATCGCTGGCGAGGATAAAAGATTTTATCCGGCAAAGGTGAAGTTAGTTCGTACGGGCGACTACCCAATATATGTTTGGAGTGAAGATGTTCCCAATCCAGTTGCGGTGCGCTACGCCTTCAAAAACTCTGTCAAGGGCGATCTATTCAACTCATTTGGAATTCCCGTTGAGTCATTCAGAACAGATGATTGGGAGTTAAAATAGAGCGGCTAAGGTAAAAGAAAAAGAGTTAATGGAGAATATTATCCTGATGATTTTAGGCATATAGGCGCAGATCTTATATTTGTAGACAAGTCACATAAAGCAATGTTACCACTTAATAAACTATAGAATAACTACCTCAGCACTAACGCCCTTGCATGCTGGCATAGCCTCTCCGATATTAGCACCTATATAAGTTGGATCACAAATTATATACTTCTCGTTATTTATCATCATATAATCTCCTGTATAATTACCCTTAAATTTTACGGCTGTTGCCAAATGATTTGGATAATAGAGCAAGACAACATCAAGACCTAAAATGTTTCTCATCAAATTGGCATATAAAATGGATCTATCCTCACAGTCTGAATATGGGTAGTAGAATGTTTCATCAACAAATAATGATCTTTCATATCCAAAAAACTCCTCATCTGTTTTATACTCAAAAGCTGTTTGCACAAAATTCAAGATTATATTGGCAGCCTCAACCTCCGACTTACCTGCAATCTCACTCTTGATTTTTGGATATACAACACCTGCCAAGTTGCTACTCATCGGGGCTTTTGCATACACATCCCACCTGCATCGAGGATAGTTATTATATGCATCAATTAAGTTTTTGTCAATTGTAGTCTCTACTTTTAATGATGGGTAACGTTCTGATACAAGTATCTTAGTCGTATTTACATTATGAGGATGCACAATCTCTGACTCTATCCTCATTGAGCAGTTCTTCGAATCATCTGAGAATTTTTGTGCAAAAGTGTAATATTTGTTCTCTCCACCTTGTGGCTCATCTATAATATAATATTTTCGCCCATCTACAATCAGATATGTAGTTCTATAGATAGTCTCCTCAATTGCCAAAAGTACTATAAGACTATCGTTTTTACGACCACACTTTGCATCATAACCGCTTTGGGTCATTATGTATGTTTTCATTAGTCGAGACTCATTAGCTTTTGACGAGCCAAAAAATGAGTCACACATTGAATCCAACATCAACACATAGAAGTAATCGTTGAGTTGCATCTTATCTTTCCAGTAGAGACAGTCGTTGATAATATCCACCATTCGTCCATCCGACAATGTTTGCCACATATTTGCCACATCTTGCTCTAGTGTCGACGATAATGCGAAGCGATGCTTATCTGTTAGTCCAACAGAGATTTTTGTACCTATAAATGTAAAGTTAAACTCAGCTTTCGGCTCTTCCTTTATTGGGGAAACGAATGTTGGAGCCATAGGCCTCATTGGTGGAATTATGACAAGCTCTTTTATAGGCAACTTAATTGGTGGAGCTTTAATGTCAATATCCTCCTTTATGATTGGTCCTAATGGGAGTGGTTTAACAAGAGGCTCTTCTCCTTTTTCCTTCTGATACTCACCCCACCTCTGAGCGAGAAACTCGGCGTATGCCTTGTTTCGCTCAGTGATGAAGATTTCGTATGCACACACTCTCTCATTTTTAAATTTAGCAAACGCTTGTTGTCTTTGTTTGACAAACTCAGATTGCATAGATGTCGATTGTGCATAGAGATGTAAACTATATATAAATAAAGATAATAATATAAGTTTTTTCATCTCTTGATTTTTTTATAGTTTGTTTTACAATTATACTTTGTACTTAGTCACCAACATATTCTAAATTCTCGCCCATTAAATGAGGCAAGTTGGTATCAGATGGTAAGCCTGCGGTGAAGTATATTGCCTCTGCCGAATTATTCATTGTATTCACATATCCATTAAGATCCGATACAGACGCAACAGTTGCCGCGGCATAACCACTTTCTGTATTACCAATTCCTACAGTTACATCATCCTCTACATAGTCAATAAAGTAGCAAGATGTTATTGATGTTATTGAAGATGAAGCATATCCGACTATAGTACCGATATAGTTATAAGTATTACTGCTACTACTTTCAATCACACCTGTGTTATAACAGGATATAACAGAAGATGATATAAAACCAATCACACCACCAACAGAACAAGCAGTCATATAAAGGCTAGCTGTACTACTACTACCAGTACCAATGCTTTTAATTGAACCCGTATTATAGCATGCAATAATAGCAGAAGCATATCCGAAAACACCACCTAGATGATAGTTCCGGCAACCACAGCAACTATTGATAGATCCAATGTTATAACATGATGTAGCAGATGATAAAACTTCTCCAGCTACTCCACCAACACTATTAGAATTAGAATAACTACTACTACTAGTAGTATTAGAGTTTTCAATTGAACCTGTATTATAACATAAGGTTATAGACGATATGCTTCCAGCGACACCTCCAACATAACTGGTAGTGTTAAGACTACTCCCAGTACTATTACTCTTAATTATACCTGAATTATAACAAGAACTAATAGTCGTAGTCGATTCAGACGTAGCCAATCCAACCACTCCTCCTACATAATTAGGATTATTATTGTTGTTACTGCTTTCAATTACACCAGAGTTATTGCAAGACGTAATAGTAGAAGTAATACCATATCCAACCACACCACCTACATAATTAAGACCACCACTGCTACACTCAATTGCTCCAGTATTGTAGCAAGAAGTAACAGAAGAAGATGATGTCATTCCTACTACACCACCGACCTTACAATCACCACTTACAATTCCTCCCTCAACAGCGCAATTATCAATAGTTCCAGAGTATAAGAACCCACAAATTGCAGCTGTACAAGATGTACCTCCATTAATATCAGGTTCACTTATTGTAATGTTGGATATCTTTGCTCCTGAAGCATAACCAAAGAGTCCTATGCAAGATAGAGTGCTATTGATTTTAAGATTTGTGATAGTATATTCTCTCCCATCAAATGACCCCGTGAATGGATTACTCGATGTTCCAATTGGTATCCAATTTTCATATTCAGAAAGATTAATATTTGCAGTAAGAATATAATTTCCATCAAGTTGTGAATTCGCAAGTAAACTAACCATAGCTAAATCTTCTGCTGATGAGATTAAAATATTTCCTGCGTCATCAGTGATTAATGATTTTCCAAAGTAAAGTAAATTCTCACCTTTTAAATATGGAAGATTCGTGTCTGATGGCGATCCTGCTGTGAAATACTCTCCACCAGCAGCGGAGTTCATTGTTGAGACAACATTGTTGAGCTGTGTAACACTTGATAAGAGCATATAATCATAACTACTTGTGGTGTAGTTCCCTATTCCTAAACTTGTGTTATCAGCCCGGTATATAAAATAGCACGATGTGAAAGAGGAGTAATTAGAAGAATATCCGACCAATGCACCAACGTTAGAGTTAGACAAAACCGCTCCTGTGCTATAACATGCAGTCATAGAAGAGGCATAGGTTGATCCTATCACTCCTCCAACATAAGAACTACCTGTAACAGCACCTGTACTGTAACATGCAGTGATGGCAGAAGAGTTATCGGATCCAATCACACCGCCAATAAAATTAGAACTACCAGAAATTGCACCTGTATTGTAACATGTTGTAATGAAAGAATCGTCAGCACTACCAATTACACCACCGATATAAGACTTACCAGAGACTGCTCCCGTATTGTAACAAGAGATGATGGTCGTAGAGTTTGAATTAGAAGTCCCGAGATGTCCTACAATACCACCAACAGTAGAGCCTCCTGAGACTGTGCCTGCATTATGACAACCTAAAAATGATGTATTGTCAAATGCGTAACCAACGACTCCTCCAATGTTGCTACTTCCCGAAATATTTGCTGTATTATAACAATTGATGATATTAGATCCTGATGATTCCGCAATCAAGCCACCAGCATATGAGTCTCCTAAAATTGAACCACCTTCAACGGAGCAATTTTCAATAGTCGCTGAATATGCAGACCCGGCGATTGTCCCAACTGACGAGCCACTAATAAAAGGCTCAGAAATCTTCAAATTACGAATTGTAGCACCAGACAATTGCGTAAATAGACCATTTTCGTAACTTGTTGCGTCGTATATTTTTAGTCCATAAATAACTTTATTATTACCATCAAATGTTCCTTTAAAACATGTGATAGGAGTCCAATTTTCATATCCAGAGAGATCTATGTCGGCAGTAAGAACATAATCTCCATCTAATGGGTAATTAGCATCGACACCTATTTTAGCCAAAGTTTGAGCTGTGAAGATTACAATTCTTCCAGATGCATCAGTTGACTTTATCTCTGGATCTTTAGTGCAACTTAAAGTTAGCAATGAAACTATAAATAAAACTGAAATATAATTTAATATTTTTTTCATATCTTTACACTGATTAGAAGTTAACTCCAACACCTAAATTAAGCTGGCTATATTTCATCCCGATACTATTTAATCCTATCGAAAGACTAAAACTTCCAAATCTCATAATAACACCTACGTCAAGTGAATAAGTCATATCAACCGAAAGGTCTCTATTTTTAACATATCCTCCCGATAAAAGTTCATACACGACAACTCTGCTACCTACACCACCACCACCATAGACACTAAGCCATGGTTTAATACGATATATAGCACCCACAGTAGCTGTGTATAACGAAATAGTAGGTTCTTTATAGTTAGGTTCTATCAAATCACTACCATCACCGCTAAGAACGCCATCGTTATTGCACTCTAAACTTGTAGATTCAGCTGATTTGAAATTGCTCATATATTTAACATATCCTCCTAATCTCTTACTCCAGCCAACCATCGCTCCATAACTGAGGGTGCTATTCATCAAGTCATAACCAACTTGTGGTAATATATATATAGCAGACTCTCTCTGCCACGCTGTTAATCGTAGTCGTTCCTCTTCCTCTGCGCGTCTCTTTGCCTCTGCTGCTGCTTTTTCTCGCTGCGCTGCCTTATACTCCTCTGAATCCTCAATACTCATAAGAGCTTTTTGTTTATATTCAGTTATTTTTCCCTCTGCAATCTCAATAGTTGCATCTTCAGAAACATATCCCTCTTTAGATAGGGTAATAGTATGTTTTCCAACCAACACTTTCTGAAAGATATTAGGCAGACCACCTAATGTTTCACCATTCATAGATGCCACAACTCCATTCTGATCAGATCGGATATTAAGTGTACCATACATCGGAGTTGGCGCATTTTATAATACTTCCCCTACCTTAGACAGCATTCTCTTAATTAATAAGATATATCCCACTCCTTGTGTCGGTTAATATTATTTTT
>JBCQTG010000027.1:0-22730 GCA_047178765.1 Rikenellaceae bacterium | reverse complement strand
CCCTCAGGGGTTAGCTCGATGGTGTAGCTGTGGGTGAACGCCTCGCACATATAGGGGGTGCAACCATAGTAGTGGTAGGTAACCTCTATCTTATCTAAGGGTGATGCCCCCTTTATATCGACCCAGAACTGGCGTGGTCCATTGTCACTATCCCCCCTGCCACGATTTGCCGATGCCTCCTGAGGTGTCGCCTTGACTCCGTCGGGGAGCTTAAGTGTATACTTCATCGGCTCAGCAAGGTTATTCCAATGGGCATCGTAGAGTGGGTCGGGGAAGAAGCCAAGCGCCAACCGTCCCGTGCCGCTCTCAAGGAGCTGAGCATCTGCCTCAGCGCGCATCTTCACATAGTATATATCCTCTGAGTTGGTGGGGGTACTCTTCACAATCACCAATCCATCGGGTCGCTCTATCGTTGTCTCACTCTCTGTATTGTTACGTCTTAGCGCGCGCTCCATCGGTGGTAGGTTCAACTCCTCGGGTGAGGTGACCCTCTTAGGTGCGCCAACGGCTGAGGTGAGTGCTTGACGCATAGGCTGATCCTGAGGTGCTGACCAGCCATTGATGATCTCCCCTTTGGGTGATATGATATAGACAGATCGTGAGCCTGAGCGTAGTGTAGAGGAGATATTATTATCCATATCATCTATCAACCACGGAATATTACCCTTCAAGATACCCTTCATACGCTCAACCATCATAAGTCGCTCGGAGATACTCTGCGCCTCAACATATCCATCGAGTTCAGGGTGGCGAAGCGTCTTATAGACGAAGAAGAACTGAACCCCCTTAGGTGCATAGTCGGCATATATAGCCTCTACGGTGGGGTTGATGCGGCGAAACTCGGGGCAGGTCAAACAGCCTGTAATCAACACTGTATATCTACCTTGGCACAGCTCCTGTAGTTTAACCATCTCACCGCTATCTGTATAGGCTGTGAAATCTGGCAATTTACCGCTGGTGACCACACCACCTACAGGGGTGTTTCTAAATAGGTCGTTGTTGATCTGTGCCTCCAATGTTATGGCAGAGAGAGCTACTAATAGTAGTAGTGATAATAATTTTAAACTCTTCATGGTTGTATTAATTTTGCGGAGAGAGTAGAACTCCCAATTAGTTACTTAACCCCTTGCTCGTAGAGAGCCTTGACCTTTTTGCTCGTTAGTGGGTAGTCGAAGATCTTAAACTCATCAAGATACCCTTTGAAGTGGTAGAAGGGATCCTCTTGAGAGTATTTGCCATAGCCTATCGATAGTAGCTCTTTTGCTGGCACATCATTAAAAAATGTGGTGTATGATGAGTCTGATCCAAGGTTATATCTTCTATTAGTTAGCTCCTCGCCATCGATATATACTGTGTTACCACTCTTCGAGACCACCACCGCGTAGTGATACCATCTGTTCTCTTCGAGGTTGAAGTTTGAGTCAACACAGAAGTTCTCACCCCTGCCGATGATTGTTGTTAGATAGATCTTACGGTTATCGGGGTTGCCGCGATCGTGTCCAACCTCAATCACCATGCTGTGATCTGGCTTTCCCGATATTGCCTTGCCGAGGTAGAGAATAGGCAGCACCTGACCACCGATATTCTCAAATTTGAACCAAAACGCAATAGAACCCTTTTTTAGGCTGGTGATGCTCTTGGGTAGATGGGGAATTGTGATCTTTGAGCTGACGCCATCGAAATAGGCTGCCTTTCCAACTACACCCTCTGTATGTGTTACCCCTACACTCGTTCCGTGGTTCTGACTCTCACCAGAGTCCATTACAACACCCTCAAAATCGTTATCAAATGTCCAGTCGGCAACAACTCCGTAGTCCTGTCCGAATGCTGAAACGGTGGCTGCTATAGCCAATATAAAAGATACTATATATTTCATAATTTTATTTTTTTAATGATTTAAACCTTGTAAAAGTTACTTTTTACACCGTATGGAAGAGCGTTGATAGGGGGATGAAACTTTGAGTAAAGCGTAGAGAAATCCTGAGGGAACATCTAGTATATAACCGATAGCCCTCTAATGTATCTCTAAAATTTCACCGCCCTGCAACGGTCTTATATTTTAAATATCACGCACCAAACGTACGTAGTTCTTAATTCTTATAGCATCGCCTTGAGGTCCACGACCACCCTGATACTCAGCCTCATCACCACTCTTAGGGTCGCTACGTTGACACCCCGCACCGTGGATATTTGTCCAGTTCTCAACAGAGGATTTGCCACCTCCATATCCGCCCTGTTGCATCCCTTGTGATCGTGATTGCATAGCTCCGCCACCTGAGTTTCTATCCATCTGTTGTCGCTCTCCATAGTTCATCTGCTGATTGATACCGTTGCCATCCACCATGTTGCTGCTGTTATTCCTCGCAGGACGATCATTCATTCCGCCGCCCATTCCACCGCCACGGTTGCCGCCGCCCATTCCGCCCTGTTGACCACCCATCTGCTGCATATTTCCTAATCCTCGCCCAAAGCTGACGTAGGCTGCTGCTGCACCTCCGCTGCTACGAATACCCGCTGAGCAGTGGGTCGTTGAACTCCAATAGAATGGATAGTCAACCTCTCCTAACTCATTTTTGATCTGTGAGGTCTTGAAGATGGGGTCGATCGCTGCCGATGCGGTGGTCTCGGGTGAGCGAGTGTAGTCAACTATCGACTGTAGCTCCTTAGCATTGGGGACGCGCCAATCGCTATAACCCATATATCTCTTCTTATTCATCGCCTCAGCATACTTCAGAGCATCCTCCCAATCGAGACCCTTACCACTATCATCGCGTTGCCACATCAACCCTGTTGCGGTGTCACTAATTGTCTTATTTTTGTTTGAGACAAATTTATTCACTCCATACTCCACTCCGCGAACAAAGCGAACAGAGAACTTTTTAGCCTCATTACGGGTAGTCATAGGGTAACCTTTAATACGCCCATCGGCGAGGTTAACACCAAAGACCAACTTCAGTCGTGAGTTGACATTGCCGACATAAGTTGTCGATGATAGCATCTGAGTGTCGATCTTTCGTGAGCCGTTTGCCCCATACTCAAAGTCAAAATAGTTGGTGTTGATAAAGGGTACTGCACCCTCTGGAACACTATACATATCGCGGTTGCTGGCATCAACGCCACTAAAATCAATCAGTGAGTAAGCCTCTTTGATTGAGGGTAGTCGCCAGTCCGATTTGCCACCTAGCGTGCAGCTCTTTGCCGCTGCCATAGCCTCGTCATAGCTCATCACGCTAAACTCCTTCTGCCATACCAACCCTGTGACATTATCGGTGATTGTACCATCACCATTGTCGGTGTAGCTGGGGCTATTTCTCTCGAACTGTGCATCTTGACCATAGAATGCCGCCCCCTTTTTAGGCATCTTGATTGTTGAGCTATTGTCAAAAAATAGGCTCTGGTTGGTGTCGACAATGTTATATGTCGTCTGCGCTGTTGCCACTGTGCATAGTAGCGTTAGTGCTATTGTTGTTAGTTCTGCTCTCATCGATTTGATCTATATTGATTGTTATTAACTCTATTACTATTGTCACCTCCATTGCCGCCTCTGCTACCTCCGTAGCTTCGTGTTGTGCCACTGCCTCGCTCACCACTGCCACCAAAACCTCGGTTGGGGTTATGACCATCTGAGGCGGGTGGTGTGTCGGGGATTGAGTCAATGGGAATCTCCATACGTGCTAGCTCCTCTTTAAGTGCTTTGAGTGCCTCCTCCTCTGTTGCGGAGAGCTTTGATTGCAGAAGGTTGCGACTCTCTAGAGGGTCAGTAGCTATATTATATAGCTCCTCCTTGCCACTCTTACTTGTGATGAGTTTATATTGACCATCACACACTGCATTCATATACCCTAAGCGTCTGTTTAAGATCTCAGAGAAGTTAAATTGACGTTGAGACTCGCCACCCATTGCTGCCGAGATAAAGCTATATCCATCCTCGTAGCTCGCCATGCTCTCTCCAGTAAGCTCCATAATCGAGGGGAAGAGATCCACTGCGCTTACCAACGCATCACATCTAGATGCTTTAGAGGGTATATTACCTCCGCTAATAATCATCGGAATAGCAACGCCACTCTCGTAGAGTGTACCCTTGCCATGGCTAGATGAGTAGGGTGATGGTAGCAGCCTTCTCTCTGTTCCATTATCTCCGACAAGGATAACTGTCGTACTCTCATCTATACCCTCTAACAACCGTCCAATATCGTAATCGAGGCTCTCAATCATAGCTAAATAGTACGACATTGAGTTCTGTGCAATATCATCAGCATCGCCTGATAACCTCTTTTGGCTATGCATATGGCTTGGTGGTAGGTGTAGCGGGATGTGTGGTGCGTTGTATGCCACCCAGCATACCCATGGTGATTTTTGATCTGCTATCCACTCTTTTGCTGAATCAGTAATCTGTGTCGTCACATATTTGCTGCTCATCTCACTCTCGCCATCTACGGTGAATAGCCATTTATAGTAGTTGCGCACACCCCCCTCAGTTGCTATTCCTGCAAAGTGGTCGATACCATATTCGGCTGCGAAGTCGATCTTCTTTGATAGATGCCATTTGCCGATAACGGCATTTGAATACCCCTCGGGGAGAGCCTCGAAGAGTGTCTCTTCAGATAGCGGGAGGGTGATCTCTAGCGCGACGATTCCGGTGTGGTGACCATAGCGCCCTGTCAACATCGCTGCTCGAACGGGTGCGCTTAGTGGATACCCCCACACATTATCGAACACCACTCCGGTCTTGGCTAGTTTATCGATATTGGGAGTCTTTGCTTTGATCTTATTTGGAGTGTTGTATATTGATAACATCTCCTTGCCCAGATCATCGACAACAATCACAAGAACGTTCTCATTGTCGGTAGCGCTATAGAGAGGGGTGGTAAAACCTCCAGCTATAGCAAGGCAGCATATTGGTATTCTCTTCGTCATGGTAAGATAGTTTTTGTTGTGTCCATCCATATGGCAGCCGCTGTTAGTGATCCTCCATTCGCGGTGTTCTATGTGTGTGAACTTACTATCTTAGAGACATAAGATTTTAAAAAGTTAAATGTAGAGTGAAATTATCTCCTATTCAGATAAGATTGAGACCACCAAAACGACAGTATCTACATCGCCTCTGTTCTCGCCATAGTGGATCTTCCCAACCACCTCTATAGCTGGCTCTCCCGCCTGAAAGCTAGTGGTCTCGCCACTATCGGTGGTGATGGTTAACTCCCCAGAGAGGATATACCCCAGCTGCATTATATCGTGGCTATGTCTATGCATCTTACTGTGTGGTGGTATGGTCATTATCTGCATAGTGAATGCTGGCTTCCCCGATGGGTAGCTCTCTAGCCTCATGCCGTCCCAGCTGGTTGTTGCTCTATCGAGTATAGTCTCTATTGTTGCTATCGGATCCTCTTTCATTGGGTGTTAATATAGTTATAAGATTATAGAGTTACGCCACTTTTGAATATAGCGATCTCTTTAAAACCTATCTTTTCATGTTTTAGATGCTCCCCATTAGCGGTCTCAATGATCTTTGCAGTCAACTCCTCAAGTAGCTCTGAGCTGCTGCAATCCTCAACGAGTCTACCTGCATTGAAATCTATCCACCCCGATTTAAATCTAGCTAGCTGGGTGTTGGTTGAGATCTTTAACGTAGGGACAAAGGATCCAAAAGGTGTGCCACGCCCCGTTGTAAACAGCACTATCTGACACCCCGATAGTGCCAATGCTGATGAGGCTACGAGATCGTTCCCCGGCGCCTGAAGCAGATTGAGTCCACACTTGCGTATAGCTTCAGCGTAGCTTAGCACATCGACTACACAGCTACTTCCACCCTTCTGTATACACCCTAGCGACTTCTCCTCAAGCGAGGTTATTCCACCCGCCTTATTTCCCGGTGAGGGGTTTTCATATATCGGCTGGTCATACCTGCGAAAGTAGCTCTTAAAGTTGTTAATTAACGCAACGGTAGAGTTAAAGATGTCGCTGCTCTCAGCGCGATCCATCAAGATCGTCTCTGCACCAAACATCTCGGGGACCTCCGTGAGTATTGTTGAGCCTCCATTTGCAATCAACCAATCGGAGAAGAGACCCACCAATGGGTTGGCTGTGATTCCTGATAGACCATCTGATCCACCACATTTGAGTCCAACCCTAAGATATGATAGCGGTAGTGGTTGTCGCCTATCTCCCCTTGTCTGCTCTAGCAGATCTCGGCATATCTCCACACCAGCCTCTATCTCATCCTCAACTTCCTGCGCAATGAGGAATTTTACCCGCTGCTCATCCCACTCTCCAATCGCCTCTTTGAGTGCCGAGACCTGATTATTCTCACACCCTAGCCCCAACACCAACACAGCACCTGCGTTGGGATGTTTGATTAGTGCCGCTAGTGCGCGGCGTGTATTCTCATGATCCTCACCTAGTTGCGAGCAGCCGTAGTTGTGTGTGTATACCCTCACATCATCGAGATGAGAGTGGTCACACTCTTTTTTAATTCTATCGACAATCGCCTGAGCCTGCCCATTTACACACCCTACAGTAGGGACTATCCACAGCTCATTGCGGATTCCCATAGTGTCGTTAGCACGCAGGTAGCCGTTGATCTTAACATCTGTATTATAGGTGGTTTGCTTATAGCTCTTGGGGTCGTATCGATATGTCAGATCATCGCAAAGCGAGGTGCGTAGGTTATGGCTATGAATCCACTCACCCTGCATAATATCTTTTGTCGCGGCACCGATCGGGTAGCCATATTTAACCACCTCAGCACCCATAACAATATTTCGGATGGCAAACTTATGCCCCCTAGTGATCTTCTCTTTTAACGTAACACCCTCGATGACCTCACCACTAGCGAGATCATCGAGGGCAACCGCTACATTGTCGGCAGGGTTAATTTGGATATACCTCTTCATAATCTGTTATATATCTCTGTCATGCTGAGCAAAGCGAAGCATCTCGCAAGGTCTTTAGCTGATATTGAGAGATACTTCGCTTCGCTCAGCATGACAGACGGATTGTTTACTAAATAAGTTTGTTTAAAGCACACTCCATACCTAACGTCTCAATATCTGAGATGTATAGCGCAGTGAGTTCTGCAAAGCCCTCAACATCTGTAAAATTCTCAATCCAGATATTTCGATTAGAGATGATCCGACTTACCGTTTCTAGCAGATCAGCCGAGTCCCAATTGCTCTGGATAAAGGCTACATGCTCGGGGGTATCGTTAGGCTCGAAGCCACTTTTGCCACTATATAAAGTAAGTAGAGCTGCAAATGTAAATGCTTCAAATTTAGCTATCTCACCCCTTTTGATCCACATATCTTTAAGCGTTGGGTAGTTGCGAGTCTCCCACTTCGAGAGTGAGTTGAGTGCAATTGACGACAACATATGTTTGATAAATGGGTTGTAGAATCGCTCCAAAATAGAGCTTGCAAAGCCCTTCAACTCATCCTGATCCTCATCGATCATCGGGATAACCTCCTTCGCAACCATCTCATTAATAAACCTCTCTACCAACGGGGTGTTGAAGGCATCCATCACCGTCTCACAACCCATCTGCAAAGCTATCGGGACCATCCCCGTATGTGAGCCATTGAGAATACGCACCTTCTTGTCGCGGAACTCCTTAATCGATGGCATAAAGTGAACATTCAACCCCGCTTTATCAAGAGGTAGTTCACGTTGAATGCGTTCATAACCATCACCACCGATAGCCCAGAGGTGGAACAGCTCTCCTGCAACCAAAAGGTTGTCATTATAACCAATCTCCCCCTTGATCTCATCGATCCTATCGCTGGGGAATCCCGGCACAATACGATCGACCAAACTATCGCAGAAGCAACAAGCACTCTCGACCCACTCGATAAAATCATCACCCAGATTGTTCTGCTTAGCATGGCGCAAGATATACTCTCGTAGGGTGGTGCTATTATCCTCTATCAGCTCGCAACATATCACCGAGAGAGCCATCTGTGGATCGCCCTCAAAGTGCTGAAATCTCTTATATAGCAGCGCTGTCATCTTTGCGGGGAATGATGCTGGTGGTTGAGCTGTCAGGTCATCACCCTCCTCATATCGTATCCCCGCCTCGGTGGTATTCGATATGATTATCTTAAGATCTGGCGATGTGATGTAGTGCAAATATTTAGCGTAGTCGAGATATGGGCTGAAGGAGTCCATAACACTCTTGACTAATCTAACATCCTTAGACAACTCCTTGTTAACCACTCCATTGAGGTAGACATGAAACATATTGTCTTGACTATTCAGAGTATCGATAATACGCATATTCTCACTAAACCGAGGTTTAACGATAGCGATACCCATATCGGTTATCCCCGCCTCGTTGGATATATCAACCATCCAATCGACAAAGGCTCTTAGGAAGTTCCCCTCCCCAAATTGGAGTATGCGAACAGGACGATCAACCTTTGTTGCTGTTGTTTTATTTAGCTCTTTCATTACAAATCAAAGTATCTCTTTGCATTGTTATAGGCTACACCCTGCACAATCTCGCGTCCAATAAACTCAATCTCCGATGCTGGCAGCAGACCATTCTCAATATCATTGCCCAACAGATTACACATCGTACGGCGGAAGTACTCATGTCGAGGGTATGACATAAATGATCGCGAGTCGGTCAACATTCCGACAAACCTACTAAATAGACCCAAAGCAGAGAGTGAGTTCATCTGCCTCTCCATTCCATCCTTCTGATCGAGGAACCACCACCCCGAACCAAACTGGATCTTTCCCGCTCCATAGCGACCATCTTGGAAGTTACCGATCATCGTTGCTATCAGCTCATTATCACGAGGGTTCAAGTTATATATAATCGTCTTGGGTAGTTTATCCTCACTATCGAGTCTATCGAGGAACTTCGCCATCTGCTTAGCAACGGTAAAGTCACCTATAGAGTCAAAACCTGTGTCGGCACCCAGCGAGCGGAACATTCGAGAGTTATTATTTCGGATAGTACCGTAGTGGAGCTGCTGTACCCACCCCTTCTCCCAATCCATAAAGGCGAACTCTACCATCATCGCACTCTTGAACTTTAGGATCTCATCAGCTGCTAGCCCGCTGCCACCAAAGACCTTAGCGAAGATAGCCTCTATCTCAGACTCTGTATAGTCAGCTGCGTAGAACTCCTCTATTCCATGGTCACTCAACTTACACCCTACGGATGCGAAGAAGTCGTGACGAACTCGAAGAGCCGCAATCAGATCTGCAAATCTCTTGATCTCGACACCCGAGACCTCTGCCAACGTATTGACATATGCGATATAATCTGCTGGCACCTCCACAGCCATAGCCTTGTCGGGTCGCCACGTTGGCAACATCCTCACACCGGGGTTATCAGACTTAAGTTTGATATGATGCTCTAGGCTATCGATCGGATCATCAGTAGTACAGACAACCTCAACTTTGTAACGCTTCATTATCCCCTGAGCGCGGAACTCCTCAGTCTGTAACTTTGCGCTACACTCATCGTATATCTCGCGAGCGGTGGCTGGACTAAGCAACTTCTCCACTCCAAAGGCGGTCTTAAGCTCTAGGTGAGTCCAGTGGTAGAGGGGGTTGCGCATTGTGTATGGGACGGTCTCTGCCCACTTCTCAAATTTTTCCCAATCTGTCGTATCCCTGCCTGTGCAGTAGCGCTCATCGACTCCATTAGTTCGCATTGCGCGCCACTTGTAGTGGTCACCCTCCAACCAGATCTTTGAAAGGTTCTCAAACTGATGGTTTAGTGAGACATAGCTTGGAATTAGGTGGCAGTGGTAGTCAATAATTGGCATCAGAGATGCATAGTCGTGATATAGACGCTCCGCGGTTGCTGTTTGAAGCAGAAAATTTTGGTCATTAAATAGTTTCATGGTAGTATGATTTTTTACTTATATTACAAACTTACATAAAATTTCCGGATTATATATATTAAAAATCCAGATTTTTTGTGTAAGTTTGTAAATATAATCAACAAAATAAAGCTATGTCAGAACAACCAAAAAAGATGACATCATGGCGTTGGGCAATATGCACAATGCTATTTATGGCGACCGCGGTGAACTACCTCGACCGTCAAGTACTATCGCTAACATGGGATGAGTTTATCAAGCCAGAGTTCCACTGGAATGAATCACACTATGGAACGATCACTGCGGTATTCTCAATTATCTATGCTATCTGCACCCTCTTTGCCGGTCGATTTATCGATGTTTTAGGGAGTAAAAAGGGGTATCTATGGGCTATCGGAATATGGTCTTTCGGAGCGTGCGCGCATGCTGCTTGCGGCTGGCTCACCGAACACTACCTCGGGATAGGCACAACCGCCGAGATGCTCTCAGCAACGGGCGATGTGGCGATGGCTATAGCAGGGGTAAGTACATGGTTCTTTATCATTGCACGAAGTGTCTTAGCGCTTGGTGAGGCGGGAAACTTCCCCGCAGCGATCAAGGTCACAGCGGAGTACTTTCCTAAGAAGGATCGTGCCTACGCAACAAGTATCTTTAATGCAGGAGCATCTATCGGAGCGCTTATCGCACCACTCTCAATCCCACTTATGGCGAAGTATTTCCAGAGTATAGGGGTTGGTAATGGCTGGGAGATGGCATTTATCGTCATCGGAGCGCTCGGATTTATCTGGATGGGATTTTGGATCTTCTTCTATGACGAGCCTCGCAAGAGTAAACATGTCAATAGCGCTGAGGTAGAGTATATCGAGCAGGATCAGGAGGGTGTAGCAGAGAGCCTTGAGCAGGCACCAACAGCAAAGATGTCATTCCTTAAGGCATTTAGCTATAGACAGACATGGGCATTTGCCATTGGTAAGTTTATGACCGATGGAGTGTGGTGGTTCTTCCTCTTCTGGACACCATCGTACCTCGATACACAGTTCGGAATAAAGAGTTCAGACTCGTTAGGAGTGGCTTTGATCTTTACACTATATGCTATTACAATGCTCTCGATCTATGGCGGTAAGCTACCAACGATAATTATTGAGAAGAGCGGTCTCGACCCATATGCTGCACGTATGCGTGCGATGTTGATCTTTGCATTCTTGCCTTTGGTTGTACTTCTTGCTCAGCCGCTAGGTGTTATATCTCCCTGGTTCTCAGTTATCTTTATCGGTATCGGAGGTGCTGCACACCAGTCGTGGTCGGCGAATATCTACACCACGGTGAGCGATATGTTCCCCCGTTCGGCTGTGGCTACAATCGTCGGTATCGGAACTACAGCCGGTGGTCTAGGGTCGATGTTGCTACAGAAGAGCGCTGGAGAGCTATTTGTCTACGCTGGCGAGAACCAATTCTCGTTCCTTGGTTTCGAGGGTAAACCAGCTGGTTACTTCATGGTCTTTTGCTTCTGTGCAGTTGCATACCTTATCGGTTGGAGCATAATGAAGACTTTGGTTCCTAAATATAAGCCAATTCAAGAGAGTTAGTAAATGAAGGGTGTAATTTGTACCATCGCACTATCTCTTCTCACGCTTCAGGCTTGTATAAATGAGCCTGAAGCGGAGTTGAATGTGGCGGCTATAATGCCTACTGAGTTTGACAAAGCAAATATTATCTCGTATGATGACTATAATAATTGGGGTACAAATATAGTTAAGGGTCGAGATGGTAAATATCATGCAATATACTCTCGTTGGCTCAAGAGCCGAGGTCATCTAGGCTGGGTGACACACTCGGAGGTGGCACACGCTGTTGCAGATAGGCTGACTGGACCATACGAGTATAGAGACATGGCTTTGCCACCACGAGGTAATGAGTTCTGGGATGGTGATGTCACCCATAACCCCCATCTAATGGAGTATAATGGAAAGTATTATCTCTACTATATGGGCAACCGCGGTAGTGGCTACTGGGCTACAACACCCGATGATAGACGACCCAACACCAAGGATAGTGAGTGGTGGGTGAATCGTAATAATCAACAGATTGGGGTCGCTATAGCAGATGATATAAATGGAGAGTGGAGGCGATTTGACAAGCCATTGATTGGTGTTGAGGGGACAAACCGAATGATGACCTCTACGCCAACCGTATCACGACGTAAAGATGGTAAGTTCCTCATGGCATACAAGTATGTTATCCCCGATGAGAGGTATAAGAATGGGCGTGTGATACATGTGACAGCATTGAGCGACTCACCAACAGGTCCATTTGTAGATACAGGAGAGCCATTTATCACCCATCCAACAGCTAGCTTCGCCATTGACGACCATGTAGAGTGGTTTCAAGATGGTCGCTACTACTGCATAGCGAAGGATTCGAGAGGTGTGATGAGTGAGCATGGTCCGGGTGCTACCCTACTCTTCACCTCGGATGAGGAGGGGTTGAAATGGAACATGGCTGAGCATGAGCTGGTTCTCGCACCGGGGAGGCTCAATTGGAGTGACGGCACACAGACAATGTGTGAGCGTACAGCCGATATGCCAAAGCTATATATGGAGGATGGTCGCCCCAAAGCACTTATAATCGCTACGCTGCCCAAGGGTGAAGATGACTCCTTTGTAACTGTTATACCTATCGATAATTAATAAAGATCTCCTTAAAAGATTGCACTCCGCAATGCTCTAGAGTCGTCCATCGCTCTGATCGGAATCAAACAGCCAATTTATATCGTAAGTTATCGACTTCTCAGCGGTGAGCGTTGAGAAGTCAATATCTCTAAACTCATCGTGAGCAACAGCTATGACCAGAGCATCATAGCGCCCCTCAGGTAGCTCACTATGAACAAACACACCATAGTGACGAGCAACCTCCTTAACATCTACATGAGGGTCGTAGATCGACACACTAATACCATAATCGGTCAACTCGCGCACCACATCAACAACCTTTGTATTACGAATATCGGGACAATTGGGCTTGAAGCTAACCCCCATCATCAACACCTCAGCACCCATAATTGCGATATTACTATGTATCATTGTCTTGACAATCTGAGTAGCCACATAGCTGCTCATATCCTCATTGATCTTACGCCCAGAGAGGATCAGATCGGGGTTATAACCACTCATAATAGCACAATGAGCAAGATAATAGGGGTCGACACCAATGCAGTGACCACCCACCAACCCCGGTCTAAAGGGGAGGAAATTCCACTTTGTTGAGGCGGCATCTATCACCGCCTGAGTATCGACACCTATACGCTCGAAGATACGAGCAAACTCATTTATAAGTGCAATATTTACATCCCGCTGTGTATTCTCAATCACCTTAGCAGCCTCAGCAACCTTAATCGTCGGGGCTAAGTGTGTGCCGGCAGTGATTACCGAGGCGTAGAGATCATCGACCACTTTAGCCACCTCAGGTGTTGAACCAGAGGTGATCTTCTTAATACTCTCCACCGTATGAATATGGTCACCGGGGTTGATCCTCTCGGGCGAGTAGCCGGCAAAAAAATCGACATTAAAGGTCAAACCAGAGACCTCTTCAAGTATCGGCACACACTCATTCTCAGTCACTCCCGGATAGACCGTTGACTCATAAATAACTATATCGCCGATACTAATAACCGAACCTACAGCCTCGCTAGCACGATACAGCGGGGTAAGATCGGGAGATCGCCGGCGATCAATAGGTGTAGGAACGGTGACAATATAGATATTACACTCACGAAGCATCTCCAGATCACAAGTGCAAATAAGACCATTCTCACTAATTGCTCTCTGCAGGAGTTCATTCTCGACCTCCATAGTAGAGTCTACACCACTCATAATCTGCTCCACTCGATCACAATCAATATCATAACCGACGCTCTTGTACTTGGTTGAAAAGAGACGTGCCAATGGCAATCCCACATACCCTAATCCAATAACTGCAACTCTTAATTCCATAATAGTAAAAAATATATTTTCATCCAGTGAGCAACATTGATGCCGATAATTTAGCTCTCTGTAACTAGATATTTTTGTACGCTATTTGCAACTGCCACATTGACACTCATGTAAATTTGTTATGAAACGTATAATTATCAACCTTCTTTTTTGTTGTTCAGCTCTCTATGCCGAGGTGCCATACCGATCAGTAGCGGTGATCGAGACCCTAGAGAGTGAGTTACATCGTCTCGACTCACTGCTATTCAGCTCCACGGCATTTGGCGACTACACCTACTCACCCACATTTATAGAGCAGAAATACAGCAACCAGCTTGACTCCTTGGAGCAGAGCTTTTCGGAGAGTCTCGATAGATGGAGTAGGAGTGTCAAACAGAGCCATCGCCAACGCTCTGGGCTATCGCTCAATATCGGGTATGACCGTATGTTAAATGATAGTTCGGTCGGAACAATAGATGACGACTACTACTCATACTACAATAAACTAGGGGCTACACTCTCATGGGATATTATAGAGAGTCCACTGATAGGTCGTCAACCCCTCTACGAGCGCGCCGACCTAATGTCCCGCGAGCAGCAGCTCACCTACGATCACAATCAACGTATCGAGAGTGCAGAACTATTCACCCTGCGATGCAAACAGCTCTTTGATAGCTACAACAACTACATCGTAGAGGCGAAGATAGCTCTTTACAACGCTATATATCAATACTATAAATATATCTTCTCAGAGGGCAAGGTGACCAATATCGAGATTGCCTCAGCGCGACTCAACATCTCCCTAGCGCGTCGTCTCCTACGAGGCTCAACACTCGCCACAGATCGGCTATTTGACATCGACAGATATATAGAGGAGCAACATTATATACCCACCACATCTATCGACTCAGTGGTGAGAGCCTACCCCACGATGGAGCGGGCAGAGGTTGAGCAAGAGATCATCAAGACCCAGCGACGTAGCAACAGCTACTGGTCTCAAACAACCATTGCACCCTACGTACGCTCAACATATTATGGTGGTCGACCTATAGGTGATGACAATCGCCTAAATACAAGTGTAGGTATAAATGTATCTCTTCCAATCCTCTCTGGAGCAAAGGCGACCCGTAACCAGCTATCGGCTCAGATAGAGTTGATGCAGAGACGTGCGAAGGTAGATAGCGAAGGGATGCAGGCAAATATAGAGACGCTAATAGCCAACCTCAACAACAACTACCTTATCCTCATCTCAACATCACAGAGCTTAACAAACCATCGTCAAGAGTGCCTCTATGCCAATGAGATGTATCGCAGCAACAACCTCTCGATCGATGGGGTGTGTCAAACATACCTCGACCATCTCGACTATTATCTCCAGATGTGTGAATATATCCATCAGCGCGAGCTGTTACGTAATGAGTTATTAATGTACGGAATAAGATGAAAAGTTTTAAATTTAGTAGACGATCAATTGATCGAGCCTCCAATGTAGTAAACGAGATTAGAGAGGGGGCAAGGCGGCAAAATCGCCTCTACGCCACTATATTTATCCTTCTACTTATCTTTGCCGGGATCTACATCCTACGCCGAGTAATGATGGATAGCTACGATGGGTTCATCGTAACAAAGGATGTCGATATACGCCACTCCAACGATATTGAGATATTGGAGTACCATGTCAAACCGGGCGATAGAGTCAACGAAGGGGATACACTCTACAGCTATATGGTTGTCGACCTATTCAATCAGATCTCTAACCCCCTCTCCAGCCTTGACCTCTCCGTACGTCGCTCAGAGGCGCAACGCGAGGTGCAGCGGCTACAGAGCAGCTACCAACGTGAGCGCTATCTTGTTGACTCTCTACACGATATTGTAGGTCGCTATCGCGAAGATGTTCGACTAGGGTTGAAGATCACCGAGGCGTTAACTGGACAGGAGTGGCTACTCAATCAACACTCGCAGGAGCTTCGACATATAGGTCGACTAATTACAATACAGAATCGGGCGGTGGATGGCTACGCGCTCAACTTCAACACCAAACACACATCATTAGCATCGGTTACCGAGTCGCAGCGAAAAAGAGATATAGAGAATCTCGGATTTACATTTGACTATCGCTTAGCCTATGTCGATATGACGATTGTTGAGATCTCGGCACCCTGTGGAGTGATGACTCAAGCGGGAGAGTGTGTAATTACATACTCCCCCACAGACAACCCAAAGATGACCGATCTGCATGTAAAGATGATGCTCATGCCCAAACAGTTCCATCGCATCAGCGAGGGGATGATCTTCGATCTATACGCCGGCAACGACTATCTGGGTGAGGTACGCACAACATATACATCAACCTACCTAAAGGTCGATCCCAACAACAAAGAGAGCCACGAGACAGTGGGCAAGCAGAATGTCAGAAACCTCGCACTCAGAGCGGAGTTTATCAATACCGACACTATACCATACAAATATATGGTTGACAGATACCCTGTTAATCTACGACGATATAAGTGGAACAAATTACGTGAATTAGCTAGAGAATTTTAAGTTATGATTTTTGAGATAAAGACAAACAAGGCAGGGCAGAGGATACTACTCCTTGAACATCAACACACCACAACTAAATATAGAGCGGTGAGTTACAAACAGTTTGATGCAGTGATGGTACTATCAAAGAATAGTAGAGTTGTGAAGTGGCAATATACCAATATTATCCAACCACTCACCAACCCCGCATTTCAATTCAAACCGATATTCCTCAACCCCCAGCTTAGCGACAAGATATTAAAGAGCGCCTGCGATGGGTTGACAAACGACATCAACTCATCAATAGTTATCGATACTGTAGCCACTATTCAACAGCGGATGGCTGAGATTAACTTCAAGATCATCAAGCGTGAGCAGAGCTTTTGGACCCATGAACGCATCCTCTTTGCCATCCATCGTCACCTCCTAATACGCGGTGACGCACTACCAGAGTTAGTACCTATAAAGGGTTCACAGCTGGGGTATATGCTCCCTCTAGTCTACGCAGTAGCGCAAACATACAACATCAACTCATATGAACTTCTCAAAGATCGACAGCGTTCGAGCGAGGAGTATAAATACACAAAGAATGAGAAGATGGTTGCTCGTGTCTACCTCTGTCCCAAATGTTTCGATCGCAACTCCATCTATATGGAGAGCTGCCCCAAATGTGGATCGATCGACATCGACGAGTATAGTATGATCCACCACTTCCGCTGTGCCAACATCACCCCCGACTACACCTACCAACAGGGGCGTCATCTCATCTGCCCAAAGTGCAGCTATGAGCTACGACACATCGGTGTCGACTACGATCGTCCCGCATCGTCATATATATGTAACAACTGTAGCACCAGCTTTACAGAGCCGATAATCAAGTGCTACTGCCAAAACTGCGGAACAATATCAAAGGTCTATGATCTAATCCCGGCAAAGCTCTATAACTCATCATTCACCCATCTAGGGTGCGAGACCTATGCTCAAAATGATGAGTACCCCGAGATGGACAATATACCTAAGTATGATAATATACTATCGTACAATAGCCTCATAGACACCATACGCGTACGGTTAGAGGTCTACAATAACGTTGGGGATGCCAAAAGAGCATTTGCCGTATTCAAAATAACGATACACATAGATCGAGAGGCGAGCAACACCACCTTCAACACCCTAACCATGGAGCTATACCACATCCTACCCATGGCAGATATAGCTATGCGAGAGAATAGGCTCTACATCTTTGAGGTATTCGATAGTGAAGAGCATCAATCAGAGGCTTTTGATCGTGTTGGAGAGACCTTCCAAAATATAATGGAGATAGAGTATAATATGGAGCTACTGGTCTATGAGCTAGGAGAGGACCGCGAACACTACATCGATCAACTATACTAACGTGAATTTTATATCATCCATATTTGACTCCCTAGGTGACTACATTCGAGAACAATCACTCTCAAGTATAGTCAACACCTTTTGGTATATGTTCTATATCGAGATACCTCGCTTCTATATCCTCGATATATATGTCCTTATAAAACTCTACATTCAACGCCACACCAATGCCCAGCGCGAAGAGGCGGCACGTATAGAGCTAAACACCCTCAAGCCATTTATCTCGATAATCATCCCGGGCAATGATGAGGGCGAACATATCTATCGACTCATCACCTCGCTAAATGAACAGACATATCAGAACTTCGAGGTTGTGGTGGTAGATGATGGATCAGATGACAACACCCCCATCATCTGCCGATCGCTAATAGATGCGGGGTTGATAGATCGATTCTATAGCGTTGATGAGCGCGGGGGTAAGGCTAGTGCAGCTAACCTAGCGATGCATGACAACGATGCTGAATTCATTGTCCATATCGATGCCGACTCATCACTTGACCGCGATGCTCTAGAGCAATTACTCATCCCATTCTATGCCGATCGCAGAGTTGGAGCTGTGGGTGGATGTATCAAGGTACGCAATATCAATGATACCTTCTGCACAACTATGCAGAGTCTCGAATATATTGAGACTATCCAGATGGGGCGCACAGTGAATGCCGAGCTAGGTATCTACCGCATTGTGTCGGGTGCCTTTGGGGCATTCCGCGCCGATGTACTTCGACAGGTTGGGTATTGGGATGTTGGACCGGGGCTAGATGGTGATCTAACACAAAAGATCCGCAAAGCGGGATACCGCATAGCCTTTGCACGCAAATCGATCTGCCTCACCACCGTTCCAGAGAGCTTCGCCGCCCTCTACAAACAGAGACAACGGTGGTCAAAGTCACTCGTTCGATTCAGACTACGCAAGCACAACAATGTCTTTAATCTGTTGAGTGCCAATTTCCGCGCGATGAACCTAATCTCCAATATCGATAATATCCTCTTTAACTTTATATTCGATATAGTGTGGTTAGTCTACCTAGTTACCCTTATTGCAAACAATATCGGTAGCGTAACGGATGTTCTGGTTCTAAAATTCTTAATAACCATCCCTCTAGCAATCGTCTCATTCCTAATGTGTATGACCATCTCAGAGCGGCGTAATGAGGAGATTAAACTACTCCCCTACACGATATTCCAATCGCTATTCACGAGCTACTATCTACGCTTCAATCGCCTAGTCTCAGCCCTCAGCGAACTATTCTTCTTCACCTCCTACCGCGACATATGGAACCCCACCAAAAGCTCTCGCATAGCTCGTCATGAACAGATATAACACCAATATTAAACGAAACGCAACGAAATATCTCGTAATGTCGATCAGATAACACTCCAAGATACCTCGCCACGCTCAGTATGACAGTTACGGGATTGCTTGCCTCCCTCTGCTGCTATTTTTTCTTCTTTTTCTTGCTGCTGCTACTACTGCTGCTGCTACTTGTACCACTATAATGGTCATCATCTCCCTCATTTGAGAAGTCATAATCCTTCATATTCTTCGATGCCCCCTTACCAAACATACGTAGATTGTAGATAAACTGCGCTGTATAGTAGCGACCAATAACCAAATCGGTCTTATTCTGAGAGTAGTTATTACCCACATAGCGAGTAAATGACATATTCTGGTTGAATATATCATTCACACCAACATTAACCTCACCACGCTTATTCTTGAAGAGTCGATAACCAACATAGGCATTAAGGATCGACATCTGCTCATCATAGTCGTTGGTAATACCCTTATAGTGCTGGTAGCTATACTTAGCTCCGAAAGTAAACCTCTCACCGAAGATAAACTTCATCGATGCCGTAGCTTGGTGATCCCAATATTTGTTCTTTACAGTTCCGCTCTCGCTAACAATAGATGTATTTGTCGCCTCACTATAACTTCCGCGCCATGTCAAGGTGAAGTCGACCTTGTCTGATATATTACTTCCCAACACAGTGTAGACCCTATACGACATATTGCTGGTCATATTCTCCGAACCGCCATAGATCGTTCCGTCACTTTGAATATACTCTCCTCCAAAGATACTAGGTACCAATGAGTAGTTCAAAATAGCATTTAGGTTAAGGTTACACTTCATGAAGTCCAAAGGTATACCGTAGTTCAAACGACCATAGAATGACCAATGGTTATCCAATGCGGCATATGTAGTATACTGAACAACCTCATCATTCAACTCGCCATTGATATATACATTTCCTGCACCAGCCAAATTGCCATCATTATCATAACTCTGCGGGTCAAGATATACATGTGACGTTAGATAGTTATTAGTCTGCGAAGCCCACAAGACAGCAATAAAGGTACGTCCTTTCTCCAAATCAGAGAATGTATACCTAATAGTCATACGGTTTGTATAGCTTGGGTCGAGGGTTGGGTTACCCTTTGATATATAGTCACCACTAATATTATATATATCCTGCAATCTATAGATTGATGGGTTCGAGGTGTACGAATTGAAGTTAAACCTCAACGAGTGTTCTGGGTTGATATAGATCTGTGAAATAAGCGAGTATGTAAGGTTGTTATACCCTTTGTCTATCTCTAACACCTCATCAGGGTTATCATACTCAACAGTCGTGTTATATATCTCCGAACGCTGGTAGTACAACGATGCTACGATATTACTCTTATTCTTATAATATCTAAAGCTAGGTCCTATCTTATGCGTTGTATAGATACTTGTTGCATTGTTTGTTGACTCGGGGTAGAGCAGATCTTCATCAATTATCGATGAGTAGTAGTTATATAGATTTGGATCGTTATCATATATGTATACTTCGTTCCCATCATCATCGGTGTAATAGCTATCTGGATCATAACGATAGGTAGTCTTATCACTCTCCTGTTGATTACGGCTATACTTATATGTATTACTCAATGTGATATTCTTTGTTATCTGAGCATTATAGCCAATATTACCACCTAAGTTTAGTCTCTTAGAGTAGTAATCCTCATACTGCTGGTATGCCAAAGTACTTGCCTCTTCAACCTCAGAGGAGTCTTCAAGATACTCATTAAAGGTGTAGTTATTAGCATCGTAGTTCTCCCTATTGGTCTCACTCTCCCAGTTATTGACACTGAAGTTAGCACCCATAGTCAAGGTACTTCCCTTCTCACCAACCTTATAGCGGTAGTTTGCCGATGCTCCGACATTATATCCGAAGTTCTCGGGCATACGCCAGTTGCCATAGGTCTGGTATGTATCACTACCATCATAGTCTGGCTCCTCTAGTCCATCCTTATTGAGTTTAAAACGCTCTCCCTCAATTCCGCGATACTGCTCATTCATCTGGATACTTGCCGTAGGGCGGACCATCAATGAGTGGCGATCGTTGATTCTCCAGTCGATCTTACCATTGAAACGGTGGTTGGTATTGTCTGTGATCTGGTATGTACTCTGTCGCAATGAGTCAATTGTCGAACCACTACCCGCCTCATACCATCTGTCGATATGCTCATCGTTGATTGTGTAGGTGTTGTTGTAGAAGTAGCTACCCTGAACCTTCAACTTAGCATTCTTACCCCTCTCATCTGCCCCCTTCTGATCTGAGAAGTTGACACCAAAAGCCTGAACCTTAGAGATTCCCGGCTGCTGCTTCATCTGGAAATCGCTCGATGTGTTATCCTCATCGCTCACACCTGCAATATCCTCAAACGAGAAGCTCTGTTGGTTGATATTATTGTATAGACCCAACAGCGTAATACGTGAGCTATTACGGAAGATATTGATATTTCCTCCCGCCATATACTTCTGATCGCCGGAATCAACCTCACCTCCACGACCAAAATCAGCCGCATAGGCATCTGGCTCATAACCATAACCCGCATAGACCTTACCAAAGACACCCTTGCGCATACTTGGTTTAGTGACGATATTGATCGACTTCTCACCATTACCATCATCGATACCTGAGAACTTAGCATCATCCGACAAGTTATCATATACCTCGATACGCTCAACTACCTCCGCAGGCAGCGACTTAAGAGCCGTAGCAACATCATTACCAAAGAACTCCCTACCATCGACATAGATCCTCTTCACCGTCTCACCCTGAGCAGTCACCTCACCACCATCGATCGAGATTCCCGGCATCTTAGTGAGCAGACCCTCAACATCAGCATCGTTTGAGACCTTAAATGAAGCAGCGTTATAGTTCAGAGTATCACCCTTTTGCGATGCTCTAAGCGCCTTCACCTCCTTGACCACCGCATCGATAGCCAATGATGACGACTCCAACATAATATCTGGCAGCTCCAGCTCACCGCCCTCTAGCTTAACCTCCAACTGCTTAGGTGTGTATCCCAAGAATGTGACATTAAGAAAGTACTCACCGATCTTGATCGTTGGAACAAGCAACTCTCCGTTACCATCGGTAGCAAAGTAGAGCTTCATCTCGGGATTATCCTTTGGAGAGACCTCCACCACAGCACCTGCAATAGGTACGTCGGGGGCATCCCTATCAATAATCATAGCCTTTATAGAACCGGTCTGGGCATAGGTAGCCACAGTGGTTGATAGAAGTAGGAGTAAAGTTATTAGTAGTGGTCGAAGTTTTATCATATGGGTTATGTTGGTTGAATTTTCTATTTAATTATTACTCTTTATACCAGCTAGCGTAGAGTTGGTAATCGGTTGCTATTCGTTCAATAATCTGTTCACGTTGCTCAGGTGCAACCTCCCTAATTCTCTTTGCTGGGACACCTGCGTAGAGCGAATTTGGTTCTAACTTGCTCCCTGAGAGTACCAGTGCGTTGGCTGCTACTATACAACCCTTGCCCACCACTGCATTGTCAAGGATGGTTGATCCCATTCCAATTAGTGAGCTATCCTCTATTATCGCTCCGTGAATCGTTACATTATGACCCACCGAGACATCATTTCCTATTATCGCCTTTGATGGTTTAGGCGATTTGTCATAGAGTGTATGTATCACCGTTCCATCCTGAATATTTGTT
>JBCQTG010000026.1:0-24506 GCA_047178765.1 Rikenellaceae bacterium | reverse complement strand
CCCCCTCCCTAGGGGAGGGGACTTAGTCGCTAACGCTCCTTCAGCGGTCGAGTTCGATAATTATCGAACTCACGTTATTTACAATTCAATAGAGCCTTGATCGCGAACAATCCAAGAGCTAACATCAAGATCAACCAGAAGCGTCTCAGAAGACTCATCTGGATTCGGATTATGAACAGTAGGCTCACCTGTACCCAAACCGCCAACAGAAGTAATCGATAGTTTGTAGTAGTTATTTCTAACAACACCAAACTCCATAACGCCCATCACCTTAGCATCGTTGTTGTCATAGTGCTTGATCCAGTAGTTGTAATAACATGGATAGTCATTATTGGTAAGGGTAAAGCGAATGATGTTTGCAGCCTCAAGATCAGCAGTTGATGAAGAGTCATCAATACTTGGGATATTACCTATGCAATCCTCCAATGTAGCGATACTATTGTAGAATTTACCATTGCAATAGTAAATCATAGGCAAATTAGATGATGTTGTACCACCCACTGCATCTGTGATAATAGATGTTGGTATAACTTTACCTTGGAATACAATACCTGTTGTATAACCATTCAACTGAGCATCTTGATACATTGTGTTCTCCAAGCAGTAGTTAACTGAAGATGATGAAGATGATGGCATCATAGACCATGTAGGAGATGTCTCTACCTCCTGAAGTTGTTGGAAGAAGAAACCATCGCTGTTGTCAAATGACTCAATCGATGCTGAATCCTTGCTAAAGAAATAGGGATCGATAACATAACCATCAGTATCAGATACAGCTCCAAAGTTAACAGTGTATGTGAATGTTGGAACGCTAAAAGTTGTCAAATCAGCTACGTGACGGAATAGGTAATAACTTGTAGCTAAGTTAACCATCATATAGTTATGAAGTTGAACAATTGCATAAGTATTACCACTATCATCAGTTAGAGAATAATCATCTAATTTTTGCGATACATCAACTTTAACTACAACCCTTTCCAAAGTAATGTTAATCTCTACATCTTCATTTGCCGAGATAATCACATTCTGATTTTCTGAAGCTCTGTTTGTCATAATGAAGCCCTCTGTCGGAATAACGGTCATCAAGCTATTCTCCTTGTATGTAACATCTTCATATGCTAAGAACTGTGTTTGAGTAGTCACATCATAGATGCTGCTACTATTAGCGACAGCAAAAATGTTGTATGAACCTGCATCTACATAAAACTTGTCAGACTCATAACGCACGATAAGATCATCAGAGGTCTCATTTGATAGTTTGAGTCCCTGCAAACTAAATGTCTGTACAAGAATCTCTGAACTTGAGTCAAATAGATAAATATCTACATTATTAACAGCATACTCCTCAGCCTCACCTTGATCGTGTACACCAGAATCCTCTACGGTACCATCCGTAATACTCCGAGAAGAGGCAGAGTCATCTGCATCTTGAATTGTAAATGTGAATGAGGTGTTACCACCAACATCCGATAGGATTGAATCTGATGACTGGACATCTGCATCCTTGACACAACTGCCCAAAGCCAATGCACAAATGCATGCGGCAAAAAAACTTAGTTTTTTCATTTTTGTAAGAATTTAATTTGAAATGATTTTAATGATTTGTTTCTATTTTTCAATGAGTTTTTGTATACCTAACTCTATTAAGAGGATATTTAACGATAAATTGACTGTAGAATATTCAAATATTGCTCGCTTTCAGAGACTCCCATTTGGTTCGATCGATTGATATAGTGCGATGCTTTATCATAATCTTCGCTGAGTAGATGATATACCCCCAAAGCTAAATCCTTCTCACCACACTCGGGCGATAGATCTATATATTGTTTGGCTGCTGTAAGGTTTCGTCTGCGGAGTGCTACGCCAGCGGCGTTGAGATTGGCTATCGGATCTTCGGGGTATAGAGATACCGACTTCAAGAATATATCATACTGCTCATCACTTCCATTACTATATCTTTGAGAGAGCTGAAATAGCTCGTTGTGACTTAAATTGCGCGGATTACTATGGTAGATCTGTTCAATCTCCTCAATCGTGCTAAAGAAACACACTTCATATTTGATGATATAGTCAGTATGTCGTAGCATGATAAACCAATCATCTAACAACATATTGAAAAATTGAGGATATTTTTTTCTAATTGTGCGCTCCTTTTGATCTGGGGTTTGATTACTACGAATAATCTTCAATACTTCACTTTTATTGATGTATGAAGAGTTAATTAATAGAGCCTCAAATCCCTCCCAATCTTCGGCTGTATACTCTGCTACTAGTATATCTTCTGGAAAATTACAGATATTATTGACATACTCCACGACCGAGTTAGTTCGACCTTTTGATAGCCTCTCATTTGTCTTATATGGACCCTCTGGCGAAGCATAGCCGTGTATGTAAACATCTGTAACCACGCAGGTTGAATCCTGTGCAATTATATTAATAGAGTTTACAATCTTCTCTAACTCTATCTCATTATCTCCATATAAGGGGTGTAAAACTGTATCGTTTAGTGGGAAAAGAATAAATGCACTACCTTTATCAGTGCGGATCTTTATAGCTGTCTCTTCGGGCATTACACAAGCTAAAGTGGGCAAATCTGCAAACATCGATGCTGGAGTAGTTATCTCCGCTGTAAAGCTAATATTGCTTGCTATAGGCAGACCACATCCACAACTCTCCTCTTTGACAGTCAGCAATGCTGATTTCATCCAATCAGAGTAGGGTAAAGATTCTAAATAACAAAAACTCTGCTTATTACCATTTTTATGCTCTATAGTGTTCGTTAAATCATGATCTCCGTAAAACCCTCGTTTATACATAATTTGTTGTCTGCGACTATTGATATATATCTTGGGTAGAGACTCTTTTCTACCCAAACTATCATAGATAATAGGCTCTAATACAACACTCTCATTGGGCAATAACTTTTGGTTTATGCTCAACTCAAAGGAGACTATTAGTTCATCCTTCAACCGTTGCATATTTCCTTTAACCACATATATCGAGTTATCGCGCGCCAAAAGTTGTTGTGGCGCAAATAGAGGCAATAGCAGGATTAATAAAAGTATATTATATGAATATCTCATAATTCAATAATCTATGAATCTGTTCTGGATCTGTTACTTCACTTTTCTCTCAACAATTTTAGCGAGAAAAACTTAGAGGGCAGTTCTAAAAAATATATATAAGCGATATTGAAGCGGTGTTTATACCCCAATAGTGGTAATTGCCATCTTTTAATACGCTCGCACACAATAGCGGACATCGATACTGTATATAGTCATAATATGTGTAACCTGCGCCTATGCTCAACTCGACATTCCAGTGATCGCTCAATACGATATGATACCCATAGCTTAAACCTCCACCAATAGCCCAACCCTCAAACCGATAAGTTTCTACATCGGGAAACAATCCAAATGGCATATTCTTACCTCCGATATTGTACTGCGACCCTGTCATAAAAACGCCCAGAAATGAACCATTAAATTTTTGGCATATCCAATAACGAAACTCTGGCTTTACACCCCAATATCGATTTACATATCTCTCGCTACGTGTCCATGGTCGAACTGCTCCCGACAGATCGATCGTTGATTTATCACTAAGTGCATATGCAGCACTAACGTTAATGGCACCATCTATAATGGGAACTGCATTTACCCCAATCGAAAAATCCTGTGCATACACAGATATAGAGAGAGATAGAGAGGCTAATAACAACAAGCATCTTTTCATCTTAAAAACTCTATTTGTTCAGTTTGAAGAAGAGATCCAAATTATACCCAGCCTCTTCAGAACCATCGGACTTAGCACTCTTTAGTAGTCGGATACCCTCATATATATTACCATTCATCAACTCATAAGCACCACGACAGTTTCTATATGCAAGAGATTCATAAGGCGCAATTTGCAGATATTTATTTGCAGCCTCCTTATCGCCTAACTCTATAGCCATTGATGCTGCATTAAGGTTCGCAATTGGATGCGTCGGGTATAATTTAACACATGTGGAAATTATGTGATAAAATTTTTCGCGATCTCCATTATATGACATTGCAACAGTGAACAACTCTTTGAGAGATAGTATCTGAGGATTGACATTTACCATTACTTGTGCCTCTTCGAGACTAAAGTTAAGATCTTTTTGGTTACGCTCATCGGTAGCATCAGAATCGGGTGCAACATAACTACCTCGGTATGTCTCTGATTGATCTATAGTGTATTTTGGTGTGGGTAAGGTCTCTACAACATCTTCATTACTTACAGGCTTAAATGTTGTTGTAACAGGTTTTGATACATCTACTTGTTGGATAAGGGTCTCCGAGATCTCATTAGCCTCTCCATCTTCGTTTAGGACATCACATCTAATCCTTAGAGTTGCGCCACACATCCAATCTGTTAATGCAACGGAAGCCCTATAATCTACCCTAAATTTCCCATTAGAGTTGAGAGCTTGGGTATATCTATCAGAGATAACCGATTCGCTCTTCATTCGATTTCTCATATCTTTGTTTCTATCGTGCAAAATCTGCTTGTGTCTGCCATTAAACTGAATATGTTGCAGATCAACACTCATGTCACTAGAGTCAAGATGTGGGGTAAGCACAACCGCATCCCTTGAATTTAGATTATTTATATCTCCCGCGAGAGCCATTTGTACGATGAGAGAGTCGTTCTCAATCTTGCATTCGTGGTGTGCTACGTCGAGACGTATTGTTTGGGCTGTGACAAATGTGCTTATTAACACTCCCAGTGTTAAGCAAAGGGTTCTTTTCATAATTATGTAATTTTTATTCTTATTTGAGATAATAGACCAGTGTTAAACCTACATGAGTGATTCCCCAATAGTTGTGGGTACCCTCTCCTATCATTGGTGTTCCTGCCTCTCTTTCATATTTTTCGTATATAATATAAGCATATCCAACAGATGCCGAGGCTTCAAGATTTAGGCGAGGTGACAAAATCCACTGATAACCACTGGTAAAGCCAAAACCAAAGAGGTCTCCCTGATAACGGTTATTCTCCAATGTGTCAAAAGAGGCTATCCACCAAGGTAATTTGCCTCCAACATTAAAGGCTCCATAATTTAATTGAGCGCCAATGAAATACCCATCATACACACCTCTCATCCATCGTCTATACTCTGGCTGTATGAGTATGTACTTGCGTTTTGCATTGTCGCTATACTCCCAAGGGTTATAACTTGCCTCGATTGAGAGTGATGTTTTTGGAGCTAATGAGTACTCTGCCCCCAAGTTAAGTGTCCCCGATATATCGCATAGGAGATTACTCTTGATAGCAAGATTTTGTGCTTTGGCACTATTATTACAACATAGAACGACCATCATTATAAATAGCGCTCTATGTATACACTTAGTAGACATAGAATAGAATTTTAATTTAATTTGTATAAGAATCTGTTTAAGTTTTTAGCTATTGACGTATAAAAACTTCTCGCAGATAGAGTGGACGAGATTGCCCATATATAACATTGATTATATTTTAGTAAGAATATTAGTCTTGATTGAACTTTCCGAGAAATTCCAATTACAGCCATTTATCTCAATTATATACTCTTTCGTGGTTTTTCCTCGCTCCTCCTTAAAGATAATTTTACTGCCTTTAAAGGTTCCTGATTTTACAACTATCTTTTCGCTTCTCTTGAGTTTAGTTACCTTGCAGTCTATGTTATCGTAGTTTCCTGAAATGAACTCTTTAAATTGAGCCATCTGATTGTCGGGTATGCGAATAGCTCTCTTTCCTCCATCGATTGTCTCCGACTGGTAGAACATATCTTTGTAGGCAGCGCATAGGTCATGAACTCTATGAAAACTAGTTTTGACAAATATAAGATCCGACATTATTGGTACCTGCTTCACACATTCACCGCCACATTTAGTTGGTACAGTTCGTATCTCCATAGGTAAATAGACTTCAATATCTGATTTGTTTAATCGCTCACGAGCAGCCTTCTCTACTCTCTGAAATCGCACCCTTAATACAAACCAGTTTACATCCTCTAAATCGTTCATTTTCTTTAATTTAGACAAAAAACACTCGTTAAGAATAATTGCTTATTCCTTTGATTATAAGATAGTTACACGCGATTGCGTATAAAAAGGCAAAACTACATAAAACGTGTCATTATAATTAAAAAATCATAGTCATGACACTGAAATATACTTAATATTTTTCACCCTATGTGTTTAACGTTATCTTCTAGAAAGAGATGTTAAATTTCCACAAATATATGTAAATTATCACAATAGACCAAATTTTATCATCACTATTATCTGAATAGTATAGCAAAAAGTCCACTTAATTTAGTAAAAATGGACTCTCCCTTCATTGTAATAATTTGATATTTAATCAATTGATATTTATATTTTCTCTCTCTACGTGATTTCAGAAACTGCTAAAAACTTATCCCCGCAGCCTTAAAATCATACGATTTGCCTTATCAACCACTGACGTTTCGAGCGATGCAAGGTAAATTTTAGTTGTTGTTTCAGAGTCGTACCTCATCCCTATATAGTTGCTGATTTGGGATGATTACCTATTAATAGCTATTGCTACCACATATTATTATCTATAACTTTGCAAATTGACTTTAATTTAACAAATTTAGCATCTTGCAGAATAGACTTTATACTTTATTGTGGTTATACACATCTGTTATTGTAGCAGTTATAGCAGTGCCTCTATTTTTTGCAGCATGTATCGATAATGGATCACAAAGGTCTGATTCTCAGAACAAGCATACACAACTCACAACATCATCGACAGGTAGAGATATAGAGTATAACCCTCCTGCAACTCCAGCTATCATAGCTACCGAAAAGGAGCGAATGGAGTATATGGCACTTAATTATTGGCGCGATTTTGACTTTAGAGATACGACAGCTATTAGCTCCCCTATTACAGAAAAAGCATTTGCTCGTTATATTCAACTCCTGCAGTTTATGCCACTTGAGATAGCACAACGAGGTATGACGACCCTAATGGAGTCCTCATCACAGGATAGCTTGATCTTTAATAGGTTTATTGAGATCGGAGAGAAGTATCTATATGATCCAAACTCTCCTATCCGAAATGAGGAGTTATATATACCTATTTTAAGGTATATAATAGCCTCTAACGACATTGATGAATGGAGTAAAATAAGACCACAGCATCAACTAGATATGGCACTAAAGAATAGAGTTGGAGAGCGTGCCACAGACTTTACAATTACTCTCATTGGAGGAGAGCAAAGCCCTCTTTCGCAGATAGATGCAGAGTATATTATCTTGCTCTTCAACAATCCTGATTGCCAAGATTGTATCCGTGTAAAGAGTTTTATTATCGATAACAGGAGCATCTTCTCTAAAGCCACAGTTGTATCTATTTATGTCGATTCAGATATAGAGTTATGGCGTGCGACAGAGTATCCTGATGATTGGATAAATGGATATGACAAAGGGGAGTTATTAAGGCGAAATAGGCTATACGATTTAAAGGCTATACCTACTCTATATCTTTTAGATAGAGAGCATAGAATTATACTCAAAGATGCTTCAATTGAGGCTGTTGCGCAATATCTGTTCACCATATAGCAATCAATAGGTAGCAGACCCCTATATTATAGCAATATGTTGCTATATACTATCTGCCTCTATATATCTACCTTTGTACCGAATAAATTACGACAGAAAAAGTATGGAGCAAGTCGCAATAAAATGTGATAAAATAACCCACTATTACGGAGAGCGTTTAATATACAAGGATCTCTCCTTTGAGGTCAAAAAGGGGAGTATATTAGGGCTGTTAGGTAAGAATGGAACAGGAAAGACAACGATTATCAATATCTTAAATGGCTATCTTAAGCCACACTCGGGGTGCTGTTCAATCTTTGGGGAGCCGATGGATAGTATCCGCCCTGAGACAAAGGCTCGTGTCGGACTTCTACTTGAGGGGCATGTGCAGCATGACTTCTTTAATGTTATCCAGATCGAGAAGTTCTACAGCAAATTCTTTCCAAATTGGAATAGGGATGTATACTTTGAGCTATTAAAGCGACTTCAGGTGACTACTAAACAGCCACTAAGCACAATGTCGTGTGGTCAAAGATCACAGGTTGCATTGGGTCTACTCTTTGCTCAAAATCCAGACATCTTGATTCTTGACGACTTCTCAATGGGGCTTGACCCCGGTTATAGACGTCTGTTTGTAGAGTATCTTAAGGAGTATGCTACAGCTGAGGATAAGACTATTTTTCTCACTTCGCATATTATTCAAGATATGGAGATGCTCATAGATGACTGCATGATACTCGATTATGGACGTATACTTACCCACCGTCCCACCTTCGACATCATCGATAACTTCAAACGATTCACATTCTCATCACAAAACGATTTCACAATTAACGATGATAGATTATGGAATTTGGAGCGTATGGCAGATGGTAGTTGGGAGTGCTACTCGTTCTGTTCGCAGGAGGAGGTTGCCCAGATCCTAACACCCTCTCTATCAAAAGATATGCGGTGTGAATCACTCTCTTTGGAGGATGCGTTTATAGGTTTAACTGGTAAATATTAGATACGATGATAAAAGCTATATTCTACAAGGAGTGGATTAAGTGTCGTGCGGTAGTTATATTGCTTACTCTGATTGCAGTAGCATTTGTCACCTACCTCTTTATCAATAACGCCAATCTACTCCGTACGAGTGGCGCTGTTGCCGTGTGGTCGCAAGTTGCCGAGGGTGGCTATTCGCTCTTCTCACTCTACATCAAGATATTTATGCCCTTGTCAGCTATTGTTATTGCTACAATGCAGTATGGTGTTGAGATGACCAATAAGAGATTTAAATTGACTCTCCACCTGCCACATTCAGAGTTTAAGATCACGGCAGCGATGCAACTATTTGGAATATCGATGGTTACGGCTCTCTACACTACCCTACTACTTCCATGTTATGTGGGACTCTCGATATACTATCCTCGCGAACTTATTGTGGCGATGTTTGTATCTCTTGTGCCATATATTCTAGCGGGTCTATCGAGTTATCTCTTTGCGATGTGGGTTATTATTGAGCCAATATGGAGACGACGCGTTGTAAACCTACTTATCGCAGTGGTATCACTCACCCCCTTTACAATTGATGCAATGTTATGGGCTACTACACCTGCCATCCCTTCGCTAATAGCTGTTGTTGCGGCATCGGCTGTGACTGCATACTACGCAGTTGCACGATTTAAAGATGGCGCTCAAAATTAAATAGAGATGAAAAAAACAAATAGATTACTACTCATAATTACTCTGCTTGCAACCTTTGCAGTGATGCTTGCTCTGCCTCCATTGGTGCGTAAGGCTACGGTATCGAATGACAACTACCCTTTTGTATATTATAGCTCACAGCTAAATGAGCTATGTTTGATTGACTATAGCAACAAAGAGACTCCGATGGAGGATCTAAGTGGTAGAAAATATACAACTAAGGAGTTTGACTCGCTCATTCCTCTGCTCAACTATAGGCAGTTGATGAAGGATGGATTGCTTCCCGATTCAATATGTGGCGTCTCCGCAGAGCCACGTAATTTGATGATAAACTCCGTGGTTATTAGGTACAATCCGGTGGATAAAGATCGACCTAAGGTGGGGCTTTACTCGCTTCTAGAGTCTATGCCTACCCGTGTCGGATTGACTACCCCACCAGATCTGTTTCGTATAGCAGATCGGATAGAGTTTTTAGATGCGGAGAGCAATAGTATAAATTACGAAAAGAGCGATCGATTCCAGCAGGAGTTGCTTAAGCGAGGGTATGAGTTCCCAACGCAGTGGGCTGTAGGAGATGCCAATACGCGCAAACCATATGACGAAGGTTATTTTTGCCTCGATGCCAAGGGGGATCTATACCATCTTAAGATGGTCAATGGTCGTCCATTTGTCAAGAATACCAAAATCTCTGAGAGCATTGATATTGCATATTTTGCAACCTATAACCCTGCGAGTAAGCGCTTTTACGGATATATGATTAGCGATCAAGGAGAGTTCTATCTTCTTGCAAGTGATGATATGGGTGGTTACACACCTATGAAGTTAGATATTGGCACAATTGATATGGAGAGAGATAGAGTGTTGTTGATGGGAAACATACTCTATTGGACACTCTCAATATCAAATAGTGAGGGGCGACAATACGTTGCTCTTAACGCCGATGATCTTCAACAGGTCGCAACACATTACATTGCAAAGGAGTTGAATGCTTGGGATTATGTGTCGATATATCTAATGCCATTTACATTGACCTTTGAGGCGGATAATAGCGAGATGGTATACCCCCGATTTACCTTTGCTGGAGTCAATTCATTTTTTGTTAGCATTCTCCTAGCTCTTCTATCTCTTCTGTATATCTTTAGAGGTGAACCGCTAGCCATACGTCTATACTCATTTGCACTGGTAGCGGTGAGCGGTATTGCTGGGCTAATTGCACTTATTATACTACCGAAGTTTAAAAAATAATTTAAAAAATAGATCAAAATGAAAAAGTTACTTTACGCACTATCAGTAGTGCTGTTTATGGCAAGTTGTATAGGAAATACAACAACATCGAATAACACTAAGTCAAGTTGCGAATCAGCCTCTAAAGCCTCAGATACAAAGTCGTATAAATTAGAGGAGCTACTAAAGAGCGCTGAGGGTCTAGTAGACAAAGAGGTTATTGTTATAGGCACAATAACACACACATGTAAACACTCTGGTCGCCGCTGCTTTATGGTTGGTGATGACCAAAAGACATCATTCCGTATTGAGGCAAAGGGTGAGATAGGGGGATTTAATCGCGAATTGATTGGATCGGAGTTGGCTGTTAAGGGTATCTTGCGCGAGAATCGTCTAACAAATGAGTATCTCGATGCATGGGAGGAGAGAGTTGCTGAGAGTCAAGGTAAGGAGGATGGTTCTGCGGAGAGCTGTGATGCCGAGACTGCTAATATCAACTCTATGCGCGAGTGGATGAAGAGAAATAACAAGGAGTACTATTCACTATATTTCATGGATGGAACTTCATTTGAAGTGGTTGAGTAATGGCTTGGAATCAGGTTGTTAAGTGGCTGAGAGTGATCCATCGTGATCTTGGCTTTTTAATGGTCGGGGTGTCGATTATCTATGGAGTATCTGGAATAATTGTCAACCAGATGAAGGATACAGACCCCGCATTTAAGACCATACAGGAGAGTATAGTCATTGAGAAAAATCTAATGCAGAGTGAGCTTGCGGCTCACTTTGCAGATTGCGGATTGCCCGAGATCAAGCGTGTAGCTCCGATTGATGAGGAGCATTTGCGAGTGATGTTGGAGGGTGGTGTAGGTGTATATAACTCCGCTACGGGGGAGTTGGTATATGAGCAGCATAAGCAGCGTCCAGTGATATACTGGTTCAATCGACTACACTATAACAGAGTCAAAGGGTGGAATTTTATGGGAAATCTCTTTGCCGCCTCTCTAATCTTTTTTGCTATATCAGGTCTATTTATGGTTCGTGGGCGAAAGGGTGTTATGGGACGTGGAAAATGGTATCTAATAGTTGGTATTATTATACCCTTACTCTATGTCCTATTGCAGTAAATATTATTAGGTAAAACGTATTAGCAGAATACCTATAATTAGTGATTGATTTGACAGGCAAAACGCCGTACCTTTGTAAAAAAATTCACAAAAGAATGTTGAAGCCCCTATTTGTATTACTATCTACACATCTCCTTGTGGGGCAAATTGGGGTTATGGCAAATACACCTATCACGATTAAGGGTGAGGTGAGAGATTATCAAACTAAGGATGTTATTCCGGGCGTTTCGATTGTCGTTAACAATGACTATCTTTGGGCTGTAACAGATAAAGATGGGCAATTTTCAATCAATAACATTGGAGAGAGCGGGGAGTTGACACTCTCATCTCTAGGTTATTCAAAACAAGTAGTCCCCTTTGATAATAGAGAGCAGACCTTAACGATATACCTCAAGGAGAGCAGTTTGGCTCTAGACGAGGTGGTGGTGACAGCCCAAAACAGCAAGGAGGAGATAAACACCACCTACACTATCGGTCGTGAGGCTCTCAAACATACTCAGATAACAGATGTCTCACAGATCTCAGCTCTGCTTCCCGGAGGCAAAACAACAAACCCTGATCTAACCAGTGAGAACACATTCTCATTGCGTGATGGAGATAGTTCGAGCGGAAATGCCGCCTTTGGTACAGCTGTCGAGGTGGATGGTGTACGACTATCAAATAATGGTTCATTTGGTGCTTTAGATGGCACAGGGACTAGAGGTATTGCTGTCGATAATATCGAGTCAATAGAGATTATCACTGGTGTACCCTCGGTTGAGTATGGAGATATAAATAGTGGTGTAGTAAAGATTCAGACTCGCCGTGGCACATCCCCGCTCAACACTACCCTAACGATAAACCCCAAGACATATATGGCTTCAGCGTCAAAGGGTATTGCGATTGGAGAGGATGGCGGAGTATTGAATATTAGTGGAGAGTGGGCAAAGGCGACAAGTAGTCTAATCTCTCCATATAGCTCATACACCAGACGCGGAGCATCAGCTATCTATTCAAACTCTCTACGTGATGATTTGAAGTTTGAGGCTGGAACAACTATAAATTTCGGTGGCTCAAACAGCGAGGATGATCCTGACGCCTATACAGGAGAGTACACAAAGGGGCGCGATAATACTATGAGAGCCAACACATCATTAGAGTGGCTTGTAAATAAGAGTTGGGTGACAAACCTTAAGCTCGATCTATCGGTTAACTACCAAGATAAAACAACTCACGATCATCTCTACTACTCCTATGCATCGCAGCAGCCAGCAGTTCACGCAACTGAGGAGGGCTACTTTATGGCGAGTCAACTCAACTATAGCTACTTTGCTGATGCTATTGTTGAGTCTAAGGAGTTGAATCTGTCGGGGGCATTTAAGTACTCACTAAACCATAAATTAGCCTCGTTAAGTAGCCGCTTCAAAGCTGGTATACAGTGGAAGATGACTGGCAATCTAGGGCGAGGCGAGTATTATGAGGATATGTCAACAGCACCCTCAGGTTTTCGAGAGAGGGATTACAGCATCTATCCATTTATGCATAACCTATCCCTCTATGCCGAGGAGAGGCTGACAATACCTATTGGGTCTACTTCGCTTACACTGATCCCCGGAGTTAGGATAGAGACGCTCTTTGTGGATGGGGCGGTATACAATAATACGACCTCTATCTCACCACGATTTAATGGCTCTCTAAAGATAGATAAAAATATCACGCTACGTGGTGGTTGGGGTATTACCGAGAAGCTACCATCATACTATGTCTTATATCCTGAGCAGGAGTATCGAGATATTCTCTCATTTGGTGCGACATATAATAATAACGAGGCGTTCTACTCATACTACACACAGCCATATACATTAGAGACCAATCCAACTCTAAAATGGCAGAGGAGTCGTAATGCAGAGATTGGTGTAGATGCAAATATTGGAGGGGTAAAGATTGGTGTTACGGCTTACTACAATAAGACAGTTGGAGCGTATCAATACTCAACATATTACACCCCATTTACATACAACACCTATGTGTTACCAAGTGGCTACTCTATGCCCACCGCACCTGAAGTTAAGATTGATTCACAGAGTGGAGAGATATATGTTCGTGATCTGAATAATATTAGTGGAGGGTGGACAAAGATGGATGTGAATGTTACAAATACAACATTCACAAAGACAACATACGCAGATAATGGGGCTGATATAGATCGTAAGGGGGTTGAGTTAGTTGTCGACTTCCCGCAGATTAAGCCCATCAAAACACAATTTAGATTTGATGCAGCATACAGTAATGTTAGTTATTTAGATAACTCATTATCATACTACTACTCATCTGGATTATCGCACACCACGGAGACAGGCAAATCATATCAATATGTAGGTATCTATGCTACGGGGAGTAGTTCAAGCTCACTATACAATGGCAGTGAGAGCAATAAGCTCAATGCAAATATAACCGCAGTGACACACATCCCTAAAGCGCGTTTAATTATCTCATGCCGAGTAGAGATGACACTGCTCAATAGATGGCAGTATAAGTCGGAGTATAATGGCACTGAGTACGCCTTTAATAGCGACTCGTATGGTAACCCGATAGGTGGAAGCATCTATGATGGGGACTCATACACTACGATCTACCCTGTAAAGTATATGGATACCTCTGGTAATATATATGACTTTACCGAGGAGCAAGCAGCCGACCCCGACTTTGCAAATTTGATACGCACATCAAGTAATGCCTATACATTCTCTAGTGGTGGATATGACCCATATGTATATGCTAACTTAAGTGTAACTAAGGAGATAGGAGAGTATGTGTCGCTATCATTCTTCGCAAATAACTTCACCTTCTCTCGTAAAGCTGTAACATCATATTCGACAGGAGTTAGTGCTGTTTTTGTGCCTAGTTTCTATTATGGATTAACATGTAGAGTTAAATTATAACAATGATGATGAAAAATTTATTTATACTTACTCTTCTATTCTTTGTCGCTTGTACATCTAATAGTTCATCTGAACCATATGGATCAGACGCACTCTGCAACCTTAATATTACGGTGAACTATCCAGATGAATATGCAGATTATGTTGTTTCGGGATTAACCGTCTCGATCAAGGATATAGATAGAGGAGGTAGCTACTCTGCATCACTAAATAGTAATGGATATTCAACTATACAGCTCTCTAATGGTCGCTATCTGGTTCAATACTCAAGCAAGCATGGTAGTGAGATCTTCAATGCAACGGCAGATCAGGTCCTATTAGCTGGTAAGGATGTCGATTTAGTACTCAACCCATTGATGTCATTCTCGGGAGATCTTGTTATTCGAGAGATCTATTGCGGTGGATGTATGAAGACACCTGAAGAGGGGACATATCAATATGATAAGTATATCACTCTACACAACAACTCATCGAATACAGCCTACCTAGATGGTCTATGCTACGGTGTATTAGATCCCTATAACTCACAGGGATCAAATGTATGGCTCTCATATGATACTATAACTGGAGCGACAATATATCCCGATGAGCTATATCTAGTGCAGGCGATATGGCAAATCGGAGGTGATGGGACATCCTTCCCTCTGGAGCCGGGTGAATGGGCTGTGATCTGCAACTCTGGAGCTATCGATCATAGGTCTCAATACCAGTTGTCGGTTAACCTCAATAAGGGGGGGTACTTTGTCCTGTATGATAATGTATTGTTTAATAATACATATTACCACCCAGCCCCCGGAGATAATATCTCCCCAGATAGATACCTCAATGTTGTTACAAAATTGGGTGTTGCCAATGGCTGGACATTCTCAGTCTACTCACCTGCACCCGTGATATTTAGACCCCAAAATACAACTATTCAAGAGTATATCCTAGAGCCAGATGTTATCTTCCAAAAGCCCGGGTCAAGTGTTGACAAGATTGCAAGAATCCCTCTTGATTGGGTTATTGATGGCGTAGAGGTTTTCTATGGAGGCTCTTCAGACAACAAAAAGAGGTTTAACCCTATTGTTGATGCTGGATATGTCACTCATAGTGAGCTGTATGATGGAAAAACACTCTTTCGATATGTTGATGAGGAGGCGAGTGCTGAGGCAGGCTACGAGATTTTAGTTGATACTAACAACTCATCGACAGATTTTTACGAACGTTCAGAGGCATCGCTACGTGATGAATAGACTGATATACATATCATTACTGATTATTCTCTCTACTCAGATTGCACTTGCAGAGGAGTATGAGAGGATTGAGCGTAGAAACCTGTGGAACTCAGGGCAGAATGTGACAGGCATATTGCGCGACTCAATCTCTATCTCCTATGCCGAACTGCACTATAGCAGTGAGCAGGGTGATTTTTGTAACTTCTCCGATGGTTCAAAGGAGTTAAATATAGGGGCTGAGGCTAAGACAATCACACACTTCGATAGAGTATCGATGGTTGGAGCATTCTCATATGACCATATGGATGGAGAGGAGATGTCGGGGTCGATATTTATTCGACCAAACCAATATCCATTTGATATACTTGAATTTACACCGGGTGATAAGAGGCTACAGAGCTACTACCTAATGGGTGGTATCGCATCACAGCTAAACGATCACTGGAGCATCGGAGTAAAGGGTGAATTTGGAGCGCAGAATTATGCGAAGTTTAAGGATCTGCGCCACTATAACTATCGAATGGAGCTTTAGTTAATGCCCAGTATCGCCTATCAAATAGGGGATATAACCATTGGTGCAACCTATATCTACTCACGAAATAGCGAGACTATACGTGTACAGGAGATTGGTTCAACAGCTGCTGCCTACTACGCCTTTCTAGATAAGGGGCTTATGACAGGAGCTTATGAGACATGGGGTGGAACAGGTGTCCATCTCAATGAGTCAGGTGTCGATGGATTCCCCGTGCGAGAGAACTTTAATGGCTTTGCACTCCAAGCAGAGTGGAGGGAGCTATATGGAGAGTTTGAGTATCTCAGAGGGCGAGGTGAGGTTGGCGAGAAGTTGACCTATTGGTTTGATTTCCCTTCACAACACTACACCGCTCGTCTAGGCTATAGGGTGATAAGGGGGAATAAGCTACACCTTTTTAAGGTTGAAGCACAACTCTACTCACTCTCAAATAGTGAAAATGTATTGGGTAGTGAGACTGTGAATGGTATTACTACCACAAAGATATATGCATCGAATGAGATATTCACAGTCGATAATTTCTCTCTCTCACCAAGCTATGAGGTGATGATCCTCAATGGTGGTAGTGCAAAGATTGGTGCTAACCTCCTTCGTTCATATAGTCGATCTACACAGATGTACCCATATGTTGATGAGTTGAAAACAAATTGCTATCAGCTCTACATATCGGGGATGTTGCCTATCAAGAGATGGGAGCTTCGAGCAGGCACCCTCTTCTCAATGGGTGATATAGATGAAGATAGCTATCGAGTATCTGATGATATTGATGCCGGAGATAAACCGACACAACTTATTGAGTACTATAACATTGAGAATGAGTACCTCACGGCAACTAAACTCATCTCATCGCTATCGCTACGCTACAACCTACCTCGATCGCTCTATTGTCAGGCGGGGGTGAGCTATATTAAAGCCTTTGATCTTAGCTATATCGAGGGGTCGAATCGCTGGAGTTATGAATTTACTGTAGGGTATAAATTTTAGGCAATGAATAGATTATACATAATAATACTACTCTTTGGTGGACTCTTCACAGCGTGTTCCGATAGCAATGTTGATCTTACTAATGGTCTCGATAGCGATAGGGTGATCGCTATCGACCCAATCATCATGAGCCGTGCTACTGAGCTAGATTTTGAGGGTGGTGATAAAATTGGCATAACCATTTTGAAGGATAACAATACTCCTTATCTGGATAATATCTCATTAACCTACTCTGGATCAATATTTTCAGGGTCGCATGTGTGGTACGATAGTACCGATATAACCTCGACTATTGTAGCCTACTACCCATATCTTGATGGTGATACAGTCCCAACCTCATTCACCATCAAAGGGGATCAGAGTGTAGATGGAGCATATGCAGCATCTGATCTAATGATGGCGACAAAGAGTGGTGTCCACCCCTCTAACGCACCTATCTTGATGTGTTTTAACCATATGCTTTGCAAGATGGTTGTCAAGCTAGATAACCAGAGTGGAAAGGGGATAGAGTCGGTTATAGTTGGAGATACACGCTCTAGGGCAGATATAGATGTTGTTGAGCAGAGTATATTGGTTGACACCTCCTCAGACAAAATAGATATTATAGCCTCGTCGTGTGATGATGGTACATATAAGATGATCTTTGTGCCGCAGTCTACCTCTCTCTCATTTACTATTGTCTATGATGATAAGAGCCAGATAAGTGGGGATTATAGTGAATATAACAACTACCTCTCTGGGGGTGAGTATATCGCTGAGCTTCTGCTCTATGAGAATGATATTGAGATTACCATCGACACAGAGAGTGTAGATGATGATACTTTTCAGGAGTATAGTGACTACTTCATCTACCATGATGAGTACTATAATACGATTACATTTAGCAACGGCATTAAGGTGATGACCGATAACCTGAGGTATATTCCAGATGGCATGACACCCTCCGACACACCGGCAGATAAAAGTGGCTTATGGTACCCCTACTCGTTGGACATTGAGACTGAAGAGACCGCGGCATTAACCGATAGTGAGTCAATCGCTTTGTGGGGATACTTTTATAACCACGCCACTGCATTTGGTGTTGAAGAGATAACCGAAGATAACCATGCTAACTTCGAGGGGGTGCAGGGTATCTGTCCTAAGGGGTGGCATATACCAACTAGTGAGGAGTGGTATATGTTGTGTGGAGATAGTCAACAATATTCAACAGATGACACCTCTGCACCATTCTACGACAGCAATGTCTATTACAGCTCGATACAGAGAGCTAATGAGATGGGCTTTAATCACAACTATGCTGGAGCGATAGCGAATGATCGATACCTCACCACCTTTGTTGACACTGAGTATACCGCGAGTGAATATGTCACTGATGCAGCAGAGTCCGTTGTAGGCAATAAGTCGACAACCTACTATATGAGTTCCACCTCTCCCAACTGGTCGGGGGTAAATAGTGGTGCTACATTCTACTCACTTATGACCTCACACGCTACATTATACGAGGCAAAAGGGCGTATCTCCATCTCCTTAGGTTACTCAGGTACACAGGGGCAGTCGATACGTTGCGTAAAGGATTAAGATATAATATACAAAACAAATAAATTATTAATTAAAAACAAAACAAGATGAAAAAGAGGATTTTTACTATGCTCCTTCTAGGGGCAGCATTTATTAGCTGTTCAAAGAGTGATGATGAGCCAACAACTCCAAATGAGCCAAACAATGATACAACACTTGAGTATGGTGGTGTATCATATAAGACAGTTACATATAATGGTGTGACATGGATGGCAGAGAACCTTCGCTATGTACCAGAGGGTATGACTATCTCTTCTGACGGAACGGATGGTTCAGGTCTATGGTATCCATATGAGTTTGATAGTGATGGTAATGCAGTTGCTATTACAGACAATGATGAGATGGGACTTATCTATAACTTTGCAACAGCTATACAGAATAGTAACTTTGCCCTTACTGAGGAAAATAGCTATGATGACTATGAGGGTTTGCAGGGTATCTGTCCTGATGGATGGCATATCCCAACTTACGATGACTGGTTCGCTCTTTGTGGACAGGCTCTGTCTGCTTCTGATGATACAACAGCTCCATTCTACAATGCAGATGGTGATGCTTATGGCGCAACATATGCATCAATCATAAAGGCAAATGAGGCTGGATTTAATTTCCAGTTTACAGGATCTGTAATCAGCAGCAAGTATAACACAACAGCGGTAAAGGAGCTATACACCTCAACCACATCTACACCTGCTGAGAAGACAGTTGGAGACCTTAGCTTCGTGGGCTTGCCAGCAATATCTTACTACATGTGTTCATCTGGTCGTTCAACATCAGGTCTTTGGGGTATGATGTCAACATTTGCATACAATAACATTGATGGTAAGTTCTATCTTCTAAATGTATCCCTAGCAAATGGACAGGCTCTACGTTGCGTAAAGGATAGCGAGTAGTAGCGGATTATACCCACATTACCTAAAAGTAGTGATTGTGCGGTAAATTATTTTACAATATCTTTGCAGTTGCGGTGTAGTGATCTATGTTACAACTGCAAAGATGTTTTTTTTATAGCACAACAACACCTAGAGGGAGTGAGAGGTAGAATAAAAATATTAGTTGTTGAGCCATCCTCAATAATACGGTGTGGAATAGTCACCCTGCTTCAACATGCAACAATGCCAGATAGTACAATTGCTGAGAGCGATAGACTTCCAACACCGTCAAATAAACAGATCACAAAGAGCCCGCCAGATCTGCTAATTATTAGCCCATCTTATCTGGGATTGTTCTCACCATCACAACTTCGTGCTGATCTTGGTAATGCTAATCTAAAGTTGTTGGGGTTACAGAGTGCTTTTACTGACCAAAATACACTTGCCTGCTACGATGAGCTAATAACACTACACGACTCACCCGAGACAATCAAGAGTAAGATCATTAACCTCACAACGAGCAGTGGTGATCGAGCATCAAGTAAGAGGGAGTTAAGTCAACGTGAGAGGGAGATTATTATATGCGTAGCTAAAGGGATGACCAATAAGCAGATAGCCGATTCTCTATACCTCTCTGCACACACCGTTATTGCTCACCGACGCAACATTGCGAATAAACTTCAGATCAACTCCCCCTCTGGACTTACGATCTATGCCATAGTAAATAAACTCGTGGACCTTACAGATATTCAAAACTCAATGATACAGAGTGGAGAGGAGTGATAACACAGCTTAAATAGAACCATAGTAGTTACATATGCTTTCAAATTGCTATATTCATAAAAAAAATGTATCTTTGCGTAAATGGACTGAATTGAAGTAACTATGAAACGAGCTACATTAAAGGATATTGCAGAACACCTGACCATCTCTGTCTCAACTGTATCACGAGCCTTAACCGATGATAAAAACATCCGTAGAGAGACAAAAGATGCAGTTATTGAGGCTGCTCAGAAATTAGGGTACAAACCAAACCCTATTGCGAAGAACCTAAAGTTTGGACGATCAAATACTATCGGAGTTATTGTTCCTGAGATGGTTACACCCTACGCGTCAAAGGTGATTGAGGGTGTTCAACAGGTGCTTTATAAAGAGGGGATCAAGGTTATTATAGCGGAGTCTGGCGAGTCATGGGAGAGAGAGCGAGACAATATCGCAACAATGGAGCATTTTATGGTCGATGGGATTATAATCTGTTCGTGTGACTACATACACAATAGAGCGGTGTATGAACATTTGTTAAATCTTGGGATGCCAGTTGTATTCTTTGATCGTATTCCTCATGGTATTGAAGCGCCTCAGGTTATAGTTGATGACTATTTAAAATCTTTCTTCCTTGTCGAGAGCTTGATCCGTTCGGGACGAAAAAAGATTGTTCATCTTCACGGAAATAGCTCGGTTTATAATGCCTATCTAAGGGCTAAGGCGTATAGAGATGCTCTCCATAAGTTCAAAATCAACCTTGATGAAGCGAACTACGTTATCGATTGTGGATTGAGCTTTGAGAATGGCGCCGAGGCGGCAGATAGATTAATCAACGAGGGAGTGGAGTTCGATGCAATCTTCGCCTTTACCGACACACTGGCTATTGGTGCGATGAATAGACTGAAGGAGCGCGGGGTTAAAATCCCACATCAAGTTGCTATAGCTAGCTTCTCAGGCACAATACTATCAACAATCGTCACCCCCCCATTAACAACCGTTGAACCACCCCTTACTGAGATGGGTAGAGAGTCGGCATTGCTCATCTTAGAGAAGATCAAAGACTCCAGCTGCCCCAATCGATCAATACTCTTAGATGCAGAGATCATCTATCGAGCATCAACTGAGATCGAATAACAAGATACAATTGAGGGCTGTTAGGCTACATACTTAAAGTATGCTACCCAACAGCCCTCAAAATACTTTTCAGTCCGATTACTTCGACTCTAGCATAATAGTCTTACCCTCTAGACCCTTTGATTTAATGGTGAGGGTGATCTTTCCAGCCACCTTTGTTGACTCCAAAATAACCAAGCACTTACCATTAAAGGCGCTATGTGATGACCCCTTGAATGACTCGTGGCACATATTATCACCATTATCAACACCAGCAATTGTAGCTGCACCCTTTACAGAGAAATCAATCATATTATTCGCTGTAGGCACCTCATTGCCATCCTTGTCAACTATAGTACACTCAACATAGATCAGGTCCTGACCACCCTTACGCATCTCTGTGCGACGACTCTCTGCGATAATTGCAGCAGGCTCACCAGCAGTACGAATAACCTTCTCAGCGGTAATAGCACCATTACGGTAGCTTACAGCCTTCAACTCACCCGGCTCATATGTTACATCCCATGTCTGATACTCTACACCCTTACGGTTATTACTCTGCTTACCTTGCGATTTGCCATTGATGAATAGCTCCACCTCATCACCATTTGTAAAGCCTGAGATCTTGATCTTCTCACCCTCGTGACCCTGCCAGTTCCAGTGCGGGAACACATGCACCATTGGTTTGTCGCTCCACTGACTCTGATAGAAGTAGAAACCATCTTTAGGGAATCCAGCTAGGTCGATAGGTGCAAAAGATGATGAACGTGCGGGCCATCCATATGGAATAACCTCACCCAAATAGTCCCATCCTGTCCAGATAAATGTACCCATGATATAGTCACGCTCCTTAATATCCTCCCATGACTTAATAGCTGGTGTTCCGATATAGTCGCGTCTCTGCGTTACCCACTTAAACGATCCATCGCTCTCATAACCTAGTTTATCCCACCATGCCTTCTCATCCTCTTTATTGATGAAGTATACACCACGAGGGTAGTAACACTGTGCGCTCTCATGCTCAGTGATTACCGCCATACGATATGGTTGCAAAGCGCGCTCCTTCTCCAAACCAGCCTCCTTGATGTAGTTATATCCATAGATGTCACTCGTTGCAACAGTCTCATCTAGGGGCCATCTGTTCCATCCATAACCATGTGCGCCATTTGTTGATGGGCGATAGTCTAACTTATGAACGATATTTGTCAATCGGCGACCAATCTCCACTCCCGACTCATGGTGCATCTGCTCAATCTCATTTCCAATACACCACATAATGATAGAGGTGTGGTTGCGATCACGCATCATATGATCTGTGAAATCTCTATCCGACCACTCTTTGAATAGCTTAGCATAGTAATCAACAGGGATATTCTTCTTCACTCCATCCACCATTACGGTAGGCTTTTTAAACTCCTCCCACTCATCGAAGGTCTCACTCATAACCAACATACCCATGCTATCACATACATCGAGGAACTCCGTTGAAAAGGCATTGTGAGCTGTACGAACAGCATTACATCCCATCTCCTTTAGCTTCTCTAGTTGACGCTCAGTGGTACGACGATGTATCGCCGATCCCAAGGCTCCACCAGCATGGTGTAGACACACTCCCTTAAGTTTCACATACTCACCATTCAAGAAGAATCCCTTATCGTGGCTAAACTCTAATGTGCGGACACCACTCTTGCTACTCTCAGAGTAGATAACCTCATCATTCGACATAATCTCAGTCTTGACAGTGTAGAGGTATGGATTCTCGACACTCCAGAGTGTAGGCGCAACAATTTCGATTGCCTCTTTAGCAACGATAGACTCACCATTATTTAGTGCGATGCTTGCACCCATCTTCTGCGACACTAGATCACCATCGGCGTCAAGGATTGTATAACGAAGATTGAAATTAGCAGCCTCCTCACTATCGTTGTTAACCGTAGTCTCAATAGCTATTGTCGCCTCTTTCTTACACTTTGACACCTCATTAGCCTTTATGTAGTTACCCCAAACAGGGATATATAGCTTTGGTGTTTTAATTAGGTAGGTGTGGCGATAGATACCAGTACCTGTGTACCAACGTGATCCGGGCTGTGATGAGTTATCTAGCTTTACAGTGATAACATTCTTCTCCCCGAATTTGATAAATGGTGTCAAATCGTAGTGGAACGCGATATATCCCATTGGGCGCATACCCAAAAATTCACCATTGATATAGACCTCTGAGTTACGATACGCTCCATCGAAGTAGATCTCAAATCGTTTACCTCTATCCGCTTCATCAACAACAAAGCTTTTTCGATATGCACACTTACCAGCGGGCAACCATGCGCCACGAGAGAAGGCTGCGTTCTCTTGGCTAAAGGGACCATAGATACTCCAATCATGAGGGAGATCAACGCTCTCCCACTTCGAGTCCTTGAAGTCTGGTCTCTCTGAGTCTACACACTCACCCTTTGAGAACTTCCAACCGTAGTCGAAAAGGATCTTCTCATTTGCTGCCGATGCAACAAACGGGGCTAAGATCAAGATCAGAGATAAAATTAGGTTTTGTTTTAAATTTGTCATAAAAAATATTTTTGTGGTTTTTGTAATTTTAATTTGTTTTAGCGCTTTAATTGATCTATTACACCAATATCAACTTCAGAATAAAGATCAAAACCAATAGATACATTATTGGACTGACATCACGAAAACGCCCAATCAGGAGTCGAATAATCACAAAGCTCAAGAAGCCGTAGACAATACCCTCAGATATACTATAACTAAATGGTATAAAGACAATAGTGATAAAGGCTGGCAGGGCATCCTTATAATCCTTAAAGTTAATATTAACAATTGATGAGATCATAAATAGTCCAACAAAGATTAACACCGCTGAGGTTGCAGCAACAGGGACTAAGGTGAAGAGAGGTGTGAAGATCA
>JBCQTG010000025.1:0-24638 GCA_047178765.1 Rikenellaceae bacterium | reverse complement strand
GAAAACGGCAAGAGATTTTCAATAAATTTAGGGATGGTTTATCGAAACATCGAGATAATATTTTCACATTTCTGGTGCGTGAAGATGTGCCATCGGACAACAACGCAAGCGAGAGGTCGTTGCGACCCGTCAAAACCAAACTTAAAGTCAGTGGGCAATTCAAGTCCACGGAGGGTGCGCAGCAGTATGCAACACTCCAATCCATTGTGCAGACAGCTCGAAAGTGCGGTCAGGATCCGCTTGTGGCTTTACTCGCTGTTGCTGAACTGCAGGGGCGTGAGTAGTTACGTCAAATTACTATTCTCTAAATGGTGGGTATATCAAGTATTTTGGTGTATATGATTTTTCGGGGAATGATATCAACTACTTATTGAATGAAGATGACAATGATAAACTAGATTCTTTTCTAAATGAGAAATACCAAATACAAGTTTCTTAGAATAACTAATGTATGTATGCTCATGTCGTCTATTATGGTGCCATTGGCTGTATTAAATTCACTGTAAGCAATGAGTTTAAAAAATAAGACCATAAAGCCTTGAAAATTACAAAAAGACTGTATATCTTTGCACTCGAAATAAAACAAATATAAACCAAGTTCGTGTAGTCCTACACAGTGGGTTTAGTGTTTAACTCCAAAATATGCACTGATATACAGTCTTTTACAAGCTATTCAAAGTTGCCCGTGTAAGCAGCCCTAGTTTAATTCTCTGATCGCTATATCAGATCTAGCACTCGCAATCACCGCAGCATCCGTCGCTACATCCGCTATCGCTGCATCCTCCATCACCGCAGCTACATCCGCCACCCTGAGCGAAGTCCTCTGGTGTAGTGTCGCGTACAGATACAACCTCAACAGCGAAGTTCAATGTCGCTCCTGCCATTGGGTGGTTGAAGTCCATTGTTACAGACTCCTCACCTACAGCAGTCACCTTACCCATCATTCTGTTACCTGAAGCATCTGCCATTGGGATAACGTTGTCGACAAACAACATATCCTCTGCTACAACACCGTCAACCTCGAAGATGCTCTTTGGCAACTCAACTACAGCCTCTTGGTTAACCTCTCCATAGCCATCTGCTGGAGCAAGGGTAAACTCAACCTTGTCGCCTACCTCTTTGCCAACAATTGCCTCCTCAAACTTAGGAAGGAGCATTCCTGTACCAAAGATAAACTGCAATGGCGCATCCTCGCGCGACTGATCTGCTATTTCACCCTCTACAGTCAACACGTAGTTAACTGCAACCATTTTGTTGTTTTCGATTTTCATTTTCTATTTTTTAAAATTGTTTCTTCTTCTCTCTTCGCTTTGCGGCATCCATCGCGCGGTGAAAGTTGATAGGTGGATGAAATTTTGAAGATGGCGTAGAGGGACGTGAGGGAGCATACTATAGTATGTGACCGAACGGCACTCTGCGGTATCTTTAAAATTTCGCCACCTTGCAACTTTCACACTACATCATGCCGGGCATTCCGCCACCCATGCCACCCATCGGCATTGCTGGCTCATCGCTCTTCTGCTCAGCCAATACACACTCGGTGGTTAGGAACATAGATGCGATAGAGGCTGCATTCTCCAACGCTACGCGTGAGACCTTTGTAGGGTCGATAATTCCCGCAGCCAAGAGATCCTCATAGCGGTCATCTCTAGCGTTGTAGCCCATTGCACCCTCGCTCTCGCGAACCTTATTCACAACTACCGATCCCTCGCCACCAGCGTTGCCAACGATCTGGCGTAGTGGCTCCTCGATAGCACGCTTAACGATCTGTATTCCTGTTGTCTGATCCTCATTCTCGCCCTTCAACGACTCTAAAGAGTCGATCGCGCGGATGTAGGCTACTCCACCTCCGGGGACAATACCCTCCTCGACAGCTGCGCGTGTAGCTGCCAAAGCGTCATCAACCCTATCCTTCTTCTCCTTCATCTCAACCTCGGTAGCTGCACCTACGTATAATACAGCGACGCCACCAGCCAACTTAGCCAACCTCTCTGCTAGCTTCTCCTTATCGTAGTCCGATGTGCTGACTTCGATAGCGCCCTTGATCTGTGCCACACGAGCCTCAATCATCTCCTTCGCTCCATCGCCATCAACGATAACGGTATTCTCCTTGCTTAGGGTCGCCTTCTCGGCTGTTCCCAACCACTCAAGGGTTGCATCCTCGATCTTCATACCCTTATCGGCTGAGATAACTGTAGCGCCAGTAAGCACCGCAATATCCTCCAACATCTCCTTGCGGCGATCGCCAAAGCCGGGAGCTTTGCACGCTGCAACCTTCAACGCTCCGCGAAGTTTATTAACAACCAATGCCGACAACGCCTCGCCATCAACATCCTCTGCGATGATTAGCAGCGAACGACCGCTCTGAGCCACAGGCTCAAGGATGCTCAATAGCTCCTTCATCGTTGAGATCTTCTTGTCGGTAATGAGGATATATGGCTTCTCCAACTGAGCCTGCATCTTCTCGGTGTCGGTCATAAAGTAGGCAGAGATATAACCTCTGTCAAACTGCATTCCCTCAACAACATCAACATAGGTCTCTGTTCCCTTAGCCTCCTCGACAGTGATAACACCCTCGCGGTTAACCTTAGCCATAGCCTCAGCGATCAATGCTCCGATAGCCTTATCGTTGTTTGCCGATATTGTCGCCACCTGCTCAATCTTATCTATATCAGCACCCACCTCTTGGCTCTGTGAACGCAACGACTCAACAACAGCTGTTACAGCCCTGTCGATTCCGCGCTTTAGATCCATCGGGTTTGCACCTGCGGTGACATTCTTGATTCCTACTCCGATAATCGCCTGAGCCAAAACAGTTGCAGTTGTTGTTCCATCACCTGCATCGTCATTGGTCTTTGAGGCAACCTCGCGCACCATCTGTGCGCCCATATTTGCAAATGGGTCATCTAAGACAACCTCCTTAGCTACTGTCACACCATCCTTAGTGATGTGTGGTGCGCCAAACTTCTTGTCGATAATCACATTACGACCCTTAGGTCCGAGTGTCACCTTCACGGCATTGCTCAATGCGTCAACGCCAACCTTTAGAAGCTCACGAGCCTCTACATCATATTTAATATCTTTTGCCATCTCCTTAACTATTACTCTACTACTGCCATCAAATCACTCTGCTTCATCATCAGGTAGTCGACACCATCGACTGAGATCTCCTGACCGGCATACTTGCCATAAAGCACCTTATCTCCAACCTTAACCTCCATTGTGATCTCCTTTGTTCCCGGTCCTACCGCAACAATCTCACCCTCTAGTGGTTTCTCCTTTGCTGTATCGGGGATATACAACCCCGCTGCTGTACGCTCTTCAGCCGCTTTGGGCTGAACCAATACTCGATCTGATAATGGTTTAACTCTCATAATTAATATCTAATGTTTAAAATAAATTCTACACCTCTACTCCTCAATCGCTATGCCAAAGCCCTTTTGTCACTCTTTGGCACTGTTAATCTGCCAAAGTGCGGGTCTGGCGCTGACATTTTGGCAAGATACGCATTTTTTTTCATATTCTCTTGCATCTTACTATTTTTATCTCTATCTTTGCACCACCAAACGGTGGATGTAGCTCAGTCGGTTAGAGCGTCGGATTGTGGTTCCGAAGGTCGTGGGTTCGAGACCCATCTTCCACCCTAGAGGGGGCGAGCTATTAGCTAGCCCCCTTTTAATGTTAGCTGGTCCCCCTTTAATGTTAGCAAGAATGGCAAAGAGCAGTAGAGTAAACAATGCAATAAGAAATGTTCGCACCGCACTCATATTTACAACTGTGGGTACGTTGCTGGGTTTCTACGCTCGCCGAATACTTATCGAGGCGCTAGGGGCTGAGATCGTTGGTCTAAATACAACTGCAACAAATCTGATCGGGTTTTTGAATATTTCTGAGCTGGGGATAAGCACGATTATCGCCTACACACTCTATGCCCCGCTAGCGCGTGGCGACCGAGAGTCGATAGGGGAGATCATAACTATCCAAGGGTGGATATATCGCCGTGTAGCTCTCTTTGTCGCTGCCGGATCGGTGGTTATGATGGCGCTCTTTCCGCTTATCTTCGCAAAGATGGAGATCCCGCTATGGTATGCCTACGCCTCCTTTGGGGTGATACTCCTCGGGTCGCTGCTCGGCTACCTATTCAACTATCAGCAGGTGATGCTCATTGCCGACCAGCGACAGGATCGGGTCGACTACCGCTACCATGGTATAAGGCTACTGAAGATGGTGGTGCAGATTATCGGTCTCGCACACTTCGGCATGGGGTATAAATTTTGGCTAATCACCGAGGCGGTGGCGGCACTCCTAACAACCGTTGCTCTGCGTCAAGCGGTGGTGAGCGGTTATGGATGGCTGCATAGATCGACTAAGGGTATCAAGGAGTTGCTCGATCGCCACCCCGATGTGGTTATCAAGAGCAAGCAGATGATCTTCCATCGTGTAGGTGGATATACACTCTATCAGCTTAGCCCACTAATTGTATATGGCTATCTCTCGCTTACAGCAGTGACGATATATACAAACTACCTGCTTATCGCCAATGGTATAATTATGATTGTCGGGGCGTTGTCAAATGGTCTCGTTGCGGGGATTGGCAACCTTGCCGCTGAGGGTGACAAGGCAAAAGATCTACACCTATATAGGACTATCTTCGCCTTTCGCTTCTGGGTGGCAGCGATATGCTGCTACGCTATGTACCACCTATCGACCTCCTTTGTGGTGCTGTGGGTTGGCGAGGAGTATCTTCTGGATAACCTTACGCTGGGGTTGATGACTCTCTACACCTTTATTATGATTACTCGTGTGAATGACCTCTTCACCGCCGCCTATGGCTTGTGTAGCGATATTGCTGCACCTATTATCGAGGCGGTGATAAATATCGCCCTATCGATGTTGCTGGGTTACTACTTTGGTATTGCGGGTATTGTTGCGGGTGTGATTATTAGCCTGCTGGTTATTGTCGTTGGGTGGAAGTCATATTTCCTCTTTAGTCGTGGTTTTAGAGTTTCGGTTATACAATATATATATGTGCTGGCGCAGACGATGGTGGTTGTCGCTGTGGCGTGGTTGGTTAGCGATCAGCTGCTACCCTATATCTTCACCCCAAATAGCGACTCTTTGGTTGGCTGGCTAGTTGAGGGGGCTAAAGGGGTTATGTTGTTTGGTGTTATATCGACCCTGCTCTTTGCTCTCTTTAGTCGCCACTATAGAGAGTTTGTGAGGCAGGTGATAAGAAAAAAATAAAGAGAGATGGAAAAGGTATTTAATAAAAATTTTGTATTGATCTCGGTTGCGAGTCTATTTATGTTCACGGCATTCTATCTGCTAATGCCAATTATCACAACATATATAATCGATGTCTTTAATGCCGACTCCTCGGTGGCGGGGGTTATAGCATCGGCATATATCATCACCTCTCTGCTGACCCGACCATTCACGGGCTTTCTTGTCGATAGGTTCGACCGTCGCAAGTTCTACATAGTGGTATTTGCAATGTTTACTATTATGATGAGTGGTTATATCCTCTCGACATCGTTGATTGGGCTATTTATCACGCGTGTTGCGCTGGGTGCGAGCTTTGCGCTGGTCACCACCGCTGCCAACACACTGGCTATCGATGTCTCGCCATCGGAGAGGCGCGCTACGGCAATCGGCTACTTTGGCGCTATTGTAGTGCTTTCGATGGCTGTAGGTCCGATGTTGGGTCTCTACCTTATCGAGACCATCTCCTTTATGGGGCTTTTTATCACCGCCTTTGTGTGTAGTATCTGTGGCTTGGTGCTTACCCCCTTTATCAAGACCAGACCGAGAGAGGTGGTGGAGCATGCGACTCTATCGCTCGATAGATTCTTCGTTCGTGAGGGTGCTACGCTTGCCGCTACGATAGGTCTGATCTACTTCTTCTATGGCTCGTTGATGGTCTATGTCTCGCTATATATACGCGAGAGTAGCATTAGCTTTAGCTCTGCTAGCTTCTTCCTGCTCTTTGCATTTGGAATTATCGCCTCTCGTATGGGTATAGATATTCTTATGCGTATGGCTCGCACAAGGGTGTTGCTGATACTGGGTATATTAATAATCCTAGTCTCAGGATCGCTATTCACCTTTATGCTTAATGATGTTACATTCCCTATCTGCTCAATATTGATGGGCTTTGGTTTCGGATTGGTTGGTCCACTCATCCAGACGATGATTGTCAACCTCGTTCCAGCATCGAGACGTGGAAGCGCAACCTCAACCTACTTTACCGCACTTGATTTCGGCTCAGGGTTGGGGATGTTGATCGGTGGTTCGCTAGTATCGTTGTGGGGCTTTGCTGCACTCTATGGTGTGGGCTTGGCATTGACCGTGCTATCGCTGCTGTTATATGTCTACTCTTCACGAGGTAAATAGCCTCCAATAGATCAGATCACCCTATCCTCGACTATCTCGACTATCTTCGCACCCTCGATGACCAATGGTCGTTCGTGGTTGAAGAAGATCACACCATTGACAGGTGAGATTATCTGTTCGCGAATAGAGCCATCATAGGGATCGACAACCTCAGCTAGTAGATCCCCGATGCGAACACTGCTCTCTGCGCGACGAAGGGTGTGGAGTATACCCGATGTGGTGCTTGAGATTGATATTAGGTCGGCATTAGAGATGGTTTGTGAGAGGTAGCCCGGGCGTACGGTGATTGAGAGCAATCCCATATTGACCATAAAGCGCAGAAGTGCCTCAACAGCATTCTCAACACTCACTGTATTTAGACGCTCGGTATTTCCTGTGTAGACCGAGAAGGCTTTTGTCCCCCAGATCTGCCAGTTGTAGTTGAGCAGTGCGGTGTCGTAGGGTGTCACCTCCTTGACATATACATAGGGTAGCCCAAAGCAGCGCGCCTCCTTCTCGGGCTGGTATCCGGTGTTGAGCATTCGCACATGGGGGATAAACTCCCCGGGGATGTAGTAGCTAGCCATCTGCACCCCATACTCATAATCCTTTACACAGTCGAAGAGTGCTGCGGCAACGCGTTGGGTCGTCTCTCCCTTATCATATCCGGGGAACATACGGTTGATGTCGGTGTTGTCCATCGACCAGAACCTCTTGCCGATATTCATCGAGAAGGGGTTCACCGAGGGGATAACAACGATCTCATAGCCCGGAACTAATGCTCCCTCACCCTCTAGCTCAGTGAGGAGCTTGATTAGGCGTGCGCAGGTGTACTGCTGCTCAATCTCATCGCCGCGGATCGCACCAACAACAGCGAGTGAGTGTTTGCCGCTACCAAAGCGGTATGCCTCCACCTTGAAATCATCGCGATAGGGCGAGGCTAGTGTATATATTGTCTCTTTAATCATCTTAAATCTGAGTTATTAGAAAGCCCCTTTATGTATGCGTGCGAGGAGTGACCCATCATAGACCACCGGATAGGCGCGTAGGGTGAATAGATAACCATCGACAGGAGAGGTGACTGTGTGTAGGGTGTCGCCGCTCAGTGGGTCGACAATACGTCCTAAAACCTCCCCCTCCTTAACTATCTGTGATGTCTTGTGGCTAGTGAGAAAGACCCCTGAAGCCTCGGCATTGAGGAACGAGACCTTGTCACCCTCGGAGATGATCCCCTCAGCGAGGCAGCTACGATCGACATCTCCGCTCCACATATTTAGCGAAGCTAACATATTTAAGATACCCTCGACAAGTGTATCACCCATACGGCGGTTGATGCGCATTCCAACACCCATCTCAACAACCAAGCAGGGTGTGCCTGTAGAGTTGAGCGAGTGGGCTAGGGTAGCCTCTAGAACCGTTGCAGCCTCATGAACCCAGATGAAGTCGACACCAAGGATCTGAGCCTGTGGCACGAGCCTCTCGGCATCGCCAACGCTGATACGTATCTGTGGCATCTCGCGCAAGAAGATATTACTTGAGTGGATGTCAATAACCATATCTGCCCCCTTAAGATCCTCTAAGATTGCGTGTGCTACGCTCTCTGCCATCACACCATCGGGGTCGCCGGGGAAGATCCTATTCATATCTAGATCAAAACCGGGTATACCTCGCGAGATGGTATCTATACCTAGCGGATTGAGCGCCGGGTAGATCTCCACCGTGCCGTTGAGTTTGTCCATATTGTCGCGTAGAAGATTGGCTAGTTTGAAGCAGACATACTGCCCCTCTAGCTCATCGCCATGTGTGCCAGTCACCACACATACCCTGCGTGGTGACTCTCCAGAGCTGATTGAGTTCTTGCGTATCATCAACCGCTCGTTTAGTGGCATTGCCACCGATATAATCTCTTTTATCATTCTCTATTTTTTCTCAGCTAAATCTCCTCTACAACCACACGAACCTGCGTTTGAGCCTCGCTAACACCTCGGCGCATACCCCTTACGATTGAGCAGTCTGCGGCATCTCTGCCATGTGCAACCTTGATATATCCACTATCAATAAGGATATTATGTGTCGGATCAACTCCATACCATATGCCATCACTCCATATCTCAACCCACGCATGGGTCTCACCCTCGCCAATGACATAACCCATGACATAGCGCGCGCGGATGCCGCGAAATCGACACATCGAGAGTAGCAGATGTGAGAGGTCTTGACAAACTCCAGCACCCAGCTCCAACGCCATCGCTGCGGTGGTGTTGACAGTAGTTGCCCCTGCTCGATACTCTATCCTCGAATAGAGTACCCCCATGAGTTGCAGTGCAACCTCTAGGTCGGAGCTAAATAGTCCCACTGATTGGCTTAACTTAGCGATCTCACCGCTTGCCTGTGTGAAATGGCTCTGGTTTAGATAGATCGGCTCGGGGTTGCTCTCCTTGATCTGGTACTCATCGCACATGACAATACCACTCATTGAGATGACAAATAGATCATGCTCCTCCTCAAATGAACCATAGTGGATAGCATTTCCAAAGGTGTCATAGGCGGTGTTGACCTTAACACCTGTAAGTAGGCGCAAGCTATTCTGTTCACAGTGCTGAAAGGGCGCTTCGTGTGGTCTGCACCTCAGTAGAAAGTGATAGTCTCGGACCATCACGTTGTAGCGCTCAATACACTGGTAACTAAAACTATAGCGTCTGCTCATCTCCTATATGCTCACTACTTTATTTAGATTGCTCAACATTGCAGCACGATATTCGATGCTCTCTGACTGGTATGCTGATTCAGAGATAAGTAGCTCTAATCTCCCTATAGCCTCACTATTTACTATTGCTCCTGTACGCTGAAGAATCTCCTTCAACCTTATATATAGCTCCTCGATACGGGGGTAGGGGTAGTTGAAGCGGGTACGTAGATCGATGCTCTCGATCAATCGACCTAGGCGCAAGAAGTTACGTATGCTATCGTCAAAGACCCTCTCCTCAATAGAGCCGAAGAATGCCAACATGTAGTCAGTCACAGGCTGTAGATGGGTGATATTACTCTCTTGAACACTACTGCACTCGTTTAGCAATGTGCGTGACATCTCAACATATGAGAGTGACTCACTGGTAATATCGCGACGAAGGACTATTCCATTGCTCATCGCTTCATTTAGGCTTGTTGCTATCGAACAGCCATTCTTAATGTCATAGAGCTGCGAGAGCTGAAACTCTACACTCGCCTCATCCTGTCCATCGCTATCTACACCTAGGCAGTCGTAGTACTCCTTCAAATTGGCTATATCGCCATCGATAACTTTGTCGTAGTAGCGGCGCAAAAGGTGTAGACTAATATATACCCTCTGTGCATAGCGACCCAACCAAAACAATCTATTTGCCTTATCGGCAGTGATTACATTACAAACCATATCTTATCTATTATTCAGTCATTACCCATGTATCTTTGAATCCTCCGCCCTGCGATGAGTTCACTATAAATGCACCTTCGATTCTCGAAAATCTTGTCAATCCGCTACACCACACCTTGGTCTGCTCGCCCTGAATGACAAAGACTCTGAGGTCTGCTTTGCGCTCGATGGTTGAACCATCATCTTCGAGTAGCTCTAGATCCTTGAAGTCGATCACCTCCTGCGCGATCCATCGTCTAGGCTCGCTGATAATTAGCTCTCGCAACTCCTCTAGCTTCTCCTTGCTTAGATCGCGTCCAAAGAGTACTCCGTAACCTCCTGCCTCGCTAACATCTTTGATTACCAGCCTCTCTAGGTTTGACATCATATAGGTGTAGTCCTCCTCGAAGTATGGTAGATAGGTGGGGGCATTTTGCAATATTGGCTCCTCGCCGAGGTAGTACTTAATCATCTTTGGTACAAAGTAGTATGTACCCTTATCATCTGCCACTCCATTACCCGGAGCGTTGATAATCGCTACATTACCCTTCGCGTATACCTGCATTAGGTTTGGAACGCCAAGCATCGATGAGGGTTCAAAGATCATAGGGTCGAGATACTCATCTGAGACGCGGCGATATAGCGCGCCCACAGGCTGCTTGCGATTGAACAATCCATTATAGTAGAGTTTATCACCCTCAACAACCAGATCACCGGGGAATGCCAATACTGCTCCGATCTTCTCCGCTAGATATGAGTGTTCAAAGAAGGCTGAGTTGTAGCGTCCGGGGGTGAGGATAACATTGAGTCCATTGCCGACATTGACATGATCCATCATCTCGCGCAACAGCTGATTGTAGTTACGGTTATCTGCCACGGCGTTCTTCTTGTAGATCTCTGGTGCCACCTTGCGAGTGATTGTGCGGGCGATCATCGGATAGGATGCTCCCGAGGGGATACGTAGGTTATCCTCAAGGATATACCACTCTCCGCTCTTTGCCTGAACGAGGTCGATTCCCGAGATGTGGGAGTGGATGCCCTTTGATGGGGAGATACCCTCGCACTGAGGGAGATAATCCTTTGCTGCGTAGATAAACTCCTCTGGAATCACTCCGTCAGCAACGATCCTCTTCTCGTGGTATATATCCTCCAAAAATAGGTTTAGTGCCTTAACACGCTGCTCCAATCCCGACTCTAGAGTCTCCCAATCGGATTTGCTGATGACACGTGGAATAGAGTCGAAAGGAAATATCTGCTCGTTGAAAACACCACCTTTATATACTCCGAAGCGTACCCCGAAGCGCTCCATCCATCGATTAACCTTCTCCTTGCTCTCAATTAAACTCTCAATTAAACTCTCCATAAATAGTTTTGTATTACTTTATCTTCATCTGCAAAGGTAGTATCACTCTTGAAAAAAGCACCATGAAAAATTTAGTAAGAATTATTTATCTCTGGGGAAATATCTATCTGAAAGTAAAAGGTTGGATTAATTATAAATTTAATTAAAAAAGGGCGTGAAATAGCTTAAATGTTATATTTCACGCCCTGTACGGTGGTTTTTACTTTAGTGGTGAGTCTGGCTCTTTAGCCATATGGTTGTAGAACATCTTATCGAGAAAGGCGGGTAGGAACTTCTTTACGAAGTGTGTCGCCCGTCCATCAAACTCCATTAATGAGAGGCGTTTTCTCTTTCGTGTATCGCGAGCTATAATCTGTGCAACCTGCTCGGCACTCATCATCTTACCCTCGTCACGTGGCGTCTCGCCCTGCGATGATCCATCGGCTGTCAAGGCTGAGAAGCGGACATTCGAGGCGGTGAAGCCGGGGCAGGCGATCATTACATGCACCCCTTTTTTGAGGTTCTCAATACGTATGGTCTCCAGAAATCCCGTCATCGCATACTTCGATGCTGAGTAGCCCGTGCGTCCGGGTAGTCCATGCAGCCCGGCGACTGAGGATACTCCGATGATCGACCCTCTGCGTTGCTGAATATAGGGGAGAGCATACTTGACACAGTTAACCGTACCCCAGAAGTTGACATCCATCAGCTTGTGGAGAACACTTAAGTCGACATCATCGAAGAGCGCACGCATAGAGAGTCCAGCGTTGCAGATCAAAATATCTACCCCGCCGAAGTTCTCAACGGCACAATCAATCAACCCTCGACACTGCTCGGGGTCGACAACATCGACCACGCTATAGGCGGCACTCCCTCCGCCATTGACTATCTCCTCTGTTATCTGCTGTAACTTCTGCTCCTGTCTAGCACCCAAAATAACCGATGCCCCTAGCTCTGCATAGTGGCGTGCCAACGCCTCACCAATTCCTGACGATGCACCCGTCACCACTACGCACTTTCCTTTCAATCTATTCATTAATTATAATTTGTAATCCATCATATCCAAACTCAACACCCTCGGGGAGTCGACCATTTGCTTCATCTATCAACCCCACATCGTGTGAGCAGTGGGTGAGGTAGGCTCTCTTAATCCCCGCTCTGCCCACCAGATCCAACGCCTCTTCGACATTGAAGTGTGAGTAGTGCTGCCCCCAGCGCAGCGCATTGATAACTATTGTCTCTATCCCTCGTAGCCTCTCAACCTGCTCGTCACTCACCCTCTTGAAGTCGGTAAGATAGGCGAACGTCCCAAAGCGATAGCCGGTGATTGAGTACCCTGGGGCGTGTTCTCCAATGATCGAACGCACCTCGATACTCCTCTTCCCATCCTCACTCGTGATGGTGAAATCACCCCCTAGCTCCACCTCATGAAGATCAATCTCCGGTACACCTATATATTTACTATGCTCGGGTACAAAGGCGTAGTGGTAGTCGTGCCGCACCGCTTTGAGCGTCTGCGCTGTGGCGTAGATCTGTATGCGGTGGATAGTGGGGTAGTCGACAAAGCAGAATGCCCGCGTATCATCTATACCTCCTGTATGGTCCTTATGGTCGTGGGTGAGCAGCAGCGCATCAAGGTGACGAACCCCCTCGCGGAGCATCTGTTGTCTAAAGTCGGGTCCAGCGTCGATCACCACCCTCACACCTCGCCACTCGACCATTGCCGAGCTGCGTAGACGCATATCGCGTGGATCTTTCGATCGACACACTTGGCATCGGCACCCTATTGTCGGTACCCCCTGCGATGTCCCTGTCCCCAACAGTGTTATCTTCATATTATACTCTTTTATAGCCTTGGGTTATATGGGTTCTTACGAACCCACCGCCCTCAATGCGATTTTTTATTGAAAAATCGCTTTTATTGAGTGAGGGCGGTCGCCTAGGGCTGCCCTGCGCGGGCGGCGGCGGGTTGCCACCCGCGGGGCTGGAGAAACTTTGTTTCTCCCTCTATTTCTCAATCTTGTATATTGTTGCTGTGCGTGAGGTGTTGTATATCTTGATGAACTTGCGCCCGTTGCGCTCAAATGAGAAGTGTTCACCCTTCATATCAACCCTGCCAAAGCCTCCAAATCTCTTCTCGTCACTCGATAAAATAGGTATATAGTTACCATCAAAACGCACCTCGCACTCATACTCAGGTATCGACGCCTCACCATGCCAATTCAATATCACTAACAGCTCCTCACCTATAGTATATACCATCGTGCGGTTATCAGTATCCATCTGTGTGCGATAGGGGTAACCCGCCCCCAATGTATTATATTTTGACACCAACTTCATCAAGGCAGTATCGAACTTACCTAGATCACGATAGCGCAAAAAACCATTATTCTCTAGGCTCCACTGCCTACGCGCATAGGTGTAGCTCCAACCATTACCCTCTCTCGGGAAGTCGATCCACTCGGGGTGTCCAAACTCGTTTCCCATAAAGTTGAGGTAGCCATCGCCACCCATGGTGATGGTCGCCAGACGTATCATCTTGTGTAGCGCTATACCCCTATCTATAACTATACTCTGCGACTCGTTGTTCATCGCGGTGTACATCTCGGCATCCATCAGCCTAAAGGCTATCGTCTTATCGCCAACCATCGCCTGATCGTGTGACTCGGCATAGGCGATGCTCTTCACCGCAGGTAGGCGCGAGGTCATAATATCCCATATCTCCCAGATGCTCCACTCCTCATCACGTTGATCCTTGATGAGCTTGATCCAGAAGTCGGGGATAGACATCGCCAAACGGTAGTCAAAGCCCACTCCGCCATCCTCAACAGGGATGCATATGCCGGGCATTCCGCTAACATCCTCCGCGATAGTCACTGCATCGGGGCGCATAGCGTGTATCAATTTGTTCGCCATGGTGAGGTAGGTTATTGCGGGGCGGTTGACCTCATCATTGAAGAATTTATCTCGCGAGTCGAACTTTGTATATCCGTGGTGGTGGTAGAGCATCGAGGTGACACCATCGAAACGGTAGCCATCGAAATGGAACTCCTCCAACCAATACTTAGCATTCGAGAGCAACATATGTCGCACCTCTGGTCTAGCAAAATTGAAATTCATTGAGTCCCAATAGGGCTGGTAACCCGCCTCTCCCTCGGGAGAGTAGAGGCTTGTGCCATCGAGCTGAGCTATACCCTCGTTGGTATTCTTAACGTAGTGGGCATGGACAATATCCATAATCACAGCGATACCCAACTTATGCGCTCTACGCACCAGCTCCTTCAACTCCTCGGGGGTGCCGAAGCGTGACGATGGGGCAAAGAGTGATGATACATGGTAGCCAAACGAACCATAGTAGGGGTGTTCAGCCACCGCCATTAGCTGAATGGCGTTATAACCCTTCTTCTTTATTAATGGTAGGATATTATCCTTAAACTCAATATATGTTCCCACCCTCTCCTGCTCGGTCGCCATGCCGATATGCGCCTCGTAGATAAGGAGCTTTTTCTTAGGGGAGATCTTAAACCTCTCTGCTCTCACCCCCTCAGCACCCCAATCAAATGGGGTGTTGACCCAGAACTGAGCGGTGTAGTTCTTGGTCACATCATCCTGAACAACTCTTGTTGCATAGACTGGAATACGATCGAGCCATCCATTATCACCATGGACATGGATCTTGTATAGTGAGCCGTGGAGGAGTCGATCAGCATAGAGGGCATCGGGAAAGAAGATGCTCCACACCCCATTGGGCGAGCGATCTAGACGATGCTGTGTACGTTGCCAGCTGTTGAACTCGCCAAAGATATAGACATCATAGGCGGCAGGTAGCCACTCGCGGAACCACCACCCCTGCATATCATCATCACGCTGCCACCCGAAGAAGCGGTGGGCATTGGCATAATCAATAATCGCTTTGTCGCCTATCTTTTTGTTCTTATTAGCGTTTGTATCGATCGCCTCCATAGCGTCGAGGTATAGGGAGTGTCGATATAAAATCTCTTCAGCGGCTGGTTGTAGCCACTCATCGCTCTCGATAAAGGGGAGTGTTTTTTGCATATTTAACCTATTATTTAAACCTATTTACTACACCGCCAGTTTTCTCTACCGCTGACTCTCCACCATGCATTTCAACAAATGTACACTATTTATAACTAATAGCCAACTTTTTAGCGGTGATAATTCTATAAATGTTATCGTGCTATAAATCTTGTTTTTATATGGTGTTAAAAAAATAAATTTTACAAAAATATGAAAACTTGTTTGGTTTTCCGGGTTTTTTAACTACCTTTGTTCCTCAAGAGAGTTAGTGAATGAAAGCGGAACAGAGAGAACATATTATTGCGTTGGCATTAAAGATGTTTATTAGCGATGGGGTAAAGGCAGTTACTATGAGTAATATCGCTAAGACTGCAGGTGTCTCAAAGCGAACTCTGTATGAGGAGTTTGAACATAAAGAGGAGCTTCTATTCTTGGCGGCAGAGTCCTACTTTAATATGCGTAATGAGTCATTAAGCCAGATTGTTTTGCGATCGGCAAATGTCTTGGTTGGCACGATGGCGATTGTAGAGGATATTGTAGGTGATTCGGAGATTAATTGGAGATTGCATCGAGGGCTTAAAGCATCCTATCCGATGGTGGAGAGTCGATTTCGCGATCGTGAGGAGGAGGGGGTTCAGCGTTTTGTAAAGCAACTCTCTCAGGGTGTTTCGCAAGGTTTAATATCTCCTAGGGCAAATCTAGAACTCTCGATCGTTATGTTGCATCATATGGCAGCATCACTGGTGCATCAAGATGATATGAAACTACCTAAGGGTGTGACCACACAAGATGCTTTTCGTGAGTTGTTTATCAACTTTTTGCGAGGGATAGCTACGGCACGAGGGGTGGAGATTATTGATGATTATATTTTAAATAGATAGTTTATGGGTAGATACATTATATTAATAGTGTTGTTTATGGGTTCGGTGGCTCACACTAGTGCTATGGAACTCACCTTAGACTCCGCTATAGAGTTAGCTCTGAGTGACAACCCGACGGTGAAGATCGCCGATCTGGAGGTGGAGCGATATGACTATGTGCGAAAGACAACTATGTCGGCACTCCTTCCGCAACTCTCTGTAGATGGTACTCTCGACCGAACGTTGAAGAATCAGGCTTTGGCGGAGGGCTTTTCATTGGGCGAGAATCAATATAACACCTTTGCTGCTAGTGGTAGCCTCTCGATGGCTCTCTATGCCCCAACGGTCTATCGTACACTGAAGATGAACCAGAGCGAGGCGGAGGCGGCTGTGGAGGCTGCACGCTCGACAAAGATCGATCTTGTGGCGGCGGTGAAGAGTAGCTACTATGCGGTGCTGCTTGCTGAGCAGTCGTTGGAGGTGTTGTTGGCGAGTTCGCAGACCGCTAAGGAGAGCGTTGAGGAGACGCAGGTGAAGTATAATAATGGTATCAGTTCGGAGTATGATCTGCTTACGGCTCAGGTGCAGTATAGTAATCTGCAACCAACGATCATGCAGACACGAAGCTCGATCGGTATAGCTAAGGATCTTCTTAAGATGTACCTATCTCTGCCTCAATCGGTTGAGGTGGAGTTGAGTGGTGATATTGTGGCGCTGCATAGATCGATGAATATCGATGTTGAGCGCCTCTCGCGCGACCTTGCGGGGAACTCCTCATTGCGATCATTGACTATCTCGCAGGATATTCTACAGCACCAGCTGAGGATAAATAACGCCTCGCGACTACCGGTGCTTGCTGCCTATGGGCAGATCACATATACTGGAAATAATATGGGGTCATTCTCGCTCACTGGGACGTCAGCGAGCGATGGTTACTTTTGGCAGTCACCCGCCTCTGTGGGGTTGACGCTTTCGTTCCCGCTCTTCGATGGTGGGGGCAGGGTGATGCGTTCGCGTCAGATAGAGAATCAGATCAATCAGTTGGAGCTGCAACGTGCCTACACTGAGCAGAGTGTGAGTGTTAGCCTCTCGACAGCAATAAGTGATATATACACTGCTCAGGAGATGGTTGAGGCGCAGCGGATCACTGTTGCTCAGGCGCGAAAGGCGTATGATATAACCAATACGAGATATGGTGCTGGTGCGGGTACGATACTTGAGTTAAACACTGCGCGGTTATCGATGACACAGGCGGAGTTGAATCTCTTGCAGGCGTTGTATGATCTATTGGTGGCGCAAAGCGAGTACGACAGGATAGTAGGTGTCGAGTAGGAAAAAGAGAAACGTAAGTTTCTCTAGCTCAGCGGGGAGCACCCCGCCGCCGCCCGCGTAGGGCAGCCCTAGGCAACCGCCCTCACTCAATAAAAGCGATTTTCAAAAAAATCGCATTGAGGGCGGTGGGTTCAAAGAACCCATTTTGGTAGAGATCAAGAGCAATGCAGGGGGTGCAGAAAAAAAGAATATAAAAGAGATAAAGAGATATGAATAGAGTAGTATTTATAACCATTGCGGCGCTGGTGTTCGCAAGTTGCGCAGGAGAGCAGGGAGCATCAACCACCACGACTGAGGAGGTGCAGAGGGTTGCGACCAAGGTGTCGGAGGCGCGTATGATGACCATCGATCAGGAGGAGATCTTCACCTCTGAGGTGGAGGCGTATAGGCAGAATGCTATCATCCCTGCTGCTAGCGGTGTGAGGGTAGATAAGATCTTTGTTGAGGTGGGTGATAGGGTTGTGAAAGATCAGCTTTTGGCGACTTTAGACCCTACGCTCTACGATCAGCAACTAATATCATTAGAGACCTTACGTGCCGACTATAACCGTCTGCTGCCGGTCTTTGAGGCGGGGGGCATCTCGGCTCAGACGCTCGACCAGATGAAGAGTTCACTCGATATTCAGAGTAGGGTTGTCGATGATATGAGGCTCAATATCGAACTTCGGTCACCCATCTCAGGTGTGGTTACTCTTCGTAATACCGAGCGGGGTAATCTACTCGATGGAAGGGCTATTGTCGAGGTGGCGCAGATCGACTCATTGAAGGTGAGGGTCAATATCTCTGAGATCTACTACCCTGTGGTTAAGTTGGGTATGTGGGTTGGTCTGAGTGTCGACATCTTTGGCGATCGGGAGTTTGCGGGTGAGGTGTCGTTGATCTATCCCACTCTTGACCCCTTGACGCGAACATTTACTGTTGAGGTTAGTGTGCCTAATGGTGATCTCACTCTGCGTCCGGGTATGCATGTTCGTTCAACCTTTAATATGGGGTCTAGAGTCGCTTTGATGGTCGTTGATGTGGCGGTGCAGAAGCAGTTTGGTTCGGCAGAGAACTACGTTTATGTCGTTGAGAATGGGGTGGCTAGGCGCAGATCAGTTAATAAAGGTAGGCAGGTTGGCGATATGGTTGAGATCACCTCGGGGCTTAATACAGGCGATAAAGTTGTTGTGACGGCTTTTTCTAGAATAGGTGATGGTACAGCCTTAAATTATTAACGGTTATGAAGATTTACGAAACAGCGGTTCGCAAACCCGTCTCGACGGTGTTGATATTTATAGGAGTGGTGATCTTTGGTCTCTACTCGCTGACAAATATCGCGGTGGATCAATACCCCGATATAGAGATTCCGATGATCTCGGTTATCACAACATATTCGGGTGCTAATGCTGAGGATATAGAGACCAATATCACTCGTGTGTTGGAGGATAACCTCAACACGGTGGATGATCTGGAGAAGATCACCTCTGAGTCGTCTGACAACTATTCAATTGTGACTCTAGAGTTTGAGTATGGTATCGACCTCTCCGAGGCGGCAAATGATATTCGCGATGTGGTTAGCCTTGTTCAGGATGAGCTGCCCGATGGTGTGGGATACCCTACGATATTCAAATTCTCCACCTCGATGATGCCGGTGATGATGCTAGCCATCAGGGCTGATGAGAGCTATGCGGCACTGAGTAAGATCCTCGATGAGAAGATGGTGAATGTGCTGAACCGTGTTAATGGTGTTGGTGCGGTGAGTATCATGGGTGCGCCCGAGAGGGAGGTGCAGGTGAATGTCGACCCAACGAAGATGGATGGATATAACCTTAGTGTCGAGAGGCTGGGGGCGATTATAGCAGCTGAGAATGTCAATATCCCCGCCGGAACGGTAGATATAGGTAGTAATACCTATATATTAAAGAGCGATGGTGAGTTTAACCTCAGTGAGGAGCTGAACTCCATTGTTGTGAGCAATAGCGGAGGACGTACAGTGCGCCTATCGGATGTTGCGATGGTTCGCGATACGCTGGAGACATCGACCATGGATGAGAGGATCAATGGGATGCTTGGTGTGAGGGTGATTGTCCAGAAGCAGTCGGGTGCAAACACCGTCACTGTGGTTGAGGAGATACAGAAGATGCTGCCAAAGATCCGCGCCTCGCTACCTAAGGATGTGGAGGTAGATCTGATCTTCGAGGGTTCGCAGGAGATAAATGATAGTATCGACTCTCTGAGCCAGACAATTATGTTTGCCTTCTTCTTTGTGGTGTTGGTGGTGATGTTCTTCTTGGGGCGGTGGAGGGCTACCTTCATTATCTGTCTCACCATCCCCGTCTCGCTGGTCTGCTCATTTATCTATCTGGGGGCTGTAGGGTCGACACTCAATATCATCTCATTGTCATCGCTGAGTATAGCCATCGGAATGGTTGTCGATGATGCCATTGTGGTGCTTGAGAATATCTCCAAACATCTCGATAGGGGCGCTAGTCCGAGGGAGGCGGCGATCTACGCCACTAATGAGGTGTGGTTGGCTGTTATCGCCACTACGCTGGTTGTTGTTGCTGTGTTTTTGCCCTTGACGATGGTCCCCGGAATGGCTGGAATAATGTTCCGCGAGCTGGGGTGGATCGTCTCTATTGTGGTTAGCGTCTCGACAGTTGCCGCGATCACACTCACCCCTATGATGTCGGCTTATATCCTGAAGAGTGGGGGTAATATACACACCTACAAAGGTATAGGTATAGTCTATAAACCTATCGATATGTTCCTAGAGTGGCTGGATAGAACCTACTCCACTATGTTGGGCTTTGTCTTGAAGTATCGCCGATTTACACTCTTAGGTGCTACCGTAATCTTTATCGGATCGATATTGATGTTGACCAATGGGTTGATAGCCACTGAGTTCTTCCCCCCTAGCGACAATGGTCGAATATCTGCCGAGGTGAAGCTGGAGCAGAATCTGTCGGTGGAGTATACCGCTCGTATTGCCCGCCAGATCGATAGTGCGATCTTTGCTCAGTTCCCTGAGGTGCTGCTGGTCTCAGCATCGTCGGGTGCAAACTCCTCTAGCGATGCCTTTGCAGCGATGCAAACTACCGCCTCGTATATCATCAATTACAATATGAAGCTACCACGCTCAACTGAGCGCGAGCGATCGATCTACCAGATCTCCGATCTGTTCCGCAAGGAGCTGGATAAGATCCCCGAGGTGCGTAGCTATACGGTGACCCCCGGAGGATCGAGTGGTAGCATGAGCGGTGCCGCAACGGTCGATATAAATATCTTTGGTTACAATATCGAACAGACCAATGAGGCGGCAACTGAGATTATGGATCAGGTGCGTGCAATCCCGGGAATTCGCGATGTGCAGCTCTCTCGTGACGACCTTCGACCCGAGTACAATGTGGTCTTTGATCGTGAGAAGCTGAGTTACCATGGGATGAACTATAGCGATGTCGCCTACTACGTGCGTAATAGGATGAATGGTCTCACTGCGGGGATCTACCGCGAGGATGGTGAGGAGTATGATATTGTTGTGCGTTACGACGAGCAGTTCCGTGAGTCGTTCGACGACATTGATAAGATCACCCTCCACGATAGCGCAGGTCGACAGATCAAGCTGCGCGATGTGGCACATGTGGAGGAGGTCTTTGCAGCACCATCAATAGAGCGTGAGAATCGCCAGAGGGTGATACGTGTTCAGGGGTCAATGGGTGACAATGTGCCACTTAGTGAGGTTATCACAGGTGTTAAGGAGATTGTCGATAACTACCCTGTTGTCGATGGAATGAGTGTTGAGATTGGCGGAACGATCGAGGATCAAGATGAGGCATTTGGTGATCTGGGGCTGCTCTTTGTGCTTATCGTCATACTTGTATATATCGTTATGGCGACGCAGTTCGAGTCGTTGGTATTTCCATTTATCATTATGTTTACCATCCCGCTGGCATTTACCGGTGTTATCTTCGCACTCTTTATCACCGATGTGCCACTCTCTCTCATCGCACTTATCGGAGCCATTATGTTGGTGGGTATTGTGACGAAGAATGGAATCGTGATGGTTGACTATATGAACCTGCTTGTCGAGAGGGGATTCTCTCTTCACGATGCTATCCGCGATGGGGCGAAGAGTCGTCTGCGCCCAGTGTTGATGACCTCATTCACAACTATTCTGGGTATGCTACCTATGGCGCTTGGGCTGGGTGCAGGGTCGGAGACGTGGCGCCCAATGGGTATCGCGGTGATCGGTGGCTTGACATTCTCGACAATGTTGACCCTATTTGTTATTCCAATATTCTATGCCCTTATGGTTGGCTCAAAGATCAAAAAATAGTAATAATGCGAATTAAGGTTTGATTCTCAAACCTTAATTCGCGACCGCTGAGGAGTAAAATCGAAGATTTTGCGACCAAGTCCCCGCCCAAAGGGAGGGGATTTAGGGGTGGGGTAAAATATATTTGAGACAAAAACAAGTAAAACGGTTCAAACCTTAATTCGTATTAATATGAAAGCGGTATTTATATCATATAATCAGGCGCTCACCGAGCGCGTAATGACAACACTCGATCAACTACAGATCAGAGGATTTACAAAGTGGGCATTGACCGAGGGGCGCGGAAGTGTAGATGGTGAACCTCACTATGGTACTCACGCTTGGGCATCAATGAACTCATCTATGCTGGTTATTGTCGATGACACGATCGCTAAAGAGCTGCTAGCCGCACTTCGAGCAGTTGACAAAAGCGCACCAATGCAGGGGCTGAGAGCCTTTATGTGGAGCGTTGAGGAGTCTGTATAGTGGTGGTGACTGCTAGTGCCGGGGGCTGCCTTCGGCGACCGGGGTGACCCCCGGGGGACTGGCGAGATGCTTTGCATCTCTTCTCCCTTGCGCTTTGGACCTACGAGCTTCGCTCTTACGTTTTAAGGCTTGATTTTTTTAGCTCAAGTAAACTTGGCTAAAAAAATCAAGCCTTAAAACTTTCAAACACCTAAAGGTGTTTGGGTCCAAAGCGAAAGGTCTGTCGCAAACATTATCTACAGTAGAACACTCCCCCCCCCCCTTATATCTGTCATGCTGAGCGCAGCTAAACTATCTGCAATTTGCATCTCCGATGGAAATAACTTTGCCACATCTGCTAACTCGTTTTTGGGTACAAACATCTGAAAGATGTTTGTGAAATTTTAATTCTCAGTAATTTAGATCAAATTTATTTGAATCTAAATTACTGAGAATTAAAATCTTATAACGAAGTTATAAGCCCAAAAGCGCAATAGAAAAGAGATGCAAAGCATCTCGATAGCCCAGCGGGTGGCAACCCGCCGCCGCCCGCGCAGGGCAGCCCCAGACATTAACTCACTCTACTCCAAGTAGAGATAATCATAGTGAACAATAGCCTTCTGCCCTTTGTTACCTATGATTTTTCGTGCGGCATCGCTACCGACGCTAACTCTACCGACGCCAATATGTTCGCCATCGGGGGAGATAATTCGCACAATATCATCCTTAACAAACTCCCCCTCTACGCGGCTCACGCCGACAGGAAGAAGGCTAGTTGCTTTTGGTTGGCTAAGTGCATCAAATGCCCCTTTGTTGATATGTAGTTCGCCCTTTGCAAATCCATCGCTGTGGGCGATCCACCGTTTGAACTCCGATATTGGTTTTGATGATGGGGTGAATCGTGTACATATAATATCCTTTTTATCCAGTATCAGGTCGCACAATATATTGTCGCGTTTACCATTCGCTATCACCACCTCGACACCCTCGTCTGCAACTTTGCACGCTATGCGGCACTTGGTCAACATCCCTCCGCGACCAAACTGAGACTTTGTGGTGGAGATATATTTGCTCAGGTCGCTAGCGTCGCCAGTCACCTCACGTATAACCTCAGAGCTTGGATCTTTGGGATCTCCGCTATATATACCATCGATATTGCTCAGTATGAAGAGTGCATCGGCACCCATCATCGTTGCCACCATCCCTGAGAGTTCATCATTGTCGGTGAACATCAACTCAGTAACTGATATGGTGTCATTCTCATTTATTATAGGTACGACGCCACTCTCTAACATCACCCCCATGCAGCTCTTCTGGTTGAGGTAGTGTCTGCGTGTCGATAGTGACTCCTTTGTAGTTAGCACCTGCCCACATATTATATCATAGCTACTGAATAGATCGAAGTAGCGATTGATAAGTCGTGCCTGTCCTACGGCAGAGAAGAGCTGTCGAGCAGCTACAGCGTCAAGTCTCCTGTTTCCTTTGGGTGAGATTAGGCTACGCCCCGAAGCCACTGCTCCAGATGAGACCATGATTACCTCAATCCCCGCACGATAGAGGCGTGCCACCTGATCGGTGAGTGCCGCTATACGATCTAAATCCAATGTGCCAGCATCTGTCGTTAGTACGTTGCTGCCTATTTTTACTACTACTCTCTTGTATCTATCCATGATCTCAAAGCTAAATTATTCCATCTGTAATTTTCAGAACACACAAAAGTAGACAAAATTTCCGACAAATAAAGATCATACCTCAAAAAAGTAATACAACAGCGGCTATAGCTATGCTTAGTAAGCCCCATTATTATATAGTATAGAAAAGAGCAATAAAAGTGTTGAAAATCGGCAAATGCATAAAACACCGCAATTATTAGATCAAAACACCCAAAATAACAAAAAAATGAAACTTTTTTGAAAAAAAGATTGTAAAATATTTGCATGTAAAGAAAAACCTCCCTATATTTGCAGTCCCAACAGAGAGGTAACAACAAATGAGGGTTACACGAGGAGAGAGTGGTAAGAGAGGTGGTGAAGATGTTGGATGTTGAAAAACAAAAGTTCTTTGAATTACTGGTAATAATTTTGAAAGATGAATGTAGTATTTATCTGTCAATTTCTTTGAAAAGAAATAAAAGGAAGTCAGGACTCAACAATTTAACAAAACATTTTTTACAATGGAGAGTTTGATCCTGGCTCAGGATGAACGCTAGCGGCAGGCCTAACACATGCAAGTCGAGGGGCAGCACGATCTTCGGATTGGTGGCGACCGGCGCACGGGTGCGTAACGCGTATGCAACCTACCTATAACAGGGGGATAACACTGAGAAATCGGTACTAATACCCCATAACACTATGATTGGCATCGATTATAGTTGAAAGTTCCGGCGGTTATAGATGGGCATGCGTTGTATTAGTTAGTTGGTGAGGTAACGGCTCACCAAGGCTACGATACATAGGGGGACTGAGAGGTTAACCCCCCACACTGGTACTGAGACACGGACCAGACTCCTACGGGAGGCAGCAGTGAGGAATATTGGTCAAT
>JBCQTG010000024.1:0-24752 GCA_047178765.1 Rikenellaceae bacterium | reverse complement strand
TAAGGCTGCTGTGGCACGCGTATACGTGAAACCAGGAAATGGTACTATTACAATCAACCGCAAGGAGCTTGCTGTCTATTTCCCACTAGACATTCTTCAGTTTCAGGTAAAGCAACCATTTTTGGTTACCGGAACAGAGGGATCATATGATGTCACTATCAACTTGTGTGGTGGTGGAATCAAGGGACAGGCAGAGGCTGCACGTCTAGGAATCGCTCGCGCATTGTGCGAGATCAACGCTGAGTATCGCCCAGAGTTGAAGAAGAGCGGATTCCTAACTCGTGACCCTCGTGAGGTTGAGCGTAAGAAACCGGGACAGCCCGGAGCACGCGCGAAGTTCCAGTTCAGCAAGCGTTAATATCGCATACGAACGAACCTATTTTCGGCAAAGCACAGTTTGGGTTTCAAACTATTGGGACTGCCTAATAGCACTGCCCGTATAGTTGCCTAACTGCGGAAAACACTTTGGATTGAGCAAACTCACTACCAAAAGTGTTGATGAAAAGAGAATTAAAATTATTTAGAAAAAAACAAGAGATGTCACGTACAGATTTTAATACATTATTGGAGGCTGGCGCACACTTCGGACACTTGAAGCGTAAGTGGAACCCTAAAATGGCTCCCTACATCTTCATGGAGAAGAACGGTATCCACATCATCGATCTACACAAGACTGTAATCAAGATTGATGAGGCTGCTGCTGCGATCAAAAATATCGCTAAAAGCGGACGCCGCGTGCTATTCGTAGCCACCAAAAAACAAGCAAAAGAGGTTGTTGCCGAGAAGGTATCAGCAGTCTCAATGCCATACGTTACTGAGCGTTGGGCAGGAGGAATGCTAACAAACTTCCCTACAATACGAAAAGCCGTTAAAAAAATGTCGACCATCGATAAGATGAACGCAGACGGTACTTTCGACAATTTTTCAAAGCGTGAGAAGTTGCAGATCTCACGTCAACGTGCTAAGCTAGAGAAGAACCTTGGTTCAATCTCAGACCTTACACGTCTTCCTGCTGCCCTATTTGTGATCGACGTACAGAAGGAGTCGAACGCAGTTAAAGAGGCTAAGAGGCTAAACATTCCCGTCTTTGCAATGGTAGATACATGTTGTGATCCAACAAACATCGATTACGTTATTCCAGCAAACGACGACGCTTCAAAGTCAATAGCTGCCGTTCTAGACGTTATCTGTGGAGCAATCGCAGAGGGACTAGAGGAGCGCAAGCTAGAGCGCGACAAAGACTCTTTGGAGGATGGTGATGAGACAACTCCAAAGAAGGAGTCTAAACCACGCATCAAAAAGCTAGAGAAGATCGCAGCTCAGGAGGAGACAATGGCAGAGATCACAACTCCAGAGGTTGAGATCGAGGTAGTTGTTGAGACTGAGGCTCCAGCAGCGGAGTAATTTTTGCACAGTTGAGTATTTGAGGGTGGTTAATAGATAATCACTCTCAATTACTATTATGATAACGTTGCAAGGCGGCGAAATTTCAAAGATACCGCAGTGGTCACATCGGTCACATACTATAGTATGTTCCCTTAGATGACCTCCACGCCATCTTTAAAATTTCATCCACCTATCAACGTTATCTTGATCGGAGCAAAACTAAGGTTTTGCAAGGTCTTTTTATAAAAGGTATTATTTAAAAATAGAGATATAAAGATGGAAATCAAAGCAGCAGAAGTAATGAAGCTCCGCAAGATGACTGGAGCTGGAATGATGGATTGCAAAAAGGCATTGATCGAGGCTGAGGGAGACTTCGATCGTGCGCAGGATATTATCCGCGAGAAGGGTAAGTTGATCGTAGCTAAGCGTGCTGATCGTACAGCATCTGAGGGTGTTGTAGTTACAAAAATCATTGGCACTAAGGGTTATATCCTTTGTTTGGCTTGTGAGACTGACTTCGTAGCACAGAATGCAGAGTACTCAGCATCGGCTGAGTCTATCCTTGCTGTTGCTGTTGCTAACGATGCAGCAGATACAGAGGCATTGATGAGCTGCAAGAATGAGGCTGGCAACACCGTTGAGGAGATGGTTACAGAGAAGTCTGGACAGACAGGAGAGAAGATCGAGTTGGCATACTACGCTCGTGTTGAGGCTCCATACTGTGTATCATACGTACACTTCAACAAGAAGCTAGGTACATTGCTTGGATTCAACAAGGAGATCAAGGCTGAGGTAGCACGCCAGATTGCAATGCAGGCAACTGCAATGGCACCTATCGCTATTGGCGAGGCAGATTGCGACCCAGCAGTAGTAGCACACGAGCGTGCTATCGCTATTGAGGCTATGAAGCAGGATCCTAAGAATGCAAACAAGCCAGATGCTATCCTTGAGAAGATCGCTGAGGGTAAGATGCGCAAGTTCTTCGAAGAGAACACACTTCTTGCACAGGCTGTTGTAGGCGAGAAGAGAAGCATTGCTGAGCTTATCGCAGAGTGTGACAAAGAGGCTACAGTAGTAGCATACAAGAGATTTGCTCTAGAGGCTTAATCTTGGCAGTGATGGTGAAATGAGGGGGCAGCTTTTTTAGGCTGCCTTCTCTATTTACAAACCTAAGGTTACTAATATTATGTCAACAGTAGATGATTCAACATTAGTGCAGCGCACACTTGATGGGGATAGATCAGCTTATGGTGAGCTGGTTTCGCGCCATCGTGAGATGGTCTATCGTCTACTAACGACACGCATCGGCAGCAACACCGATATTGATGATCTGATGCAGGAGAGTTTTATCAAGGCATATATCAATCTACATCGTTTTGATCCCCGCTACTCCTTTGGTCAATGGCTCTACACCATTGCGCGTAATACAGCGGTAGACCACTTCAGACGGCGTAGTGACGATCTAACGATAGATGACTACACCATGCCACCATCTGATGATGGCGACCCCGAACAACGAGTAATCAATCAAGAGAAGGGGGAGGAGATTGCACGATGCATGGATAGCCTAAGCCCGCGCCACCGCCAACTCTTCGTGATGCGTTTTATAGATGGCTTTAGTTATGAGGAGATTGCTCAGAAGCTCAACATCCCCCTAGGGAGTGTCAAGACAAATATCCATCGCGCCCGCAAACAGATGACAAAGCTGCTTATCGAGCGTGAAGATATATAAAAATCACCATAAAGCGTAAAAAAATCACAAAATAGTTGCAGAGTTAAAATTTTATTCTTACCTTTGCAATCGCAAGAGAGAGATAAGGCACCGTAGCTTAATTGAATAGAGCATCTGACTACGGATCAGAAGGTTCCAGGTTTGAGTCCTGGCGGTGTCACAATTTAGAGTCCCAGTCATATGATTGGGACTCTCTTATTGTAAAATCATTATAAACTATGCTAGAGCTAACACTAGGGACAAATCTAATAGAGGCTGGATGTGATGAGGCTGGCAGAGGGTGTCTCGCAGGGTCGCTGTTTGGTGCTGCCGTGATTCTCCCCGCAGACTTCCACGACCCTCTCCTCAACGACTCAAAAAAACTAACCCCACTGAGGCGCGAAAAACTCCGTACCATAATAGAACGCGAAGCCATAGCGTGGAGCGTAGTTGAGATCTCCGCCCAAAGAGTTGATGAGATAAATGTCCTCAGAGCAGCTCATGAGTCGATGGCTTTAGCTGTGCTAAACCTTGATCCTCAGCCACAAATAGCGATTATTGATGGAAATCTCTTCAAAGCTGAGCTACCAATACCCCATCAATGTATCGTTAAAGGAGATGGCAAATATGCCCATATAGCCGCTGCCTCTATACTTGCCAAGACACACAGAGATGAATATATGCTCGCTCTAGCTGAGCAATACCCGCAATACGACTGGGCTAGTAATAAGGGCTATCCAACAAAGAGACACCGAGATGCAATAGCAAAATATGGGTTAACACCTCACCATCGTCTTACATTCTCTACCACAAAATAGTTACTTAGCGTAAAAACTATTAGAATAATTTGCTTTATGGGAAGTATTTTCCTACCTTGCAAATTATGAAAACTACAATCTTAACTACGGCGTTACTTGCGTCTGCGATTGCTACTCACGCTAGGGAGCAACCAAACATAATTCTCCTGATGGCTGATGATATGGGTTGGGGCGATGTCGGATTCAATGGAGGCGAAAATATCCAGACACCATCGTTGGATAGACTAGCATCCCAAGGTGTTATACTTGAACGATTCTACTCAAACTCAGCGGTCTCATCACCTACTCGAAGCAGTGTAATCACCGGAAGAAACCCCTATAGGACAGGAATCTTCACCGCCAACAAAGGTATTGTACGTCAAGAGGAGCAGACGATACCCGAGCTACTGAAGCAGAGAGGCTACCTAACAGGACACTTTGGCAAGTGGCATCTGGGGACACTCACCGATCAGGAGAGAGATGCAAATAGGGGCAAAGTGGGTAATAGCGGAGAGCTAAATCCACCACGGCTACATGGTTACGATGACTCATTCACAACAGAGTCCAAAGTACCTACATATGACCCCATGCTACTACCTACAGAGCGCAAAGGGGCATTCTGGGACTATATCAAACCCGGAGAGCAGACCAAAGCGTATGGAACAGCATATTGGCGACATGACGGAACAAAGGAGAGTGAGAACCTCGCAGGGGATGATAGTCGCGTGATTATGGATCGAGTGATCCCATTTATCGACCGTGCAAAGGGTGAGTCGCGCCCATTCATGAGCGTAGTATGGTTCCATGCACCCCACCTCCCATGTGTCGCTGGACCCAAGCATCAAGAGATGTATAAAGATCAACCACTTGATAAAAGGAACTACTATGGCTGTGTAACTGCTCTCGATGAGCAGGTAGGACGACTAGTAGAGCATCTACGCAAGATTGGGGAGTTAGACAACACTCTAATACTCTTCTGTAGCGACAATGGTCCCGAGGGTAAAGAGAGCGCACCGGGGACAACAGGTGGACTAACAGGACGTAAACGCTCACTCCACGAAGGAGGAATACGTGTCCCTGCATTTGCTGTATGGGGCGATAAAATCGCTAAAGGCGGGAAGATCTCAACCCCATGCCACACCTGCGACTACCTGCCTACAATTGCAGATGCTGCCGGCATCAAGCTAGTAGACAGAGAGTTAGATGGCGAGAGCATGCTCCCATTTATCGTGGGCAAGCGCAAGGTTAGCGAGCGTGAACGTCCGATGATATTCCTCCTAAGCAATCAGGCAGCAGTAATCGATAACCAGTACAAGCTCTATTTCAAGGGTGATAAGTACTCTCTATATGACATCACCAACGACCGCACAGAGCAGGACGATCTAGCTGCAAACAATCCGCAACTAGTCAAAGAGTACCAATCTCTTCTCGACACAAAGATCGCAGAGTTCAAAGCATCCTTTAGCGGTGAGGAGTATACTTTAACCCCAAAGATAACACAAAAGTGGGAGGATCCTAGAACGAAAGATCGCAAATAACATATCAAGCACTACGACAGGATGTCATGCGTTGCATCTCGCAGGGTTATTTATTGTTTCAGAGACCTTGCGAGATGCTTCGCTTCGCTCTGTATGACAGAAGGAGTGGAGGTGAAGAGTATTAGTAGATACATAGACCTCCGTACATATTGCCAGCGACAGAGCCTAAAGAAGATCTGGACTTAGTGTAACTATATACTTATCAATTATACGATCAGGGTGGTATGACTCTTTGGCTCGCCTGATGCCGGGGACATTCATATCATCCTCTCTATTTAACCACCTGACATTAGGGTACTTGGCAATCATTCTACGTACATACTCCGAGGCTAATAGCTGATTACAACCCACCATCGATTTATCACACTTCTCAGCATGAACAAAGAGCGTATCACCCACAACCTCACCAAAACAGAATCCACACACCTCACCCCTAGAGTAGAGAACCAGACCATCATAACGAAATAGCGAGTAGAGACCCAGAGCCTTAGCGACAGCTCCATTCTCATACTCTCTGAGTGCAACCACAGCATCATTATCATCCATACCCTCAGAGTCTCGGCGGAGGTGAAAAATCATCACCCGACCGATCTGGTCGTCCGTCAATTCACTAAATAGATAGTCTGGATTTTCGCTCTGAAACCGCCTCACATGATTTCTCTTTTTGGCATATCTACGCCCCACAAAGTTGGCAAACTCCGCTGCACTATGTACATAATCGCCACGCCCCTCAAAGTTATCAACCCCATTAACAACAAAGTGTCGACCCAGCCGTTCAAGATCGCTATGTTGCACTGGATAGAGGACCAACGTCTCACCACGAGCAGAGCTATGTTCCAGCAATCTACATACCGACTGTTCAAGGCTCATCGCACCCACAGGCAGCCAGTATGCACGTCTGCCATCGGGCAGCAGCTCGCTGATAAATAGTGTATCACGCTCAATTGCATATTGATAATCGGAGTACTCAATCCAGAGAAATGTACCCCCAACGCTATAATCACATATCGGCTTTGCAGCCCCATCAAAGTAGGCTCTAAACAGCTCCAACACCTCTAGATCTATCGGCTCAAATGGCAATTCGACACACCCTAGACCCACTACCCTATCAACACATATTGGAGTCTGCTCAATTGCATTTAGATTAACTACATCCATAAAAGCTACTCCACCTCAAAACTGCTACCACCAATAAACTCACGTATCGTAGATGTTGGAGAGATCTCACTCGGGTCAATCACGATAAAGTGGTCTAAGAACTTAAGTAGACGCTTAGCCTCCTCAAACTCAATCGTGGTATTTGGAACCTCTCGAAGTATCCTCTCTGCAAAGGGTTTCAACACCGCAATTTCATAGAACATCGCTGTATTCAACATACAATCGGCATTCTCCTGAAAGGGGAAGATATACTGCTCCTCACCCCTACGCACACTTGCCCAACGCCTCAGAGTATTGACAGCAGAGTTGCCTCGATGTGCAAAGTCACGCGTCAAACGACGGATAAGGCGGTTATCTGAGGAGGAGATCCTCGATGCATTATCCATCGCCACAGTAGTAAAGCACGAAGTGTAGAGTCTAAAGATCTTATTTTGATCTATATGCTCAGTAAGTCGAGGATTCAAACCATGTATACCCTCGATAATGAGTACCCCGCGCTGCTCAAGGCTCAAATGTTTACCACTCGGATGACTCGTTCCTGACAAGAAGTCATATCGCGGAATCTCAACACTCTCACCCGCTAGCAGGGCATTGAGGTGGTTGTTGAATAGTTCAAGATTAATCGCCTCAAGCACCTCGAAGTCATACTCCCCATTCTCATCTTTCGGGGTCTTATCTCTATCTATGAAGTAGTTATCCATGGAGATCAACACAGGGTGGTAACCCATAATCTGCAGCTGGATAGAGAGCCTCTTAGCGGTTGTGGTCTTTCCACTCGATGATGGTCCAGCGATCATAACAATACGGCAACCACGATCGACATAGGCGTTATAGATGGCGTCAGCTACTCCGATAATTGCCCTATCAGCAAGTGCCTCACCGAGTTTAATCATCTCTGAGCTACCACCAGCCAACACCTTGGTATTAAGCGCACCAACAGTCTGCACACCCATAATATCTATCCAGTGCTGATGGAACTGAAAGACCCCATACATCTTCTCCTGCGTAGGCGAGGAGCCGATAACAGATGGATTATTACGACAGGGCAAACCGAGATAGAAGCCATGGTGATAACACTCCAGAGCGTAGTGAGAGACATATCCCGTTGATGGAGCTAGCGAACCGTAGAAGTAACCCACCGAGTCGCGTAGACGATATATCTCACTAAATAGTCGTGGACGTGTATCGAGAAGCTGAATCTTATCGGTATAGTTACGTTTTTTATATATATCACGCACCTGATCGGTTGGGAGTTTCTGGCAGATTATTGGCTCATCGGCATCGATAATCTCGCGCATCTTAACCACCAGAGCGGTAATCATCTCCTCACCCAGCGGAATGATCGAACCATCCTCGCGCTCCACCTCGCAATAAAGACCATTAACACCCATAGTATGGCGAATATAGAGTACACACGACCCTATCAACTCCTCCACGGCACACTGTAAAACCAGCGATATTGTACGTTGATAGACTCGCATTCCAGCGTATGAGGTGAGGTCAACAAAATTGACTATAGCTGAGTTAAACAACCTATAACCCAGCTCCTTAACCCTATTATTAACATATGCCGCGATGATAGGTTGCTCGCACTCTACCTTCAGACTCTCAGCAATCTGCTTAAGCGTCATTCCCGCCTCAATATCGACCTCATTCGGGGTGATATTATCACAAAAGATCTTTACTCTACTCATCTCTATATATTTTTTAACTCATACTCTACCGCACAAACCACACCAATGCGACTACTTAGCCACAGGAAAATCGGTAATTCGCAGCTTTGTCGTTCCGATAGGCTCTAGTGTCAATGTCACAACTTCATCCTCCAACTCCAACACCTCGGGATACTCCGCAGAGTAGATCCAACCTCTCAACTTCCAATTCTTAACTGCACGAGCCTTCACCTTCAACTTTGTTGGCGAGCCTCCCTCATCCCACATATAACCCCTATCACACCCATCAACAACCTCAACACCTCCATCAGTAACCAAAGCATAAGCCCATCCCAAAGGGTCAACAGGCATATATTCATAGGCTGGGAAATCGTGACTACACTTACCAGCGCCATCGCAAGTGATTCTATTCTCCTTATACTCAATCGGCATAGAGTAGACCAAAGCGCCATAGTTAACCGCTACACCCTGAGTAGTTGGGACAAACTTCGGTGTAGTATCAAAGCTAACCTCTATAACATCACCTGCAACAAATTTGCGGTTGAGATCCTTATAACACGCCTCGCTATTTTTACCACTATCAACCACCCCTCCATTAAGGGTAATTTTATACGACTCAGCCCAATATGGTATTCTCAACGAGAGGTTCATCCTCTTAGATAAAGCACGCTCAATAGTTATCTTCGAGCTAAACTGATGTGGGTAGTTGGTCTGCTGAGTAAACTCAAAATCTGCACCACCCATATCGATACGTGTCGTTCCCGGAAGGTAGAAGTTAATCTTCACACCATCCCTATTCCACATACTTGAACGGTTGATAAATGTAGGTAACATACGGTGGACATTTCCCGAGCAGCACTCTGTATCGTGACCCGGACGGTAGCAGAGGCGTTTCTTACCAAACATTCCCCAATTGGTATTATCATTATAGTCGCTACTCATACCGCTCGATGTAGCCATATTGGGGGCGCTATAGTATTGATGAGCGCGGAAATCTGGGGTCACCGCAGCGATACCCGAGTTATAAAGGCACCTCTCCATCTTATCGGCGTAGTATGGGTTACCACACGCCAGCAATGCCCAACCAACACTCCAATTATAATCTATTGAGTTACACAACTCATGAGCCTGAGCAGCCGATTTTCCAGAGAGAAACTCCACCGCACTAGACAACCCATCAGCCAATTCATGGTCACTCTCCAACATCTGAATAGCCCTCTCGTAAGCCGTACGATAGCGCTCCTTACCAGTATAGTAATATAGTGTTGCTGGGAGTTTCATAAACTCGTGGTAGGTCACCGCATGTCCCGAGGGAGTCATCCCCTCATTCATACCATTGGCGGTAATAGGTGATGGCTTCCCTTTTTTACTCTCAAAGGTATCATACAACGTCTCCGCCATCTCGATAAACCACCTATCACCCGTATAGCCATAGAGTGAGCAGAGATGCTCAACATGCAACAACGAGCGCGAAGAGAAACCAGAGAAGTTAAACTCCGTACCCTTACCATCTGAGTAGGTCGCTTTATAGTGCTTCACCATTGCATCGAGCAGTCGCTGATCGCCCGTAACCTCATACTCCTCAATCATTATCCTAATAAAGACAACTATGGGCCACCAATCATCAGAGATCGTGGTGATACGCATCTGTCCACTCTCATCGACATGCGACAAGACATAATCGATATTCTCGCGAACGATGCTCTTCATCTCATGGTTATTAACCATATAACCGCAGCGCAACGCACCATCTAGATAGTAGGCTGCCTGCTCATATGGGAACCAATCCTTACCACCCGCAATCTCACGATCTTTATAATCGAGACCGTTGATCCACCCCCCTTGGTCGAATGGGAATCCGCTCTGTTCAGGGTGTCCAGTTAGTCCTGTCACCTGTCTATTTAAGAACTCTTCGACCCAACCATCGGGGCGAAATTGGTCACTCGTAAGGTCGGTATATGTTGCCGCATTGGATAGCAGCACCACAGATAGCGTAGCTAATGACAGGATAATTTTTTTCATGGTTTTACAGTTAGTTATTGATATTCAACAAAGTTACAATAATATTAGTAAAAATCAAATTACAGCAAAAATATCAGCAAAAAAAATGGTCCGACAAAGAGCCGAACCATTTTAATATAGAATATAATGCAATACTACCTCTTAAGATAGCTATCAATTGACTTTGCACACAGACGACCAGAGGCGATTGCCCTAACCACCAACGATGCTCCCATAGTGGCATCACCAGCGACAAACAGCCCCTCCATAGAGGTCGCACCATCTTTTGAGACGATATTCTTTCTCTGATCCAGATCCAATGACATTGTCTCCGAGATCTCTGGCTCAGGATTGACAAATCCCATCGCCAAAAGGACCATATCTGCCTTCAATACCTCAACCTCGCTACTCTCCATATTACGCACCTCTACAGCTGTAACATGTCCATTCTCACCAATAAACCTATTTGTTCCCAATGACCAACGGCGCTCGCAACCCTCCTTATGAGAGCTTGATGTCTTTAGTACATATGGGTAGTTGGGCCATGGAGTCTCGGGGTTCTTACCCACTGGAGGCTTAGGCATAATCTCAATCTGAGTAACCGAAGCAGCACCGTGGCGGATAGATGTTCCAACACAGTCCGAACCGGTATCACCACCACCGATAACCAAAACATGTTTGCCATGAGCCGAGAGTGCATCACCCTCATCTACGCTAACACGCTTTGCAGTTGCGCGGTTTTGGTTCTTCAAGAACTCCAACGCGAAGTGAACACCCTGCAGATCACGACCCTCAGCAGGTAGATCTCTAGCCACCCCCGATCCGATAGCCAAAGCCACCGCATCGTACTCATTGCACAACTCAGCGATCTCTGCTTTACCTATATTCGCATTGTACTTAAACTCAACACCCTGCTGCTCCATGATCGCGATACGACGATCAATAACACCCTTATTAAGTTTAAAATCAGGTATTCCCAATCGCAACAATCCTCCGGCTGCCTCATCACGCTCATAAACAGTCACCGAGTGACCCTTCATGCTGAGCTGGTTAGCGATAGCCATTCCAGCCGGTCCAGAACCCACTACAGCTACTCTCTTACCGCTCTTCACCGCAGCGATCTTAGCCTTAACATATCCAGCAGCAAATGCCTTCTCGATGATAGCAACCTCGTTCTCACGGATTGTCACTGCATCATCCTCGATATTCAAGACACAACCCTTCTCGCAGAGTGCAGGACAGATTCGACCTGTAAACTCAGGGAAATCATCTGTCTGCTGAAGGTTCTCATACGCCTTCTGCCACTTTCCTCTATAGACAAGGTCCTGCCACTCCGACTGGCGGTTGCCTAGTGGGCAACTCCAGTGGCAGAATGGTACTCCACAATCCATACAGCGAGAGGCTTGAAGGATACGATCCTCCTCATTGAGCGTCTGCTCAACCTCGCTAAAATCAGCTACACGCTCATGTACTGGGCGGTAACCCGCCTCTTTGCGTGATAATTTTAAAAATGCTTTACTATCTCCCATTTTCTCAATAATTCCTTTTTAATAATCTCTCTCGACCTTTGAGATACGCTGCTGCAAAGCCTTCATCTGCTCCTCCTGCAACACCCTCTTATACTCGATTGGTGTAACCTTAATGAACTCTCTCAACAATCTAGGTTTGTCGAGAATCTGCTTTGCTAGCGGGCTGCCTGTACGCTCATAGTGGTTACGGATATAACCGCTAAGCTCGTCAGCATCATATGTATTATCGATCAACGACAACTCCAACATCTCCATATTACAACGAGAGTCGAAATCACCCTTACGATCCCAGACATAGGCTACTCCACCGCTCATACCAGCACCGAAGTTGCTTCCTGTATCACCAAGGACAACAACACGTCCGCCAGTCATATACTCGCAGCAATGCTCTCCAACACCCTCAACAACAGCGATAGCACCACTATTACGGACGCAGAAACGCTCTCCCGCCTTACCGCTGATATAGACCTCACCACTAGTTGCACCATACATAAGTGTATTTCCTGCAATTGAGTTCTCATGTGGCAAGTATTTAGCCTTATCATGTGGGCGAACAACGATCTTTCCACCCGATAGACCCTTACCAACATAGTCATTCGCCTCACCCTTCAACACAAAGGTCAATCCCTTTGTAAGGAATGCTCCGAAGCTCTGTCCTGCCGATCCATTAAATGTAGCTGTGAAGCTATCATCTGGCAGACCCTCCTCGCCATACTTCAATGCAATCTCACCTCCGAGAGTTGCACCTACCGAACGGTCGATATTGGTGATATTAAACTCAGCCGCTGTACCGCGAGACATAGCTACACTCAACTGATCTACCAATGGAGAGTACTCGATTGGCTCCTGTGGACGTGTATTGTGCAACTCATCTGTTGAATCAACATCGATCATTGTCATCAACTTAGAGTAGTCGGCGCTATCGATCTTTGAATCACCCGTATTTGGCTTAACCTCCAAAAGGTCTGTACGTCCGATAATCTCATCAAGTGAGCGAACACCCATCTCAGCCAAGATCTCGCGAGTCTCCTCAGCGATAAACTTAAAGAAGTTAACGAGGAACTCAGCCTCACCCTTAAACCTCTTACGAAGCTGAGCATTCTGAGTCGCAACACCCACTGGACATGTGTTGAGGTGACACTTACGCATCATCACACATCCCAAAACGATCAATGCACTGGTAGCAAATCCATACTCCTCAGCACCCAACAGCGACTGGATGATAACATCACGTCCTGTCTTGATCTGTCCATCAACCTGCAACACTACACGTGAACGCAACTTATTGAGAACCAATGTCTGCTGAGACTCTGCGAGTCCTACCTCAGACGATGTACCTGTACTTCTGATTGAGCTTAGTGGGCTGGCTCCTGTTCCTCCCTCACTACCACTGATAATGATTGAGTCCGCCTTAGCCTTAGCCACTCCGGCAGCGATTGTTCCAACACCAGTCTCTGCAACCAACTTAACACTTACACGTGCGCGAGGGTTGACATTCTTCAAGTCATAGATCAACTGTGCCAAATCCTCGATAGAGTAAATATCGTGGTGTGGTGGAGGCGAGATCAACGAGATTCCGGGGATTGAGTGACGAGTCTTAGCGATAATCTCATCAACCTTAAATCCCGGTAGCTGACCACCCTCACCGGGCTTAGCTCCCTGAGCAACCTTGATCTGGATCTCATCAGCATTAACCAAGTAGTTTGCAGTGACACCAAAACGTCCCGATGCAACCTGCTTGATTGCGCTACGTGCAGACGTACCATCCTCACGTGGTTTGAAACGTGCTGGGTCCTCACCACCCTCACCAGTATTACTCTTACCACCGATGATATTCATCGCGATAGCCATAGTCTCGTGAGCCTCCTTACTGATCGATCCGAATGACATCGCACCTGTTACAAAGCGCTTTGTGATCTTCTCTACACTCTCGACCTCTGAGATGTCGATCGATGTACCCTTTTTATAAGCCAAACGATCGCGAAGGAAGATTGGATACTCACTATTATTTACCGTGTCGGCATACTCCTTATACTTCTTGTAGCTACCCAAACGAGTTGAGATCTGCAACTTTGAGATTGTCTCTGGGTTCCAAGCGTGCTTCTCACCCTCCTTACGGTAGGTATATTGACCCAAGTCACCAAGATCCTCGCCCTGATAACCCGCTGCGTGGAAACGCAAAACATCGCGAGTAATATCCTCTACCGATGCTCCGTTATATGCAGTTGTTGTTCCGTGGAAGTAGGTCTCAACAACACTCTCCGACAAACCGATAGCCTCGAAGAGCTGCGCTCCGCGGTAGCTACCCATAGTCGAGATACCCATCTTAGACATGATCTTCAACAGACCCTTGCCAATAGCTGTGATATAGTTAGCCTCAGCGACATTATATGGCAACGACAATGTACCATCGTTAACCAACTCATCCAACACCGCATAGCCCATATATGGGTTGACAGCACTTGCACCATAGCCCAACAAGAGAGCGAAGTGCATCACCTCTCTCGCCTCACCAGTCTCAACGATCAAAGCTGTCTGAACACGCTTGCGCTGAGCAATAAGGTGGTGGTGAACAGCCGATACAGCCATCACCGATGGGATTGCTGCGCGCTCCTCACTAACACCCTTATCCGATAGGATGATATAGTTAAAGTTGCTACCTACAGCCTCCTCAGCCTCCTTACACAACCTCTTAACGCCAGCCTCAAGACCCGCTGCGCCATCGTTAACGGCGAAGGTCATATCCAAAGTCTTAGTGCGGAATCCCTTATAGTCAATATGGCGCAAGATGTCAATATCGCGGTTGGTAAGGATAGGCTGCTTGATGTGAACCATCTTACACAACTCCTCAGAGAACGACAACAGGTTCTTATCCAACGCTCCGATATATCCCTCCAACGACATCACCAATCCCTCACGCAATGGGTCGATAGGTGGGTTGGTAACCTGTGCAAACTGCTGACGGAAGTAGTTAAACAACAGCTGTGGCTTAGCAGAGAAGAGTGGCAACGCAGCATCGTTACCCATTGAGTTTACACTCTCGTAAGAGGTATCTGCCATAGGTACGATTGCACTCTTCAACTCCTCTTGGAAGTATCCGAACGCACCCTTCTTCTTCTCATAATCTGCCACCTTAGGGGTAGTCTTTCTTCCCGACAAGATCTCATGCAGATAGATACGGTGCTTTCTCAACCACTCACCATAAGGGAACTGCTGTGACAACATCGTCTTGATCTCCTTATCATATGTGATAACTCCCGTCTCAGTATCGATAACCATGATCTTACCCGGCTCCAAACGACCCTTCTCAACAACCATCTCAGCTGGGATGTCGATAACTCCCGCCTCAGAGGCGATAACCATCATTCCATCATTCGACAATGTATAACGAGCAGGACGCAGACCATTTCTATCCAACATTCCTCCCGCATAGCGTCCATCAGAGAACAACAATGCAGCAGGTCCATCCCATGGCTCCATCAAGATAGAGTGGTAGTCCAAGAAATCCTTCAACTCATTCGAGATGGGATTCTTCTCATTGAAACTCTGAGGAACCATCATCGACAATGCGTGAGGGATCGACAATCCGCTCATCACCAAGAACTCAAAGACATTATCCAACGATGCACTATCGCTCATCTTAGGCTGGATAACTGGGTTGATAGTATCAACATCACCCAACTTATCGCTAAACAATGCGCTCTCGCGAGCCATCGTCCACATTCTATTTCCACGAATAGTATTGATCTCTCCATTGTGACCAACCATACGGAATGGCTGTGCTAGGGGCCATGATGGGAAAGTATTTGTACTGAAACGTGAGTGAACCAACGCGATACCACTTGTTAACAAAGGGTTCTGTAGATCGAGGAAGTAGTTACGCACCTGATCCGAACCAAGCATACCCTTATAGATAATATTCTTCGATGAAAGGCTAGGCATATAGCTCTCAGGACACTGCTTCTCCAAAGTCCTACGCAGACGATACAACCTAACATCCAACGACAACTCACTACTGCTCTTCTCAACAATAAAGATCTGCTTGATCTTAGGCTCTGTCGCTGCCGAACCCTTGCCCAACATTGAGTTATCAACGGGAACATCACGAATACCCAACAACTCAAGACCCTCGCCCTTAGCGATTACAGCCACTGCACTCTCAATCTCTGCAATTCTCTTATCATCCTTAGGCATAAAGAGAAGTCCCGTACCATAGCTACCCTTCTCAGGAACTGCATAACCCTGCAAAAGGATAAACTCATGAGGAACCTGAAGCATAATTCCCGCTCCATCACCCGTTGCTGGGTCGTGTCCCTCTGCTCCTCGGTGGATCATTCTCTCGAGGATCTTCAAACCATCATCCACAATCTTGTGTGACTTCTTACCGTAGATGTTCAACAACAAACCTACACCACACGCATCATGCTCATTAGCTGGATCATATAGACCCTGCTTTGCACTCTGTTCAAAAATACTTTTTTTCATCAATTATCATCTTTATCAACACCACATAATTTAAAAACGACCATAAGCAGGGTCTAAGAAAGACCCTGCTTGCATGGTGTTGAAATATTTTATATTTCCTTATCTACCAACTAATTATCGGATAAATAACATCTCACGATACTTAGGCAAAGTCCACAATTTGTCGTCAACGATCAACTCCAACTTGTCGATATGGTAGCGGATAGCCTCCATGATTGGAATAACTGTGTCGTGGTATGCAATCGCCTTCTCACGCTCAGACTCGATAGCGTTAGCTGCCTTACGAGCCTCGATCATCTCATTGATCTTAGGAGTGATGAAGTTAATATGCTCGCTCATCTTGCGGATGATTCCCATATCCTGTGCGCTGATACTCTCGAACTCAGCAGCGTCGAACAAGTTCTTCATCTTAGCTACGTTATCCAACAACTTACCCTGATACTGTGTAGCAACTGGGATAATGTGGTTCATAGTCAAATCGCCCAATACGCGTGACTCGATCTGGATCTTCTTAGTGTAGATGTCCCACTTGATCTCACAACGAGACTCAAGCTCCTTCTCTGAAAGTACACCCATCTTAGCAAATGCCTCAATGTTCTCTGGCTTCAAGTAGTTGTCGAAGATTACGGGTACGCTAGTCTCGCAATCCAAACCTCTCTTAGCTGCCTCAGCCTTCCACTCGTCGCTATAACCGTTACCCTCGAAGTGGATAGGACGGCAGATAGCGATCAACTTCTTCAATACCTTAACGATAGCCTGCTCCTTAACAACTCCCTGAGCGATCAAAGCGTCAACCTCTACCTTAAACTCAGTAAGCTGGTTAGCAAGGATTGTATTAAGAGTCAACATTGCACCACCGCAGTTAGCCATTGATCCAACAGCACGGAACTCGAAACGGTTTCCTGTGAAGGCGAATGGTGATGTACGGTTACGATCTGTGTTATCCAACATGATCTCTGGCAAATGAGCAACGCCCAAACCTACTGCTGCCTTATCGTCAAATGTGATGTTCTCATCATCTGGAGCGCTCTCCAACTTATCCAATACATCGCTGATCTGCTTTCCAAGGAAGATAGATACGATTGCTGGAGGTGCCTCGTTAGCTCCCAAACGGTGAGCATTTGTAGCAGAGCTGATAGCAGCCTTCATCAAACCATTGTGCTTGTAAACAGCCATCATTGTATTTACAGTGAAGGTGATAAAGCGAAGGTTAGAGTTTGCATCCTTTCCGGGACCAAATAGGTTCAAACCTGTATCTGTAGTCAAAGACCAGTTGTTGTGCTTTCCAGATCCGTTGATTCCCTTGAATGGCTTCTCGTGGAACAATACGCGGAAGTAGTGCTTACGAGCAAGTCTCTTCATTACCGACATCAACAACAAGTTGTGGTCGTTAGCCAAGTTAACCTCCTCATAGATTGGAGCCAACTCAAACTGGTTTGGCGCAACCTCATTGTGACGAGTCTTAACTGGGATACCCAACTTCAAAGCCTCGTTACCAAGCTCCTGCATGAATGCACGAACACGTGATGGAATTGATCCGAAGTAGTGATCCTCCAACTGCTGGTTCTTAGCACTATCGTGACCCATCAATGTACGACCTGTAAGCATCAAGTCAGGACGACCTACATACAAAGCCTCATCAACTAGGAAGTACTCCTGCTCCCATCCCAAGTTAGAGATGATACGTGTAACATCCTCGTTGAAGTAGTGAACTACATCCAATCCAGCCTTGTTAATAGCGTTGATTGAGCGCAAAAGTGGAGTTTTGTAGTCCAAAGACTCTCCTGTATATGAGATAAATACTGTTGGGATACAAAGTGTATCGCCTACAACGAAAGCTGGTGATGATGGATCCCAAGCTGTATATCCACGAGCCTCGAATGTGTTACGCAAACCTCCATTAGGGAATGAAGATGCATCAGGCTCCTGCTGTGCAAGCAACTTTCCTGAGAACTCCTCGATCATACCGCCATTGCCATCATGCTCAACGAAAGCATCATGCTTCTCAGCTGTACCACCATTCAATGGCTGGAACCAGTGTGTATAGTGAGTTGCCCCCAACTCCATTGCCCACTGCTTCATTCCTGCTGCAACGCTATCAGCGATTGAGCGATCCAATGCCTCTCCCTTATCGATTGAGTTGGTCAACGCCTTATATATCTGCTTTGGAAGATACTTCTGCATCTTCGTGCGGTTGAATACATACATTGCAAACTCATCTGATGGACGACCTGTGTTGACTACCTCAACTGCCTTACGTCCCATCGCCTCCTTAAGGAGATTAAATCTTAATGTGCTCATAACTAAATTGTTCTATTTTAAAAATATATTATTATCCTTACATGTTTGTACCATCTCCTCTGGCCAGAGTGATGATTGTACCTCGCCGATATGCGCACATCTCAAGAAGAACATGCACAATCTCGACTGTCCGATTCCACCTCCGATAGAGAGCGGAATGCGATCCTCCATCAACGACTTGTGATACTCCAACTGCAATCTATCCATGAATCCCTCAAACTCCAACTGGCGCAACATCGCCACCTTGTCAACACGGATTCCCATCGATGATAGCTCTAAGCTGTTCTGCAACACCTCGTTCCAGACAATCAAATCACCATTTAGTGACCAATCATCATAGTCGGGAGCGCGTCCATCGTGCTTCTCTCCATTCGATAGTTTAGATCCAATTCCCATCACAAAGATCGCTCCATATCTCTTCGCCGCCTCACACTCTCTCTCACGTGGGGTAAGTGTAGGATACATATCCAACAACTCATCGCTAGTGATAAAGGTGATCTGCTTTGGAAGAACGGGGGTGATATGTGTATAAACCTCATATATGCTCTGCTCAGTCTCAAGAAGAGCCTCATATATTTTGCTTACTGTATCTTTCAAGTAGTCGAGTGTACGATTCTCAGCAGTTAGTGTCTGCTCCCAATCCCACTGATCGACATACAAAGAGTGTATATTAGACAACTCCTCATCGGCACGGATTGCATTCATATCTGTATACAAACCATATCCGGGCGCAATACCGAAGCTACCCAACTTCATCCTTTTCCACTTAGCAAGTGAGTGAACAACCTCCGCCTTAGCATCGCCCATATCGGCAATCTTAAACGAAACGGCTCTCTCAGTACCATTCAAATCATCATTAATTCCTGTTCCAGACAAGACGAACAGCGGAGCTGTAACTCGTCTAAGATGTAGCTTATCAGCCAATCTACTCTGGAAACCCTGTTTCAACATCAAAATAGCTTGCTCCATTGTCTCAGGGGCTACGCGCGCCCTATACGACTTGGGGATGTAAAGTTTCATACGTTCTCTTTATTATTTAATATTTTTTTTAATCCTTTAACGGTCTCCCGTTCTATACTTATCTATATATAATAGTCAACTATATTCTCATGTCCGACAATCTGACCGATGCCATCATCGCCTTTGACTGGTTTACAAATGCACTCAATCTAACATAGCCCGCTCCATTGACCCCAAAACGTTCACCGGGTGAACAGACAATATTACACTCATTTAGAAGTCGATCAACAAATGCCCAAGAGTCACCACCGGGGGTCTCAACCCAGATAAAGGGTGAGTTAACTCCTCCCCAGAAGTTGAATCCCGCTCTGGCTAGCCCCTCTCTCAACACTCTTGCATTCTCCCTGTAATAGGCGACATTCTCAGCCACTCCAGCAAGCCCCTCCGCGGTGTAGAGCGCTTCAGCCCCTCGCTGTACTATATAAGAGGGTGCATAATTCTTTATCTCCTGCCTACGCCTCCACAATGTATTGAGCGACTCCCTTCTATCTACCTCATACGAATACCCCTCAATATCTCGTGGAATAATCGTATATCCGCAGTTTAAACCTGTAAATCCCGCACTCTTCGAGAAGCTACGGAACTCTATTGCGCATTTTTTTGCCCCCTTGATCTCATATATGCTTCGCGGCACATCTTGATCGGTGATAAACCACTCATAAGTAGCATCAAATAGTATCAGAGCCTTATTTTCAAGAGCATACTTAACCCACCTCTCCAGTGTCTTTCTAGTCATTGTACAACCCGTTGGATCATTTGGGTAGTTAAGATAGATTACATCAGGTCTCCCGGTTGGCAGTTCAGGCATAAACCCATTCTCTTTATTACAATCGAGATAAACGATATGGCTCCATCTATTAAACTCATCCATATCCCCTGCCCTATCCTCAACCACATTTGACTCAACGAACGTCTGGAACACAGGATCGATCACCGCTATTCTAATATCTCGGCAGAGGATCTCACCTATCGCAGCTAAGCTCGACTTAGTTCCATCATTAACAAAGATCTCATCGCGTCCAAATCGAAGTTTTCTGCTCTTTAGGTTGTATTTAACTATAGCCTCGATCAGAAAGTCATAACCTTGAATTGGTCCTCGACCCCTAAAACCATCCTCTTCCCCCATCTCAGTCGCCGCAGCTGCTATCGCTTTGACTACTACTGGCGCTAGAGGTCTGACAACATCTCCACTATCGAGTCTAATAAGTTTTGTCTGTGGGTTCAAAAAGTTAAAAACGGATAGTGTTCTATTAATTCTATCCTGAACACCATCAGTCACAACCTTTAAAAACTGCGCATTTATAAGTATCATACTCTCTCCCATACCTGCCAATCGTAATTTGTCAATTTGCAGCAAAGATACGAATATTAGTTGACTTATTCAAAGTATAGCGCGATATTATTTTATTAAGAAAACTCGCCTACTTTCAATTTTATAAAAAAACGGGGTGCTATCTAGCGATTTCGTATTAGATGTGCAGATTTTTTGTAAAGTACTTACAATTAGTTAGAATAACCAACCAAATAGCACCACCGTTAACTCTATTAAAAACATTGAAAGACTATTAAATCTTAAGATAATCTTAGGGAGACTACCGAGAGAACATACTATCAAGATAGTGATCTAAGCAGCCTCCCTAAGATCTTTAAAACTTCGTCGTCTTACAATTTCACACTAGTTGTATGCTGACTCTCCGTGCTCGTAGATGTCAAGACCCTCCTCTTCGATTCTCTTCTCAACGCGCATTCCCTTGATTAGGTCAACACCCTTGAATACTATGAATCCCATCAAAAGACCCCAAGCCATGTACGATGCAGCACCGATCAACTGAACTCCTAAGAAGTCGAATCCACCGCCGAACAATAGACCTCCGTCTAGAGCGAAGATACCTGTAAGGATTGTTCCCAATGTTCCGCAAACTCCGTGTACTGAGATAGCACCTACTGGATCATCAATCTTAAGAACCTTATCGAAGAACTCTACTGACATAATCATTACGAATCCACTGATTGCTCCGATAGCAAATGCACCACCTGCTCCAACTACGTTACATCCAGCTGTGATACCAACCAATCCTGCAAGTACACCATTCAAGCTCAATGAGAGTGTTGGTTTGCCATACTTAACCCAAGCGGTCAACATTGCTACTACACCACCAGCTGCTGCTGCCAAGTTAGTTGTAAGGAATGTGTGTGAGATCATGTTCATTGACTCATCACCAGCTGCTGCCAACTGTGAACCGGGGTTAAATCCGAACCATCCCAACCATAGAAGGAATACTCCCAATGCTGCTGCAGTCATGTTGTGACCGGGGATAGCACCAATCTTCACCTTTCCATCAGCGCTCTTGCGGTACTTGCCCAAACGTGGACCTACAACCCATGCACCCATAAGTGCCAACCAGCCTCCAAGAGCGTGTACTACAGATGATCCAGCGAAGTCGTTGAAGCCAAGGTCGCCCAACCATCCGCCACCCCATGCCCAGTGTCCTGAGATTGGATATACAATAGCGAAAATCAAAACTGAGTAGATAAGGTATGCACTGAACTTTGTACGCTCAGCGACCGCTCCTGAAACAATTGTTGCTGCTGTTGCGCAGAACATTGTCTGGAAAATAAGGAACGCCTCTGTTGGAATATCACCCTCCCAACCTACTGTTCCGAAGAAGTCGATCTCTCCAAGGAATGATCCCGCTCCGAACATAATTCCGAAACCAAGTGTCCAGAACATAAGTGAACCTACCGAAAAGTCCAAAAGGTTCTTCATAAGGATGTTTGCTGTGTTCTTTGAACGTGTCAAACCTGCCTCAACAAGTGCGAATCCAGCCTGCATAAGGAATACTAGCATTGCTGCCAATAGCACCCAGACAGTATCTAGTGACTTCGCTACATCGACGATTGTCATTGTTGTCTCTTCCATAACTTTATTATAGTTTTTTTTATTTATTACTTATTTTTTTAAGAGTGTTGATAGGTAGATGAAATCCCACCACCTAGCAATGCTCTATTTAGCACTTGCTGTCCTCGTTATATAGAGTTGTCTCACCAGCTACTCCTGAACGGATGCTATATGACTGCTCAACCTCGCTTACGAAGATACGTCCATCTCCAACCTCACCTGTGTGAGCAGAGTCAATGATTGCCTTGACTGTACGCTCTACATTCTTATCACGAATAATGATGGTAAGCATAATACGCTCGATAAAACTTGTGTCGTAAACAACGCCACGATAGATTCTCTCTTGGCGTGATTTACCTACACCTCTTACATTCATGTATGAGAACCATTCGATACCTGCCTCGTAGAGAGCCTCCTTTACATCCTCGAACTGTGTCTTACGGATGATTGCTTCGATCTTTTTCATTGATATTATTTTTTATTTAAAGAAGATTTAGGGGAGGAGGGATTCTGCACGATCTCCTCCCCTACTTTTTGTTTTACTACAAGTTGAATGACATTCCGAAGATGAAGAATGCATCGTTGTAAGCTGGTGCAAGGATCACGTCAACGAACAATGGTAGAGAGAAGTTCTCAGTGATCTTAACATCGCGAGATGCGCTAAGGCTGATGTCTGTGATACAGCTTCTGTCATCAGCGATTCCATATACACCATACTTATAAGTTGCAAATCCCATACCTACACCTAGATCAAACTCCTTAATTGAGAATGGATAAGATACATTCAAGTATGTTGAGTAAGCCTGATCGCCATCGCGAGTCTTGTCATCTCCATAAACATAAGTGCTAGCACTAAGAGTCAATGGGAACTTCTCGCAAAGTGTGTAAGCCAATGTAACCTCACCATAGTGTAGACCTGCATTGAAATACTTAGGACCACTTCCGTCGATGCTGTTTACCTTACCATCCCACCAGTAATCGATGAATGAAACACTGAAGTTTCCGATCTCATAACCAAGAATAAAGTCAAGCTCCTTAGAGTCGCAATTGGTAAGTGATGTAGATCCCCAAGCTCCGATTGATAGACCACCCAAAGAGAATGTAAGGTTTGGCTGGATTGAAGCACCTGCACCCTGATCGAGTCCGCGAACTACATAATCACTTACAAGGTCAGCACCACCTGAAACCTCCAACTTACTCTCAGCTGATGCTGAAACTACTGCCGCTAGGGCGAAAACTGAAAGAATAAACTTTTTCATAATTCTTCTTTTTTAATATTTATTAATTAGTTATTTTCTTAGTGAGCGAAACTGATATTCTACACATCTCACACCACAAAAGTAGAGCAAAAATCAAAAAACAAGAAGAATTTAATACACCCAATTTCTTAAAATATTTTCAAAATACACGATTTACACCCTATTTTACCCACGCCTATAAATTTTATATTTTTACCCCCTCAATTTTGTATAATTTATATTTTGTCGTATCTTTGCAATATTCACAACAAAAGATAAGAGATATGGAGAACTTTTCACTTGACACTTTAGACTATAAGATCCTAGGTCTTATAACCGATAATGCACGTATCTCCTTCCTTGAGGTAGCTAGAATATGCAATGTATCGGGTGCAGCGGTACACCAACGCGTTCAACGACTAATCAACAACGATGTGATAACAGGATCGGTATTCAAGATCAACACCCCAAAGATCGGATATGAGACCTGCGCATTTGTATACCTAGACTTCAATCCTGAGGCAGACCTCAATGCTATAACTGACAAAATAGCTAAAATACCAGAGGTGACGGAGTGTCACCACACAACTGGCTCATACGACCTATTAATTAAGGTATACGCACACAACAACAACCATCTTCACCAAATAATCCAAGAGAAGATCAAGCCACTAGGGCTAGTACGCTCAGAGTCGACAATCTCATATCGCGAGATATATTGCCGACAGGTGATAATCCAACAGGACTAGAGGGACCCATATTATATAGGTATGACACCATAGCGTGTCATGCTTAGCAAAGCGAAGTGTCTCGCAAGATCTATAATTGACCTTGCGAGACACTTTGCTTCGCTCTGTTATAGGAATGTTAGTTTCTGGGTTTAAGAACCCTAGATACTTATAAAAAAAGCCCAAAGCGTAACAAGAGAAGAGATGCAGGAGATCTCACCGCTCCAACTACCTCCTCCACTCTTATTGCCACCTCCGCTCGCCCCCCGGGGCATCCCGGTTGCAGGG
>JBCQTG010000023.1:0-25324 GCA_047178765.1 Rikenellaceae bacterium | reverse complement strand
AGGCTGACGATCACCTATCTTCTACTATTTATTGCCTGCTCTGCATCAGCTCAAAATGTAGAGCCTTGGCGAGATAGTTCGCTCACATTTGAGCAACGAGCCGAAGATCTGCTCTCTCGACTAACTGTCGAGGAGAAACTCCGTTGGTTTAGCTCTGATATTCCATCTGTCCAACGGCTCAACATCCCATCATATATGTGGTATGGCGAGGCTCTTCATGGGGTTATCTCATGGGGTGTCACCTCATTCCCACAGAACAATGCAATGGGTGCAACATGGGACAAAGATCTGATGTTCGATGTGGCAACAGCAATATCTGATGAGGCTCGCGCACTACATAGTGCTGGTCGCTCACAGGTGATGATGTTCTCTCCAACGGTAAATATGTCTCGTGATCCACGATGGGGACGTAACGAGGAGTGCTATAGCGAAGATCCATATATGATGTCTCAGCTGGCAAAGATGTATGTCAGAGGAATGCAGGGTACACACCCTAAGTATCTCAAGACTATCTGTACCGTTAAACACTACGCAGCAAATAATGTCGAGCATAAACGTGAACAGATACAGTCTATAATTAGCGAGACCGATCTACGCGAATACTACCTACCACCCTACAAAGCGTGTGTTGTCGAGGAGCGTGCAGGGGGTATCATGAGTGCGCTCAATGGTCTCAACAACGAACCATGTGCATCGAACAAATGGTTGCTTACCGATGTTCTTCGCGATGAGTGGGGATTTGAGGGCTATATGATCGCCGACTGGGCAGGAGTTGGTGCGATCAACAAATTTCACCGTGCCGCAGACTCCAACACCGATGCTGCCGTGATGGCTCTGCTAGCTGGCTGCGATCAGGAGTGTTTTCGACCAAACGCATCTCCATATGTCAATGGATTGATAGATGCCTATAATAAAGAGTTGATAACAGAGGCTGAAATAGATAAATCACTACTTCGCCTACTTCGTCTACGCTTTATGGTCAATGGCTTTTGGCTCGATGAGGAGTGTCCCTACAACAACACCCCTATGGATGTAGTGGAGTCAGAGGAGCATAAGATGCTTGCACTTAAAGCGGCTGAAAAATCGATCGTACTGCTTAAGAATGAGCAGAGTATTCTACCCCTCAACGAGGATCTGAAGAGCATAGCTGTCGTAGGACCATTTGCCGACAGATGCTGGTTAGGAATCTACTCCGGAGCGCCTAAGGAGCGTATCACACCGCTCGATGGAATCAAAAGCCGATTTAAGGGTGAGGTTAATTTCGCCCAAGGGTGTGCCGTTACCGAGAAGAGCGACACTCTAGATATGTCGAAAGCTATAGCTGCCGCTCGCAAATCGGATGTTGTAATAGCCTTTGTGGGTAATGATGAGAGTACCGCAACAGAGAATAGAGATCGCCAAACACTAGCCCTTCCCGGTCGTCAACAACAACTTCTAGATGAGCTATGCAAGGTGAACAGCAAAGTGATCGTTGTGCTAGTGCCAAGTGGACCAACGACAATCGGAGATGCTCAGCAGAAGGCTAAGGGTGTAGTCTGTATGTGGGCAGCGGGACAGCAGCAGGGTAATGCGATTGCAAATGTTCTCTTTGGCGATGTTAACCCCGGAGCAAAGGTTAGCACAACATGGTACGCCTCAGATAGCGACCTTCCAGATATGCACGACTATAACATCCGCAACAACCGCACATATATGTACTTCAAGGGCAAGCCCCTCTACCCATTTGGTTTCGGTTTGAGCTACACCACATTCGCAATCTCAAATATGCAATTTAGCAGCAAAAAGGTTGCCGAGAGGGGGGAGCTAACGGTAACGGTAGATGTAACCAACACCGGAAAGGTTGCTGGCGACGAGGTTGTGCAGCTATACATAAAGGATAACGCAACAAAGAGCTATGAGGCGACAAAGATGCTTAAGGGCTTTGAGCGTGTGACACTTAAAAGCGGTGAAACAAAGAGGGTCTCTTTCAGACTCAGCTACGACGCATTTAGCCACTGGAGTATAGCAGATAGCAACTTCGCAGTGACAGCTGGCACATATGAGATAATGGTGGGTAACTCATCGGATAATACACCACTCAAAAGAGATATTAAGGTTGCTGGAGGTCTACTCCCCGAACACTCTCTACGCACCTACAGCTATGATGACTACGACTCAAACCCACGCTACCGATCGAAATACTACGGAGGTGCGATCCAGATGCCAAAGGTGCAGCCACGCAAGGTTGTTGACAAATCAAAGGGTCCACAGTGGATTGAGTATATGATAAAGTTTGTCGACCCGGGATTCTATGTCAGCGAGTGGAGTGTGACTGTTAACTACACCTCGTCACGCCCAAATACCAGCTTCTCAGTTGAGTACGATGGAGTTAAGGTCTTGGAGGGTGCTACACTAACAGGTAGCGGAGAGTCCTCGCAGAACTTCGCACTGCCAAAGCCTGATTATGATCTACCTACAAGGGTTAGATTGATCTTCGAGTCGGGGGTAGAGATAAAGTCACTCGATGTCGTATGGCCCAAAGATGACTCGGTAACTAAGTATGATAAAGTATTTGATAAAAAATAGAGATATGAAAAAAATACTATTAATAGCTCTAAGTGCAGCTATAATATCAGCGTGTAGCAATGCTGAGGAGGGAGGATTAAAACTCTCATCACCCAACACAAAGAATCAGATTGAGTTTGAGATCAGCAAATGCGGAGAGCTTCGTTATAGCATAAGCAACGGCTCTCTACCAATCATTGCCCCCTCAAAGATGGGATTTAAATTCAAGGATAGCACCCTTCTCGCTGGCGATTTTGAGCTATTGAGCAGCTCACGCGACACATACAATGAGACTTGGGAGACCATATGGGGACAACAGCAGAGGGTTAAGAATCACTACAATGAACTAACCTTTAATCTGCGTCAAATATCGTCAAATATCCTGCTCAACATCACGGCTCGTGCCTTTGACGATGGTGTAGCATTCCGCTATGAGTTTCCAAAGCAGAGTGAGCTAGGTGAGTTTACAATTATGGATGAGCTTACGGAGTTTAACTTCGCAAACGACTTCAAATCGTGGTGGGGCTATGCCGACTATGACAACTACGAAAAGGTCTACTACACATCGCCTATAAGCGAGATTGGTGACATTGATAAGTACGCTCGCCGCCCCGACAAGGAGGAGATGGAGCGTATGTCAAATACTCCTATGACCGTTGAGATCAATCAAAATTTGGCAGTCTGTCTCCACGAGGCAGAGCTTATCGACTACCCCGATATGAGCCTTGAAAGAGTGGATGGCTACAACCTAAAGTGCCATCTCACACCTTGGCTCAATGGCGATAGGGTGCGTACATCTGCTCCAATGAAGAGTCCATGGCGTACATTCCAAATTGGCTCAGCGGCAGAGATCGCTGTTTCAGATATGTTGATGAACCTCAATGCACCATGTGTATATGATGACACCAGCTGGATAGAGACATACAAATATATCGGTATTTGGTGGGAGATCCATATCGGCAAATCATCATGGGCAAGACACACTCAGTGGGGCGAGCCGATCAAGAGACCACACGGAGCAACAACCGAGAATGCTAAGCGACACATCGATTTTGCAGCTAAACATGGAATACCAGAGGTGTTGGTCGAGGGTTGGGACCAAGGCTGGGACGATATGAATCAGCAGTGGTCGGGATATGGAATCTTCGACTGGAAGACCTCAACCGATGATTATGACCTTGAGGAGGTTTGTCGCTACGCAAAACAGAAGGGTGTACGCATAATGATGTACTTTGAGACCATCTCAGATATTGACCACTTTGAGCCAGCGATGGATGATCTATTTGCGATGTGCAACCGCCTCGGAATCAAGACCGCAAAGGTTGGTTACACAGGGCATGTAAACTATGATGATGAGCGCAACACCTACCGCGAACACCACCACGGACAATATATGGTTCGCCACTACAACAATATGATCCGCACAGCAGCAAAGAACAAGGTGATGGTTGTCAACCACGAACCGATCAAGTATACCGGTGAGCAGCGTACATACCCCAATATTATGTGTCGTGAGGGTGCGCGTGGACAGGAGTACAATGCATGGAGCGATGGCAACTCACCTGAGCATACAGTAGTGCTACCATTCACCCGAATGGTGAGTGGACCGATGGACTACACTCCGGGAATATTCAAGATGCATGTACGCGACAAAAAGACAAGTTGGAGAGATTGCGATGTTAAATCTACACTATGCAAGGAGATGGCATTGATGCTCACCCTCTACAGCCCTATTGTCATGGCTGCCGACCTACCGGAGAACTACGAGGGTAATGCTGCATTCCAATTTATCAAGGATATGCCAACTGATTGGAGCAGGAGCAAGGTTCTCAATGCTAAGATAGGGGACTACTACACTATCGCACGTCAGGAGAAGGGTACCGACAACTGGTATATCGGAAGTGTGAGCGATGAGAATGGTCGCAACTTTGAATTTGACCTCGATTTCCTAGCCCCCAACTCAACATATCGCGCAACTGTCTATGCCGATGGTGAGGATGCACATTGGCAGGAGAACCCTGAGTCGGTGAGGATAGATGAGTTCACCATCAAATCGGGCGACAAACTACGAGTTAAGCTAGCTCCGGGAGGGGGGCAGGCTATACAGTTAATCAAGTTATAAAAATACCGCAAACGTTGCAAGGCTGCGAAATTTTGAAGATCCTATAGAGTGCTATTCGGTCACGTACTAAAGTACGCTCCCTCACATTCCTCTACACGATCTTCAAAATTTCATCCACCTATCAACGTTCGACCGCATAGCCACCCACGAGATTCTCACCTGTCACTGTAGACTTGATCCGCAATCTCAAAAACAAAAAACTATGAACAACATCAAAACAATAATCTCAGCAATAGCAGTGCTATCAACATCGCTAGCAACGGCGGCAAAGATGCCAGAGTGGCAGGACCCCGAGGTCAACGCCATCAACCGCGCACCGATGCACACCAACTACTTCGCCTATCAAAGCGAGGAGTCTACAGCCTGTCGCGAGAGTTCACTCAACTATCTATCACTCAATGGAGAGTGGCAGTTTAACTGGGTGCGCAACGCCGATGAGCGACCAACAGATTTCTATCGTGTAGATTATAACGATAAGGGTTGGGGTGTGATGAATGTCCCCGCGATGTGGGAGCTTAATGGATATGGAGACCCTATGTATGTCAACTCAGGGTATGGATGGCGTCCACATATCCCACGCCATACAATAGAGATTCCAACAGAGAACAATCACGTTGGTTCATATCGTCGTGAGATCACTATCCCTCAGGGGTGGAGTGGCAAGGATATTATCGCACACTTCGGAGCAGTTAGCTCTAACATATATCTTTGGGTCAATGGCAAATTTGTAGGCTATAGTGAGGATAGCAAACTAGAGGCTGAGTTTGATCTAACAAAATTTCTGCGCGTAGGCAAGAATACCATCGCTTTTCAGGTATTTAGGTGGTGCGATGGTGCGCTCCTTGAGGATCAGGATCTATTCCGATTCTCAGGAGTCGCGCGCAGTTGTTACCTCTACGCTCGTCAGCGCAACCGCATTGAGGATATTCGTGTCACCCCAAAGCTAGATGCTGAGTATCGAGATGGTGAGCTTATTGTAGATCTAAAGCTCAAGGGCAAAGGGGTTGCAGAGCTAACCTTGACCGATTGCAAGGGGGAGGTAGTTGCAGAGAGCAAAGCTACAAATAGCGCAACGCTAAAGGTGGCAAACCCTAAGAAGTGGAGTGCCGAGACCCCATACCTCTACACGCTAACGGCTAAGATGGGCGGTGAGGTGATCCCAGTAAAGGTTGGTTTCAGAAGCATCGAGCTAAAGGATAGTCAGGTGCTAGTCAATGGCAAGGCGGTGCTGTTCAAAGGTGTCAACCGCCATGAGATAGATCCAGATAGAGGCTTTGCCCTCACTCGCGAGCGTATGGAGGATGATATTCGCACCATGAAGAGGCTTAACATCAATGCCGTTCGCACCTGCCACTACCCCGATGATAACTACTGGTATGAGCTATGTGACAAGTATGGTATCTATGTTGTTGCTGAGGCTAATGTCGAGAGCCACGGTATGGAGTATGGTGAGCATACGCTAGCCATCAGAGATAACTTTACAAAGGCGCATCTAGAGCGTAATCAGCGCAATGTTGAGCGTAGCTTCAACCACCCATCGGTGATCTTCTGGTCGCTAGGTAACGAGGCTGGAATGGGTAAGAACTTCGCAGTGTGCTACGACTGGATCAAGAGTGCCGACCCCTCTAGGCTCTGCCAATATGAGGGTGCTGTCAACCCCTTCCGCACCGATGTTCGCAAGGGTGGAATGAGCGTCGAGCAGGCACGAGAGGCTCGTGCCGATCAGCTGGCAAAGACCGACACCTACTGCCCGATGTATGCCTCGTTGCAGGAGTGTGAGATCTACCTAGAGAACAACCCCTGCAAACCTGTGATACAGTGTGAGTATGCCCATGCGATGGGTAACTCGATGGGAGGATTCAAGGAGTATTGGGATATGATACGCAAATACCCATCCTATCAGGGTGGCTTCATCTGGGACTTTGCCGATCAGGCGATACGTTGGCGTAATGGTGATAACGAGATCTTCTTTGCCTATGGTGGCGACTTCAACCGTTACGACCCAACAGATAACAACTTCTGCAACAATGGAGTGGTGAACCCCGATAGAGAGTTTAACCCCCACGCCTATGAGGTTGCCTACCAGCACCAGAGCATATGGACTAAAGGGGTGGATTTGACCAGAGGAGAGGTTGAGATATACAATGAGAACCACTTCCGCAACCTCTCAAACTACTACATGGTATGGAGTCTACTTAGCAATGGAGAGGTTAAGCAGAGCGGCGTAGTGAGTGAACTCAATGTAGAGGCTCAACAGCGATCGACCATCACTCTAGATTATAAAATTGATGGATGCGACAGCGAGCTTCTACTCAATGTAGAGTATCGATTAAAACGCGCCGAGATGATGCTCGAAGCGGGTCATAAGGTTGCCTATCAGCAGATTGAAGTTCGCCCATACAGGTTTGACGAGTTGCAAATAGCCAACCACTCGCAGGTGAATATTACCCCCTCAACGATCAAAGTTGTCGACCCACCTAAGCAGTGGACACCCGGCGATGACAACCACTTTATCGAGGTCGTTGGATCGAATTTCCAGATCGACATCTGCAAAGAGAGTGGATTTATATCGCACTATGCAGTAGATGGCAACGAGATTCTTGAAGAGGGAACGCAGATAGAGCCAAACTTCTGGCGTGCGCCCACCGACAACGACTACGGATCGAGAGTACAGACAAGGTCTATAGCGTGGCGCAACCCACAATATAAGCTCACCTCACTCACCCACAGAGAGGAGAACGGCTTAGTGATTGTAGAGTCGGAGCATAAGCTCTCGCAGAGCAATGCAACTATTAAGATGATCTACACGATAAATAATATCGGAGCGATAAAGGTGGAGCAGCAAATGACCGCCGACCCAAATAGCAAGGTTGGAGATCTTATGCGCTTTGGAGTGCGTATGCGTATGCGCGAGGAGTTTGATGGTGTCAACTACTACGGAAGAGGACCATTCGAGAACTATAGCGACCGCAAGAGTTCAGCAACAATTGGACTATACAACCAGAGTGTCGAGGAGCAGTTCTACCCCTACATTCTACCTCAGGAGTGCGGAACAAAGAGCGATCTACGCTGGTTGAGTGTAGTTGACAAGGGTGGTTTGGGTATCACCGTCAAGAGCGATGCACCCTTCTCAGCCTCAGCACTTAACTACACTATCGAGGCACTAGATGATGGAGCGAAGAAGGATCAACGCAACACATGTGATCTCACGAAAGAGAGCTTCACCGAGGTGTGTATAGACAAAGCACAGTATGGATTGGCATGTGTCAATAGCTGGGGTGCGCAGCCCGAGAAGAGCTACCAACTACCCTATCAGGACTACACATTTGAATTTGTAATATCCCCAAAGAGATGTATAAAATAACACTTATTGCGCTGCTGCTTCAACTCAGCGTAATCTGCTCTGCACAGGAGTGGAACTACAATAACAACCGCTTTGCAATTAGCGCCGATGGTAACAATGTCGATGATCCACTCGACAAGTGGTTACGTGCCGATGAGGATGATTGGGGTGCTACACCAGCTACAATGGCTATCATAGCTAAGTTGAACCTAGGGCATAAGCTGGTTCACTTCTCATACAATAACTTTGTCGAGGGTCTACCCGGTCCCGATGAGGAGAATATGATGGCTATCGGTGTTGAGGGGGGACTAGCTCGTCTGCCGTTGAACTCAGCGGTATTCTACGACTGCACCAAAGAGTTTAACAGAGCAAAGGAGAGTCTGAAGCGGGAGATTGCCCGCTCCACAGAGTCTGACCCTCTCTACTTTATCCATATGGGACCATCGGAGTTCTTCTATCAATGTATCGATGAGGTGGTCGCCGAGGGTGGTATCGAGAGTACATCACACATATATGTATTGTCGCATAGCGGCTATAACGACAACCACCTACGTCGCCCCTACCACCACACAATGGAGCAGGCGATAGCACTTAGCGAGGGTCGGATAAAGTATAGAAGAATTAAGGATCAGAATGGATCGAATGACCCCAATAAATTGTGGAACTCTCTAAAGGATTTCTCCGTATGGTATTGGATGCGCGATAGCAAAGATCCCAATATCCGCTGGATCTACTCACGAATGGAGCCAAATGCTAAGGGGCATGCAGACATCTCAGATGCTGGACTAGTATTCTATCTTCTTGTTGGTGATGAGGATGGTAGCCCCTCTAAACTCCGCGATTTTTTTGGGGATAGTATTCTATAGCCGAAGCGTGAAGCTATTACTCACAGTACTAAAAAACATATAAAATGAAAAAACTACTATTAACATTCTTAGCACTAGCCATTGGATTTATAGCTACTGCTCAGAACCCAATAATAACACACCAGTTCACTGCCGACCCATCGGCACGTGTCCACGATGGTCGACTCTTTCTATACCCCTCAGGGGATAAAGTTCCAGATGAGGGGCATGTTTTCTTCGATCAATCAGCCGGTTTCTGCATGCCCGGTTACCACGCCTTCTCACTCAAAGGGGGTAGCACATGGATCGATCACGGATGGATTCTCAAGGAGAATGATGTACCTTGGGGGATGAAGGATGTCTGCGCTATGTGGGCGCCTGACTGCATCGAGCGTAATGGCAAGTACTACTACTACTACCCAGCAAAGGCTCTCAACGATGATAAGTATCGCCGTATTGGTGTGGGTGTAGCCAAAAATCCAGAGGGTCCATTTAAGTGGGAGAAGAGCTATATCGAGGGTATGTTTGGCATCGACCCCGGAATCTTAGTTGACGATGATAACCAAGCCTATATCTTCGTGAAGTCGGGCGAGGGGATTAGAGTTGCCCCACTAAATGACGATATGAAGAGTATCAAACATGAGTTGGTAACTGTCGAGGGGCTACCAGCAGGGTACAAAGAGGGACCCTTCCCAATTAAGATCGGTGATCGCTACTATCTGATCTTTGCACATAACCTAGCTAATCAAGGGTATACCGTTGGCTACGCTATTGCAAAAAAACCTATGGGTCCATACCTCTACTATGGCAATATAATGGATCGTATAGCTCAAGATACAAACCACTCCTCGATTGTAAAGTATAAGGATCGCTGGATCTTCTTCTACCACACATGGGAGCTAAGTGGACATAGCAAGCTACGCTCTGTATGCGCTGAATATATGACCTTTAACGAGGATGGAACAATCAATAAAGTTGTTCCAACAAGACGCGGAATAGGTGAACCGATGCCCGGTGATACAATTCAGATTGACCGTTACAACACTATCGATGGTGCCTCAATAGCCTTCGTTAGCGGCAATGAACCAGCGGGATGGATGGTGTGCGATGCTGCCTACAACTCAAATGTCACCTTTAATGATGTTGACTTTGTCGATGGCAAATCTAAGCGTATTCAAGCACGTGTTGCCTGCGGACAGCGAGGTGGAACGATTGAGGTTCGCCAAAACAGCGCAGGTGGTAAGCTAATAGCCAAGTTCGATGTCAAACATACAGGAGGATGGAATAACTGGGAGACTATCGAGAGCGATATTCTAACCCCTATAGAGGGCAAAACCAATCTATGCGTAGTCTTTAAAGGGGCAGCAAAGGTTGCCAACCTCAACTGGCTGTTGGTCCTACCCTAGGAGATAGGCTGGCTCTGCCCAGCCACACAGCCACACAGCCCCCACCCCACCTTCATCAAAAAATCCCTGATAATCAAACGATTATCAGGGATTTTCTTAGACTTTCATCTATATTTGGTGATCTCGCTGGGGCTCGAACCCAGGACCCCATCATTAAAAGTGATGTGCTCTACCTGCTGAGCTACGAGATCGCCTAATACCAACGTCTGTCGTTGGTGGTGCAAATATAGTGATTATATTTTAATTTGCCAAATGTTTACAACTAATTTTGGCTATTTTCTTATTTTCAAACCCACGTTAATTTATATCGCCAACAACCTCATACTGTACACCTTCGGTGGTGACAACGGGTTTGTAGAGCATGCCATCGTACTCATAGAAGATCTTTCCATCGATGCTGAGCTGTGCTACATTAACCTCTGGTAGCTCTGGTACAACCATACCCACTGTTGGTGCTACAACCTCGTACTCACTTCCAACCTGCTGGTAGATAGCTCCTGAATCGACATAGTAGACAACATTGTTGTATCTAAATGGTTTTGGTGCTGGTGGTAGGGTCTTTACCCTCAATCCAATTGGAGGAAGAACCAGCGAGAAGCTAACGCCACTCTTGCGGTAGTATTTACCTCCTGAGACGAAGAAGTTCGCCCCCTTGACAGTCACCGTGCTGTGTTTAGCTGGTAGCTTAGCTACGCTCTTTGCCTTGGCTGGGACAACAACCTTTTTGCCTTTTGATGGTTCAGGCGCTGTTGGAACAGGTTTTGATTTTGACTTGCTCTTTTGTGCCGATGCAGCATCTATGCTACATACCATTAATATCACTAGTAGTGATGTAATGAGATAAGTTATTCTCTTCATAATTGTAATTTTTATATCTGTTATAAACAATATTTATGCCTACCTATTATAATAGAGTATCGTTAATAAAAAAGGTTAAATCACTCCTTGATTAAATCGGGGCGCAGACGCTCTGTACGCTCCCATGCCTGCTCCTCTTTCCACCTCTCAATTGCAGCGAAGTTACCCGAAAGCAGCACATCAGGGACCCTCCAACCACGAAAATCTGCCGGTCGGGTATAGACGGGTGGGGCTAGTAAATTATCCTGAAAACAGTCGGATAACGCCGATGCCTCATCCCCAATAGCACCCGGAATTAACCTCACAATAGAGTCGACAATGATGCATGCTGCCAGCTCACCGCCAGTTAGTACATAGTCGCCAATCGATATTTCGCGTGTGATAAGGTGTTCGCGCACACGATAGTCGATCCCCTTGTAGTGTCCGCACAGGATTATTATATTCCCCATTAACGACAACCTATTTGCCTCGCGTTGATCGTATGTCACCCCGTCAGGTGAGGTGTAGATGATCTCGTTGTACTCTCGTTGCGACTGTAAAAACTCCACGGCACGGAAGATCGGCTCTGGCTTCATCACCATACCAGCCTCACCACCAAAGGGGTAGTCATCTGTTGTGCGATGTTTATCATCGGTGAAGTCGCGTAGGTTATGAACCACAATCTCCGCTAGCCCTCTCTCTTGCGCACGCTTCAGAATCGACTCGTTGAGAGGCGAGTTCAACAACTCTGGGACAACCGTTAATATATCAATCCTCATATTAATACCCCACCTCTCCGTTTATCGCCTCAACAATAAATGGGTTATACAGCGCCTCATGCCCGATCGATGTAGGCTCAGCATGACCCGGATAGACCTTAATATCATCACCCATAGGTAGGATGCACTTTGTGAGGGTATTCATCAATACGCTATAGTCTCCACCCGGGAGGTCGGTGCGTCCGATGCTCTCGCGGAAGAGGGTATCTCCCGTGAAGAGGGTGCGACTCTCAGCCTCGTAGAGTGAGACGTGTCCGGGTGTATGTCCCGGTGTCTTGATGATCTGTATGGTCATGTTGCCGACCTTTACTGAGTCAACACTATCGAGATCAATCTCGTAGCTCGATGGCATCTTGCCAATTCTCATTCCGTAGACCACCGTACCCTCGGGGAAGGTGTCGAGAAGATATTGATCTTTGCTCGATAGCGCAAAGGGGGTGTTATACCTCTCGCGTACCGCCTCAACGCCCATCAAGTGGTCGAAGTGTCCATGTGTGTTGATCGCCAGAACTGGCTTTAGACCCAACTCATCGATGGTCTTGAAGAGGTACTCACTCTCCTGTGTGTTGAAATTCCCTGCATCGATAATTGCGCACTCCTTCGTCTCGTCCCAGATGATGTATGTATTCTCCTGCACTGGGTTAAATGCTATAACTTTTACCTCCATTATATATTTTATTACTTTATTATCATTGTTTTACTCTGCTCATTAACTCCAAGCACAAAGTAGAGTGAGACAGATCCGTTGATGGTTATCTGCTGAAAATCTAGCTCTGGCATTGGCTCGGGTGCCGCGTATGCAACACCTCTAGCCTGAATGTTATTGATATTGCTGTTTGCGCTGCTGTATGCGTTATTAACCTTATAGACATCGCCTAGTGGCTGCCCCAAGGTCTCGGCAATCATCTCAGCCTGCTCACGACCATCCGCAATAGCGGCTCTAATCGCCTCCTTTTTATACTTCTCAATATCGCTATGGTCGGCAGATTGTAGTGTCACCGCTGTTATACCCTCGTTTTGTAGAGCCTGAAAACTCTTTCGCACCATCTCTCCATCGTTAACCTCTAGTTGATATGTGGCGCTGCTATTGTTGCCCTCGCGTTTGAGGTCGGTTGCCGTCATCTTAGATACGGTTAACCTCTCCTCAACGTTGATACCTATCTTTTTTAGTGCTGTGCGCATTCTCCTCTCTGCCTCGTCAACACTGCGCACACCCCTTGTTGCCGCCTCGTCGATGACGATATTTAATGTAAATTTATTGGGTGTGATCTTAATCTCCGATCTGCCATTTACATTAATGTAGTTCTGAATCTCTTGCGCCATTGCGCCTGTCGCTAACACCATCGTTAGCAGTGTTAAAAATACTCTTCTCATCTCTGTTTATAAAAATAATGTAATACCTCTCTCTCCACCACCTATGGCTAAATTTCTCTCCACTTAAGAGTGTGATAGGTGGATGAAATTTTGAAGATGGCGTAGAGGGATGTGAGGGAGCGTACTTAAAGTACGTGACCGAACAGCACTCTGCGGTATCTTTAAAATTTCGCCGTCATGCACACTCTTAGCCGTCTTGCTCACTCTTAATCTATCCTTACAATATCCGCACCTAAGGCATTCAATCGCCCCTCGATATTCTCATATCCGCGGTCAATCTGCTCGATATTCTGGATTATACTCACACCCTCGGCACTCATAGCAGCAATCAACAGCGCCACTCCTGCTCGAATATCGGGTGAGGTCATGCGTGTCGCTCGCAACTTAATTCTGTTGTTGAGTCCGATAACTGTTGCTCGGTGAGGATCGCACAGTATGATCTGTGCACCCATATCGATCAACTTATCAACAAAGAACAACCTACTCTCAAACATCTTCTGATGGATCATCACCGCACCCTCAGCCTGAGTGGCAACAACCACAAAGATCGATAATAGGTCGGGGGTTAAGCCGGGCCAAGGGGCATCGGCAACCGTAAGTATCGACCCATCGATGAATGAGTTGACCGCGTAGAACTCCTGTCTGGGGATGTGTATATCGTCACCTCGCCTATAAAACTGTACACCTAATCGCCTAAACTGCTCGGGTATAATACCTAGATCATCATACGAGACATCTTTAATTGTTATCTCCGAGCGGGTCATCGCCGCCATCCCGATAAAGCTACCCACCTCAATCATGTCGGGGAGGATGCGGTGAACACAGCCGTAGAGCTGCTCAACCCCCTCGATAGTGAGTAGGTTTGACCCTACACCCTCTATCTTTGCACCCATCTTATTGAGCATTCGGCAGAGCTGCTGTATGTATGGTTCACACGCTGCATTATATATGGTACTCTTACCATGAGCCAAGACAGCTGCCATAATGATATTTGCTGTACCCGTAACCGACGCCTCATCGAGGAGCATATAGCAGCCATTGAGCCTGCCACACGAGACACTATAAGCCTCGCGACTGCTGTCGTAGTAGAACTCGGCACCTAGCTTTTCAAAGCCGATAAAGTGGGTGTCTAAGCGTCTACGACCGATCTTATCACCCCCGGGTTTGGGGATGAAGCCCACCCCGAAACGTGCTAGTAGTGGTCCGACAAGCATCACTGAGCCTCGTAGACGAATACAACGATCTCGATACTCCTCGCTCTGTAAAAGATCGAGATCGATCTCGTCCGCCTTGAAGCTGTATCTGTTTTTATCGAGCTTAGTGACTTTGACGCCAATAAATCGTAGTAGATCAATTAGTTGTAATACATCTGCAATCTGTGGTATATTATCAACTTCAATCTCCTTGTCGGTCAACAGTACAGCACAGAGAATCTGCAAAGCCTCATTCTTCGCCCCTTGAGGTGTGATCTCTCCCGAGAGCTGTTTACCTCCTGTGATTTTAAATATTGCCATCTTACTAACGAATAAATTTTAACTTGTCATCCACACTCAGAATCTGTTTAAATTTTTCCCACTTAAATTGCTAAGGCTCTTTTGCTTCGCTTTTTGATTTTGCTATCTTGCTAATAGAACCACTATTAGCTGCGATACCAAAATCAAAAATCAAAGCAAAATAGCGCATAGCATTTTTAAGCAGAAAAACTTAAACAGATTCTCAAAGATAGTCAATTTTTACAACATAAAAAATATATTTCACCAAATTTAAAATATTTCCTCAATTTATTTTCCAAAGTCATTTTTTTTATTTAACTTTGCACTCCGGAAAAGAAGTAAAAATTTAAGAGTATATATTATGTCAACAAAGAGAACTTACCAGCCTTCACGCAGAAAGCGTGTTAACAAGCACGGATTTCGCACTCGCATGGCTACGGCTAACGGTCGTAAGGTACTAGCGGCTAGACGTGCAAAGGGACGTAAAAAATTGTCAGTATCTAGCGAGTCTACATTCAAGTATTAGTAGAACCTCCAATTTACTAGGGGGGAGAGAAGAGTTACTGGAGGAGAGTTACTGGAGAGAGGAGTTATTGGGGGAGAGTTACAGGAGAGGAGAGAGATAGTAACAATTATTTTAGAGGATGATGAGCTAATGGCTCTCATCCTCTTTTAGTTTGTGGTGTATGCAGATCATAAAGTTATTACCAATCATATTCATCCTTGTGGGGTGTTATAATAGATTTGATGATAGGCTGGTTGAGGGTAGCTATCTAGAGTCAAACTATACAATTGAGAGATTGCATGCCGATCTTGACGATAGGTCGTTTGCCGATATAACCGCTGATCTTGTAGTTAGAGGGGTGGTTACAGCCAATGACGAGTCGGGGAGTATCTACAACTCGTTTATGGTTGAGAATGATGGGTATGCAATGGAGGTGCTGGTGGAGCTGAGTAACTCTTATGTGAAGTTTCCCGAGGGTAATATTGTCTATGTCGCTCTTAATGGTCTGAGGGCAATGCGTTCGTGGGGCGTGGTGCAGGTTGGACTCCCCGCATCAAACTGGGGTGAGATTGAGGATATTAGCGGGATGATTATTATCGATAACCATATTGCTGTCACCAACTCAAATGTTGATGTTACTGCCGAAGTAGTGAGGCTTGATGATCTCCTTAGTATGAGTGAGTCGGAGCTGAATAGCTACTATGGTCGATTGGTGGAGCTACAGAATATGATGCTAGAGCCAAATGATTATCTCAACCCTAGCAATCTTTGGAGTGGGACAAACACCTTTGTGCAGTGTGATGATCTGCTCAGCGAGGATGAGTGGCACTCAATATCGATATATACGTTGAGCTATGCTAACTATTCGCAGATAACTATCCCTAGTGGTCTATGTACATTAACAGGTACGCTGGAACAGGGGTATAACACCTCCCTTGGCTTGACAATGCGGCGAAGTGGGGATTGTACCTCTATATATTAATTGTTGATTATGAGGTATTTGTTGATATTTATTTCGATCTCTCTGTTGGGGTGTAGTTCACCTACCCCAACCAATATATATGCGGGAGATGGGGAGGTGACCCTTGAAAGTAGGGTCTCGATTAGTGAGCTAAAATCCCGCTATCTTGGCTCTACACATCAGATTATGGACGACCTCACTATAGAGGCGCGGGTTGTGGCAACAGATATGTTTGGTGAGCTGGAGGGGCGGATGGTTCTTCAAGATGATAGCGGTGGGATAGAGGTCTATGTCGATGGTGAGAGCCTCTACGAGAGCTATCAGCTCTATAGTTATATTACCCTCAACTGCTCAGGGCTATGGTTGGCTTCGCGCGGAGGTAGTAATGGCGCTCTGGTTATGGGCGACTATCCAACTGCATACGACCCCGTTGATGCTATCTCTAGCTCCATGTTCGAGACGCGCGTGCTAGCCTATAAAACAAGTGATGAGGCGTATGAGTATAAAAGCTATAACCTTAGCGACATCTCAACAGCGCTTATATCCTCATGTGTGGTTATGCCGTCACTACAGTTTGTGGATGTAGAGAGCAATGAAACACTCTTTGATTACGACCAGTATGATGAGCTGGGTTACTGCCGACGATCAATGGAGTGCCAAAAGAGCGGGCTGACAATTGATCTGTATATCCCCAAAACAGTCTCATACGCCAATATCCCAATCTCAATGATCGAAGATGCAGATGGCGACTACTTGGTGCTGATCGATAGATACTCTAGCAGTTACTCTATTCAACTCATTAATATGGGTGGATTTTAGGGCAAGCACCGTGGTCTGCCTCCGGCGGGCGGGTTGCCACTCGCGGGGCTGGCGAGATGCTTTGCATCTCTTTTTGTTGCACTTTTGGGCATATAACTTCGTTATATGATTTTAGAGATCAGATTCTTTTTAGCTCAAGTAAACTTGGCTAAAAAGAATCTGATCTCTAAAATTTTACAAACATCTTTCAGATGTTTGCACCCAAAAGTGAATGGGCAGCCATTGCGCTCAAAATGCATATCATAGAGATTTTGGAGGATGTTCACTCTTATAGACAATGTTTGCGACAGACCTTTCGCTTTGGATCCAAACACCTTTAGGTGTTTGAAAGTTTATATGCTCATCAGCTTAGTCAAGTTTACTTGAACTAAGCTGATGAGCATATAAACGTTAGAGCGAAGCTCGAAGGTCCAAAGCGCAACGAAAAAAAGAAAAACAAAGTTTTTCGACAGCCCATCGGGTGGCAACCCGACCGCCGGAGGCAGACCACGGTGCTTGCCAGCAAGTGACCCTATCTTTACTCGATAACCCCTGAAGCAACCAGTTCATTGTTGCTATAGAGGGCGGCGAACTGTCCTGCGGCTATACCTCGTTGGGGTTCTTTGAATAGTATATATGTAGCTTCGGGGCGCATGAAGAGTGTTGCTGTTTGTAGTTGTTGTCGATAGCGGATACGTAAATCGAACTCACCTTGCTCGCCAATTTGCAACTCTTTAGATGGGTTGACCCAGTGTAGGTTGCCATCGATCTTTAGTGCCTTTCTATATAGTCCCGGGTGTGAATCGCCCTCGCCGACATAGATTATATTCTCATCAACATCTGTAGCGATAATAAATAGCGACTCTTTACGTCCGCCTATCCCCAGCCCCTTGCGTTGACCTATTGTGTAGAAGTGTGCGCCGTTGTGTGTGCCTATCTTTTTGCCGTCACGAGGTGTATATGGAAATGGTGCGGAGAGTGTAGCTAGATCATCTTCGGCAACTCTCTTTGCATACCTTGTCCATGTCGCCTTGATCTCATGTATATAACCCTCCTTTTTTGCCAATTTCTGCTGTAGAAATACTGGCAGATCGACCTTGCCGACAAAGCATATCCCCTGCGAGTCTTTGCGTTTGGCTGTTGCTAGCCCCTGCTCGTCAGCTACTCTGCGCACCTCGCTCTTCATCATATGACCTATGGGGAACATTGCGCGTGAGAGCTGCTGCTGAGAGAGTTGGCATAGGAAGTAGCTCTGATCCTTGTTGGGATCAGCTCCGGCAATTAGTTTATAGTATGTAGTACCATCGATAATCTCCTCCTCGCGTTGGCAGTAGTGACCTGTAGCTACATAGTCGGCTCCAAGTTTAAGAGCCTCATCAAGAAAGATGTCAAACTTAATCTCCCGATTACAGAGTATATCGGGGTTGGGGGTGCGTCCACGCTCATACTCAGCAAACATCTGATCGACAACTCTCGTGCGATAGTGGTCGGAGAGGTCGACCGTATGTAGTGCTATATCTAGCCTCTTTGCCACCAGCTCGGCAAAGACCCTGTCATCGTGCCATGCACAGTCCCCCTCAAGCGTGCCGGTGGTATCGTGCCAGTTTATCATAAAGAGACCGATCACCTCGTGTCCCTGCTCCTTAAGTAGGTAGGCTGCCACAGATGAGTCGACACCTCCTGAAATTCCAACAACAATACGTGCCATCTCTACAGCTCTAAAAGCCCCATAGGTGGGGTGATGCGTATAATCTCCCTCTCGAAGTCGATTGCGAGGATAAACTCCTCCGCAGCGGGGATAAGATGTTCGTTATCGCCTATAGTCACCTCGAAGAGGGGGTTGAACTCGCTGTCGATAAAGTCGGTTATCTCACCACTAACACTCAGCTCATCAGATATGATCTCAACACTAAAACCAATCAGTTCATCGAGTGTAAACTCCTCCTCGTCAGCGTTGTAAAACTCCTCCTCATCTGGAAGGAAAAGCTCACTATTTAGAAGCTCGCTTACCCTACGCTCAGTGTCAATATCGTCAAAAGAGACTATTGCTCCAGCCTTTCCGCGCCTCTCTAACTTATTGAAGTAGAGGGGTACAAAGAGCCCATCTATCCGCGCAAATAGCGGACTGTCCATATCTACTAGCTCAGGAAACGAATCATAGAGCGAGATCATCACCTCGCCATCCGTTCCAAATAATCTGTTTATTCTCGCTACGCTCTGCATGTTTTATCTTGTTGATGCCGCAAAGATAGTTAATATATCTATATTTTTGTAGAAAAAGAGCCATTTTATTGGCGGTTTATCATTACCTTTGTATATTGAATATTAGTAGAACTCCCCTAAATAAAGTTTAAATGACGGTCTCTGTAATTGTCCCCAATTATAAACACTCTGCCTATCTAGTAGAGAGGATAGAGTCGATTCTAAATCAGAGCTATAGAGATTTTGAATTGATACTATTGGATGATAAATCTTCTGATAGCAGTAGAGAGGTGATTGAGAGCTATCGTGATAATGAGCATGTGTCGCATATTGTCATCAATGAGGTCAACTCGGGTAGTACATTTAAGCAGTGGGATCTCGGACTCTCGCTCGCGAAGGGTAGATATATCTGGATTGCGGAGAGTGACGATTATGCCGACCCAACATTTTTAGAGAGGTGTGTCGCCCAGCTAGATGCAAATCCAGATGCTGTTATTTGTTACACCGACTCACATATTGTTGACTCCAATGGTGCGGCGACCGATAATCATAGGTTGTATGGCTGTTTTGAGCCTCGGGGTGCTGAGGTCGTGGTCAAGAGGGAGGGTTCAGAACTCTTAAAAGGGGCGATGTTTCACGCCTGTGTGATCTATAACGCTAGTATGGCTCTATTTAGAAAAGATTGCTTGTCAAGGGTTGATCCAGTATACAAGGTGTTTAAGAGCTGCGGTGACTGGCTGTTCTGGTCCTTGATGGCGAGTTGTGGCTCGGTTATCCGTATTACAGAGCCACTCAACTATTTTCGACAGCATGGTAATAAGGTTAGTGTAAATGCCAAGCGAGAGCAGGTGGCGTTAGAGTCTCTCTACTTTAAGGTCGCTATACTCTTTCATCTCTACGACAAGGAGAGTTATGCAGAGCTGGTAAAGAGCTTCTCGCCCCAGTCACTCTTAACTGAGACGGGGGAGTTGTATATAAAGTTGATAAAAGAGAGCGCCCTGCAATATAGGCTGAAGTTGTATGCCATGGCATTAGCATATAATACTGTAAGGCGAATAAAAGAGAATATACCCAGCGATAGGTATCGTCTATATAGAGAGATGTTGGGGCATTTTACAGCTCCTATAGCTGGTTTCTTGATAAAAAACTCAAAGTTACTTACACTATATCTTACTAAAGGTAGCCATAAATAGTGTAAACTACGTTCTCCCCCACCCCTCTCTCTTAATACAGTTTGCTCTGCATATATCGATGTAGCGTCTTAGAGTTTTTCATTAAGAAGCACATCACTGAGACCATTTTAACCTTATCGGCAATTGTATTCTTCACCGTAGTTTTATACTTCAGGTAATCTTCATCGCTATAAAAAGATCGCCTTTTATGTCGGTAGAGGCATAGCATCATAAATAGCTTAAATCTGCGAGAGGTCTTGCTATGCATGAATACATCAATAAATGTGTTGATACCCTCATCATAGAGAAAGGTCTGAGGATTAAGACTCTCTTTTAATATCGCTGCTCTATTATAATCCTTGCACAGGTTTAGTGCTGTTACACTCTTGATAAAGATAGACTCAGATATAGATGTGAGCTGATTCTTCCCTATACTAACTTTATTTGGGTGTTGTCGGAAATTGTTTAGTCGCTCGGGTACTCTAATCACAGACCCCTGCTGAGCAATAAATATCCAGAAGAGCCAATCTCCACAGCACTTAAACTCTTTATATTTGTTATCAAGTGAGTAGATAGCCTCTTTGCGGAACAGTGCCATGCTGGCATTGTATATATAGTTGTTTTGAAGTAGCTTCTCGCGTATAAACTCCTCTCCGCTATATTTTATCTTGCAGCTCTCATCTGTTGCCTCAATTAGTGGCAGGAGCCAACTATCCGCTATTGGCTCTCCGTTAGAGTCTACAATATTGGAGTCGCAGTAGCATATTGATGTCTCTGGATTGGCGTCAAGTTGCTCTACACATCTCTGTAGTAGGGTTGGTTCGGCGTAGTCATCGCTCTCGGCAATCCAGATATATTCGCCCTTGGCTAGAGAGAAGCCTAGATCCCACTGTTTGAATGTGCTGCCTGAGTTCTGCTCATTAAATATGATATGTGAGACATGCTCGTTATCCTTATATCGCTCTATTATCTCGCGGCTATTATCAGATGATTTGTCGTCTAATATTATTAGCTCAAAATTGGTGTAGCTCTGATTAAGAACAGACTCGATACGTTGTGTTAAGAATATGGAGTGGTTGTAGTTCGGAATGATTACTGATACCATTTGAGGTTGATATTATGGATTAAAAATAAAAAGGGGAACTAATTTATAAGCTCCCCAATCCTTCTCATCTAAGAGACCTAGTTCTCTGATTACTCAGCAGCCTCAGTCTCCTCCTCTGTAGCTGCACCTGCTGCCTCAGCTACTGCTGCCGCTGCCTTCTGTGCTATAGCCTCAACGCGGTCTGAGTTAACCTTGCTCTCAGCTGTTAGGCGAGCCTGCTTGTCAGCCTCAACCTCAGCTGCCAACTTACTCTTGAAGTCAGCTACCTTGCGGTTGTTAGCCTCTGCCCAAGCATTGAACTTCTCCTCTGCCTGCTCCTGTGTGAATGCACCCTTCTTTACTCCACCCTCAAGGTGTTTCATCATCAATACACCCTCCTTAGATAGGATTGAACGTGCAGTATCAGTAGGCTGTGCGCCCTTGTTCAACCAATCCAATGCGCGATCGAACTTAAGCTCGATTGTTGCAGGGTTAGTGTTTGGGTTGTATGTTCCCAACTTCTCAATGAATCGTCCGTCACGTGGTGCGCGAGCATCAGCCGCGACGATGTGATAGAATGCGTAGCCCTTTTTACCGTGACGAGCCAAACGAATTTTAACAGCCATCTTTTGCTATTGTTTAATTATTAATATGGTGTGGGTTCGCGACCCACATAAACTATTATGCATAAGGTACTCGACCCTATAAGCGGGACAAAGGTAGTAACTTATCTGCACATTGCAAACTTTTTTTCGCTATATTTTTGTTATTCAGTGTAAAAACTCTATATTTGTATCCAAACAAAGATTTAACCTAATGAAAAACTATCTGAAAATTGCTGCCCCTTTGACGCTGTGTGCAGCTATTGCCCCAATTGTGGCGGCAGAGGCTAAACCGAAGAGGGGTGCTACAAAACCAAATGTTGTACTTCTATTTGCTGATGATATATCGGCTCGTGAATTTCCAATCTATGGATCGTCTGTATGGAGCGATTTGAGGGGTGATAATACACAAGATCCCGCTCTGCGTGCATCTACGCCCGTGATGGATAGATTGGCTAATGAGGGGTGTTGGATAAATACCTGCTGGGCTGCGACAGTCTCATCACCTAGCCGTGCGCAGATGATGACTGGTCGATATGCCCATATACATAAGTGGTGGGAGAATAAGGAGAAGGGAACATATATCGGAGAGACTGGAAAAGAGGAGACATACCCTCCATTCGCTAGCTCACCACTACAGCTAGGTAGGGTGGCTCAGATGGGTGGCTATGCAACATATTGGGCTGAAAAGACTCAGGTGCCTTACCCTGAGAGAGCCGATTTATATGGTTTCGATGAGGGATTCTATACCCCCGGCTCGCTATCAGCGGGCGCTCCACACACCGATTTCAAGATGGAGAGGGTGAAGGGTAAGCAGGGTGTATATACAATTGTAGATAGCGGTGAAGAGGTCGAGACATATCAGCAGATAAGCTACTATTGGTACCCCGGAATAACACTTGTCAACGACCCATCGTGCAAGAGGCAAAACACCCTTGAGGCGTGGCCAAACACACCAGAGTCGATCGCAAACTTCGGGTTGAATGATTATGGTCCCGATCTGGCGCAGGACTTTATTATCGACTTTATGGAGCGTAAGCATGATGAGGGTAAACCATTCTTTATCTACCATACGACACATCTTGGGCATGCTGCGTATAACTTCCTCAATCCAGAGACTAATAGTAATTGGCCCGGAACACCTGTTATTAATTGGGATGGTAAGAACTACACACGCAAAGATCCTAATATTACAGGTGATAAGGGTGTTTACGACACACACGGAACCGTCACTGAAGATGGAATACACAGACAAATCAGCTATATCGATTATGTTGTATGGAGATATATGGAGAAGTTCAAGCAGATGGGTATAGATGACAATACCATACTTATTATAGCGGCAGATAATGGAACATCTGGATATGGAAAGGGTAAGATCGAGAGGCAGAAGGGTGTGCATGTGCCTATGATTATATATGCTCCATGTCTCAATATGACTAAGCAGGGTGAGCAGTCGGCGTTGGTTAATGTGGCTGATATACTCCCTACATTAGCTGAGTTGGTAGGTGTAGATATTCCTAGTGACTACGATATTAATGGTGTTAGTCTCCTCCCATACCTAACCACTAAGAGCGACCACCATCGTGACTATATATATGCTTATCGTGGCGGTTCACAGCTTATTCGAGGCGATAAGGTTATGAGGGATGGTTATGGAAAGTGGTATGATATGACCACCAATGTAGAGGATTATGATAGCTTCCCTCTGATTGAGGATTGGAGCAAGGTCTCTGAGGCGCATCGCGCTCAACGTGACCAGCTTCTTAAGGAGTTGCCACAGTATGATCTCTTCATGACGGAGCGTAATGGTCCCGGCGGTACGCAAGCGCCTAAAGATAGTTCTGTTAAGCTATACGAAAAGTACCACTATACTAAAGATACATTCTAAAATTCCATACTCAAGTTTCACAAGTTATAAAACACATCTATAATATTGCATGAGACTACCTCTGGGCTGTCATACTTCGCCTACGGCTTAGCATGCAGCCTAATGGGTGTAAACCTCATTACTTTGCGTGTAAATTTGCATATTTCGGATATTGTTACTATCTTTGCCGCGGTCAGGCAGAATGGGCTTTTTGGGTTGATAGCTTAAGAGGTGAGTACTGCTGGTGGTAATAATAAAAAAATAAAGAATTAAAGAGATGAAAACAATTCAGTTGTCAGCTGTTGCACGTGCCGAGTATGGTAAGAAAGCAGCAAAGGCGGTTCGCCGTGAGGGTCAGGTTCCATGTGTATTGTATGGTGGAGGCGATGTAGTATCGTTCTCTGTTGTTGCTAAGGATTTGAAGCAGTTGATCTACACTCCAAACTCATTTATCGTTGAGTTGAATATCGATGGTAAGGTTGAGAAGGCGGTACTTCGCGATGTTCAGTTCCACCCAGTACGTGAGGAGATCCTTCACATCGACTTCTTCCGCGTTATCGATGGCAAGCCAGTATCTATCGCAGTACCAGTTCAGTTGGAGGGTACAGCTGCCGGTGTTAAGGTCGGTGGTAAGTTGGCTTTGTCGGCTCGTAAGTTGGTTGTTAGCGCTTTGGAGGCTAACTTGCCAGATGAGATCACTGTTGATGTTACTGCATTGGAGTTGGGTAAGACCATCTTCGTTGGTGATCTTAATGTAGAGAATGTTAAGTTTGTTACCCCTGCAACTACAGCGGTATGTGCAGTACGTGTAACTCGTGCTACTCGCTCGGCTAAGAATCAGCAGGGTAAATAATGAAATACCTGATTGTGGGTCTGGGGAATATCGGAAGTGAATATGCCCAGACACGCCACAACATCGGTTTCAAAGTGTTGGATGCCTTAGCTGAGGCATCCAACATCTCTTTTGAGACTATGCGTTATGGCGATGTAGCTACATTGAAACATAAGGGGCGGACATTGACGCTGCTCAAACCCTCGACATATATGAACCTCTCGGGTAAGGCGGTGCGCTACTGGATGGATACGCTGAAGATCCCGAGGGAGAATCTGCTGGTTATCTCAGATGACATCTCGCTACCCTTCGGAACACTTCGTATGCGTACCAAAGGTGGTGCCGGAGGGCATAATGGATTGCGTAATATTGCAGAGTTGACGGGTGGTGATAACTATACTCGTATCCGTTTTGGTGTTGGAGGCGATTTTGCTAAGGGTTTTCAGGTTGACTATGTACTGGGTGAGTGGAGCGATGAGGAGTTGGCGGGTATGCCAGATAGGTTGAAGCTCTTTGGCGAGGCTATAAAGAGCTTTGCTACTGTCGGTGTGCAGT